>NZ_JBFRFV010000011.1:0-158768 GCF_052115005.1 Massilia sp. 2TAF26
ACCTTGTGCGCGCCGAACGCGGCTTCCATCGCCGCGCGGTCGCGGATGTCGGCCTCGACGAATTCGAAAGCCTTCCCCGTGATGCGAGTCACCCGTTCCTGCACGGAACGGTTGGCGTTGGACAGGTTGTCGACCACCACCACCTCGTGACCTGCGTTCTGCAGTTCAACCACGGTGTGCGAACCGATATAACCCATGCCGCCGGTAACCAGAATCTTCATCAATACACTTCTTTCTAAATAGTTTTGTAAATATTTGCAAGGCACGGAGAAATAGGCAGATTTCCTTGCCCTTTTCGAAGGATGCTTTCCTCCAGGCATCGTCAATAATTGTAACGTGAATGAGCCACTGCGCCCGCCGACCAATAGCGACCGACTGACGTAACACCTGCCTGCAAGAGCGGAGACCAACGATGAACGTGAAGAAATTTACAGCCCCGACTTCCCGTGAGGCCCTGCGCAAAGTGCGTGATGCCCTGGGACCGGACGCGGTCATCCTGTCGAACCGCCCGGTGGACGGCGTGGTCGAGATCCTGGCGCTGGACAACGACGACGTCGCCTCGCTGGCTTCGCCGGCGCCGGAGTCGGAAATGGCGGCCCCGCGCCCCCAGCTGAACCATCTGGACGATGCGCCGGCGGCACCAGCGGCCCGCACGCTGCATGCAGCGGGCCGTATCGACGGACCGGCACCGCGCCCCTACAGCGCGCCGTCATTCGAAGTCCCGGCCGAGCCGGCAGCAGCAGCGCCCCGCACGCCGATGGCCCGCCCGGCCATGCCGTCCTTCCACGACCTGGAAGAACCGGCCCCGCAAACCTACGCCAACCGCCGCGCCCCGCAGCCGGAAGCGCCAGCCTTCGACATGGCCGCGATGACGGCCATGATGTCGGCCGCGATCGCCCAGGCCAAGGAATCGGCAGCAAGCGCGGCTGCCAGCGCCGCCGCCGCCGAGATGCAGGGCATGATGAGCGAGCTGCGCGCGATGCGCGGCATGATGGAATCGCAGCTGTCCGAGCTGTCCTGGGGCAGCACCCAGCAGCGCGAGCCGCAGAAGGCCGCCGTGCTGCGCGAGATGCTGGGCGCCGGCTTTTCGGCCAGCCTGTCGCGCTATCTTGTAGACAAGCTCCCGGCCGGCAAGGATGCCGCCGAATCGCTCCGCTGGATCAAGACCGTCCTGGCGCGCAACATCACCACCATGAGCGACGAAGACGCCATCCTCGACCGCGGCGGCGTGTTCGCCCTGGTCGGCCCGACCGGCGTCGGCAAGACCACCACCACCGCCAAGCTGGCGGCGCGCTGCGTGATGCGCCACGGCGCGGAAAAGCTGGCCCTGATCACCACCGACGCCTACCGTATCGGCGGCCACGAGCAGCTGCGCATCTACGGCAAGATCCTCGGCGTGATGGTGCACTCGGTGAAGGACGAGGCCGACCTGCGGATCGCCCTGAAAGAGCTTCGCAACAAGCATACCGTGCTGATCGATACCATCGGCATGTCGCAGCGCGACCAGATGGTGACCGAACAGGTGGCCATGCTGACGGAGAGCGGCGCCAACGTGCAGCGCCTGCTGTGCCTGAACGCGACCTCGACCAACGAGACCCTGAACGAAGTGGTGCGCGCCTACCAGGGCAGCGGCCTGGCCGGCTGCATCATGACCAAGCTGGACGAAGCCGCTTCGATCGGCGGTGTACTGGACGTGATGATCCGCCAGAAGCTGAACCTGTATTACGTGTCGACCGGCCAGCGCGTGCCGGAAGACCTGCACCTGGCCGACCGCGCCATGCTGGTCGACCGCGCCTTCCGCAACAAGAAGGAGGCCGCGGCCCAGTTTTCCGACGCCGACCTGCCGCTGATGATGGCCGGCCTCGGCAACCTGAACAGCGACCGTTCGCTGCGCGAGGTGTATGTTGGCTAGTTTCGACTTCGACCAGGCCGAAGGCCTGCGGCGGATGCTGGCCGGCCCCAAGCCGCGCATCGTGACCTTCCTTTCGGCGACCCCGCAGGACGACAAGGGCGCCATGCTGATCAACCTCGGCGCCTCGCTGGCGCAGAGCGGCAACGACGTGCTGATCGTCGACGCCTGCGAGCGCGACTACGGCGTGGCCCGGCGCCTGGGCGTGGACCGCGGTCCCGGCCTGCTGCAGGTGGCGCGCCAGGAGTGTGCGCTGAACCAGGTGATCCATCCGGCGCCGCAGGGCTTTTCGGTGGTGACGATGAATAGCGTCGTTCCCGCGGAGGCGGGAACCCAAGTTCCTGTGAGTGGCCGGGGACGCCAGCAAACTTGGCCCCCCGCCTACGCGGGGGCGACGGAGGATGCGCGCCGCCTGGCGAAAACCTTCGACGTGCTGGTCAAGCAGGCGGCCGGCAGCATCGTCATCGTCGACGGCGAATTCAGCGAGGAGGGCGGCTTTCCGGTGCCGATCATGGCCTCGTCGGAGATCGTGGTCCAGGTCTCGACCGGCGCGACATCCATCACGAATGCCTATGCCTTGATCAAGCGCCTGTCCCAGCATCTGGGCCGCCGTCCCTTCGGTATCCTTGTCACCGGCGCTACCGAAGCCGAGGCGAAGGTGGTATACGATAATATGTCATCAGCGGCAACACGTTACCTGGCGGTAACACTCAATTCGATGGGTTCCGTACCCGCCGACGAGTACCTGCACCGCGCCGCACGCCTCGGGCGGGCCGTGGTCGACGCTTTCCCGCTGGCGGGCGCTTCGGTGGCATTCCGCCGCCTGGCCGGCCGTTTTGCGACAGGCATGAGCCACGCGGCATAAGAGAATACGAATAAGCAAAAATGTACACGGTTAAAGGGAAAGCGGACAAGAATCACTTGCTGACGGAGCATATGCCGTTGGTGAAGCGTCTCGCCCACCAGATGAAGGCGAAGCTGCCGCCGTCCGTCGAAGTCGATGACCTGGTACAGGCAGGCATGATCGGCCTGCTCGATGCGATCGGCCGCTACGAAGAGAACCACGGCGCCCAGTTCGAGACCTATGCGGTACTGCGGATCCGCGGCGCCATGCTCGACGAACTGCGCAGCAGCGACTGGATGCCGCGCTCGACCCGCCAGAACATGCGCAAGGTGGAGCAGGCGATGGCCGCGCTGCAGCAGCAGCTCGGCCGTCCGCCCAGCGAATCCGAAGTGGCGAAATCGCTCAAGCTGCCGCTGGCCGACTACCAGGAGATGCTGGGCGATTCCGGCGGCCACCAGCTGCTCTATTACGAAGACTTCCACAGCGGCGAAGGCGACGAGGGCAGCGACAGCTTCCTCGACCGCTATGCCGTCGACGAGGACGACCCGCTGCGCGCGCTGATGGAAACCGACTTCCGCCAGGCCGTGATCGACGCCATCGACGCCTTGCCGCCGCGCGAAAAACTGCTGATGGGCCTGTATTACGAGGAAGAGCTGAACCTCAAGGAGATCGGTGCGGTGATGGGCGTGTCGGAGTCGCGCGTCTCGCAGCTGCACAGCCAGGCCGTGGCCCGCCTGCGCGCCTACCTGCGGGAGCGCGCGTGGACATAGCCAGCCTGCTCGGGCTGCTGCTGGCGATCGCCGGCATCATCGTCGGCCACACTCTCGACGGCGGCAAGTTCTCCTCGCTGGTGCAGCCGGCCGCGTTCGCGATCGTGGTGGTCGGTACCTTCGGCGCCGTCCTGCTACAGACCAGGAAATCCGCCTTCATCCGCGGCCTGCGCATGCTGCGCTGGGTGTTCGCGCCGCCGCCCGACCGCCGCCAGCACCTGGCGCGCGAAATCCACCTGTGGAGCCTGTCGGCGCGCCGCGACGGCCTGCTGTCGCTGGAACAGTACATGGCGAAGGCCGATCCCTTCATCCAGAAGGGCCTGCGCCTGGTGATCGACGGCATCCATCCGGACAAGCTGCGCAGCCTGCTGGAAACCGAGATTAACAGCTACGAGATGCGCGAGCGCCAGGCCGCCCGCATCTGGGAGGCGGCGGCCGGCTATGCGCCGACGGTCGGCATCCTGGGCGCCGTGCTGGGCCTGATCCACGTGATGGAAAACCTGAGCGACCCCTCGCGCCTGGGCGCCGGCATCGCGGTCGCCTTCGTCTCCACGGTGTACGGCGTGGGCTTGGCCAACCTGCTGTTCCATCCGGTGGGAAATAAACTCAAAGGGATCGTCGCCGAGCGCGTGCTGCAGTACGAGATCCTGACCGACGTGTTCCACGACCTCGCCACCGGCGACACCACCCGCGTGCTCGAAGAACGCATCGCCTGCCTGATGGCGCAGCACTGATCGGGCCGGGCACATGGCGCGCCGCAAACCCTTCGTCGAAGACAGCGAGAACCACGAGCGCTGGCTGATCTCCTACGCCGATTTCATCACCCTGTTGTTCGCCTTCTTCGTCGTGATGTACGCGGTCTCGGTGGTCAACGTCGGCAAGTACAAGGTGCTGTCGGACGCCCTCGGCGACGCCTTTGGCGGGCGCGGCGCCGCCACGAAAATCAATCCCTCGGTCGAAACCGACCCCTTGCCGCTGCCGCTGGCGAACATCATCGCGCACAAGCGTGCGGAGGCGGCCAAACGCGAGCGCGAGCGCCTCGACCTGCTGGCGCGCAAGCTCGACAGCGTGCTGGCGCCGCTGGTCAACAGCGGCAAGGTGCGCGTCACCCGCAACGCCCGCGGCATCACCATCGAGATCAACGCCAGCGTGCTGTTCGACGAGGGCGACGCCGGCCTCACTGGCAATGCGCGTGAAACCCTCGCCACCGTGGCCGGCCTGCTGAAGGACGACCCGCATGCGATCGAGGTCGAGGGCCACACCGACACCACCCCGATCGCCAACGCGGCCTTCCCCTCGAACTGGGAGCTGTCGGCGGTGCGCGCCACGACCGTGGTGCGGCTGTTCATCGAGAACGGGGTGGCGGAGCGCCGCCTGGCGGCGATCGGGCGCGGCGCCAACCAGCCGATCGCGCCCAACGACGATCCCGTCGGGCGCGCGCGCAACCGGCGCGTGGCCGTCACCATCCTGGCCGGGACCGGCACGGAGTAATCCACCCTGCGCACGCTTGGCATTTCAGCCATGCCGGAGCACAATCGTTCAACCCGACAGGAGATGTCGATGCGCAGACGAACGATGCTGTGCGCCGCGCTGTGGCTCATGACGGCCACCGCCGCGCGCGCCGATGGAGGAGAACTGATGAATGTGCATGCGAGCCTGAGCGTCGACGCCAGGCATGACAAGGTGCTGGTGACGTTCAGGATCGAGAACCGCGGCGAGCGCAGGGTCGGCCTGCCGCGCGAGATCGCGGCGGATACCGAACTGGCGCGTCGCCTGTTCGACCTGCGCGAGCATCCCGGCGAGGCGCCGGTGCCGTACACGGGCCGCATGGTCAAGCGCGGCCCCTTGACCCTGGACGACTACGTCGAGCTGGCGCCGCACTCGGCCCACGCGCACACCATCGACATCACCCATGCCTACGCCTTCCGGCCCGGCACGCACACCTATGTGATCCGTTACGAGGGCAGCGCGCTGGCGGACGTGCGCCAGCTCGACTCCGCGGCCGATATCAAGACCGACGCGGTCATGTTCAGCCATACCCAGAAATAGGATGCCCAGGTAGCGCACCGGCAGGCCGTCGCGCGTGACCTCGAACAGCGGGGCCTCGATGGCGCCGAACGGCGTTTGCCACTTCAGCAGGTATTGGGTGGCCGCGGTCGCGTTGGTGACGCTGACGTCGACCACCACGTTGTCGCTCTTCGCCAGGTTCTGGCGTTCCGGCGCGACCCGGATCGTGACGTCGGCGGCCGCCGTCGCGGCGCCGGACGCGGCCAGCAGGCCCGTTGCCAGCGCCGCCCCGATGATCGTTTTCCAGTCCATGTTTCCTCCCTCTGCTTGTCCAAAAAACGGTTGTAGCAAGCCGGACGCCCGGGAATATTGCCGTGCCGCAAGAAACCACACGATGAGTGAGGCTTTAGCGCAACGGATTGATTGTTTGTCACAGATTAGGTTTCTTGGTGCAGTGCACGATTGTTAGAATGTAATGATGCTGGAAGAACATATGAGTTTCACGACAGAAATTCCCGCGTCCTGACCGCTCTTGCGCTGCCCAAACAACGCGCGTAACTGACCCACGAGATGCGTCCCACAGCACCCCCGAACCACCGCGCTTGCGCCTGCCGCGGTGGCTGCCGCATTAGCGCGCCCGATGGGCGCAACCATCGTCGGGCGCATTCATCGAACATGGGTTTATGAGCGGATCAGACAATTCAGTGGCAGCGATCGCAAGCGAGATCGGACTGGACGAGCGCGAGATCGCGGCGCGCAAGCGCTTCCTCGAACTGGGCGGGGAAGACGAGGCCCTGCTGCGCGAAGTGCACGCCCTCACCGGCGCCGACGGCGCCTCCTTTTCCGAAGCCTTCTACAACCACCTGCTGGAGTTCGGCGAACTGCGCGCGCTGCTGAAGGACGATGCCGTCATGGCGCGCCTGCACGACACCCTGAGCGTGTATTTCCACAGCCTGACCGCCGGCGACTACGGCCCGGACTACGTGCACGACCGCCTGCGCGTCGGCGTGGTACACCAGAGCATCGGCCTCGAGCCGAAGTGGTATATCGGCGCCTACCGCAAATACCTGGCCGAGATGATTCCGCTGCTGTGGGAGCGCTTGAAAGGCGATCCGGCGCGCTTCGGCGCCGCCTACAAGGCGGTGTTGAAGGTGGTTGCCTTCGATATCGGCCTGGCCCTGGACACCTACGGCCACGCCGGCCAGCGCAGCGTCCTGCAGTACAAGAACTACCTGGAGCAGGTCATCGACGGCATGCCGGCCGGCCTGCTGGTGGTCGACGCCGGACTCCGCGTCCGCTCGATCAACGCCACCATGAGCGCCATGCTCGGCGTTCCCGAGGACGTGCTCGGCGCCCACCCCGAACTCGAAGCCTTGATTCCGGCGCCGGAACTGGGCGAGCGGGTGACGGCCGCGCTGCGCACCAGCGCGCCGCAGGATGCGGTGGTGGTGCCGGTGTACGGCCACGCGGACGGCGTGCGCTGGTTCGAGTTCAACATCCGCCGCACCCGCCAGGCCGGCGACGAGCTGCTGCTCCTGATCGGCCAGGACGTCACCTTCCGCCGCCAGGCCAGGCTGCGCCTGCAGGAGAGCGAGGAGTTCTTTCGACTGACCTTCAGCCAGGCCGCGGTCGGCATCGCGCTGCTGTCGCGCGAAGGGCGCTTCCTGCGCGTGAACCGCAGGCTGTCGGGTATCGTCGGCTATACCGAGATCGAACTGCTGCAGCGCTTCTTCCACCAGATCACCCATCCGGACGAGCTGGATGAGGACAAATCCCTGGTGGCGCGCCTGGTGGCAGGAGAAGTCCGCGACTTCCAGCGCGAGACGCGCTACCTGTGCAAGGACGGGCGCGAGGTCTGGGTGGCGCTGAGCGCCTCGACCATGCGCGAAGCCGCCTCCGGCCAGCTGCGCCTGATCGTCGCGGTCGAGGATATCTCGCGCCGCAAGCAGGCCGAGGAAGCGCTGCTGCGCATGGCCAGCCACGACGCCCTGACCGGACTGCCGAACCGGCTATTGCTGCAGGACCGCCTGGTGCAGGCGATCGCCCAGGCCCAGCGCGCGCGCCGTCAGGTCGGGGTGATGTTCATCGACCTCGACCGCTTCAAGCACGTCAACGACAGCCTTGGCCACGAGGCCGGCGACCAGCTGATCGTCGAGATCGCGCGCCGCCTGTCCGGCGTGCTGCGCGAGAGCGACACCGTGGCGCGCCAGGGCGGCGACGAATTCGTGGTGGTGCTGGCGGACCTGGCCGGGCCGGACGATGCCGCGCTGGTGGCGTCCAAGCTGCTCGAGAGCCTGTTCCAGCCGCTGGCGCTGTGCGGCCAGGAGGTGTTCCCGTCGGGGAGCATCGGCATCGCCATGTACCCGGGCGACGGGTGCGACAGCGAAGCCCTGCTGAAGGCGGCCGACAGCGCCATGTACCGCGCCAAGGGCAGCGGCGGCAACCATTACGCCTTCTATGCGGCCGATCTCGCCGTCAAGGCCGAGCAGCACCTGCGCATCGAGAACGGCCTGCAGCGCGGCCTGCTGCGCGGCGAGTTCCTGCTGCATTACCAGCCCCAGGTCGATGCCGACAGCGGGCGCATCGTCGGCATCGAGGCGCTGCTGCGCTGGCAGCCGGACGGCGGTCCGATGGTGGCGCCGGGCGACTTCATTCCGCTGGCCGAGGAAACCGGCCTGATCGTACCGATCGGCGAGTGGGTGCTCGAGGAGGCGCTGCGCCAGCAGGCGCGCTTTGCGGAACTGACCGGCGGCGCGCCGCCGCGCATGAGTGTGAACATGTCGGCGCGCCAGTTCCGCGAGCGCGACGTGGCGGCCAACGTCGAGCGCCTGCTGCGGGAAACCGGCTGCGAACCGTCCTGGCTGACGCTGGAGATCACGGAAAGCGTTCTGATGGAGAACCCGGCCGCGGCCGCCGACACCATGGAGCGCCTCTCTGGCATGGGCGTGCACCTGGCCGTCGACGACTTCGGCACCGGCTACTCGAGCCTGGCCAACCTGAAACGCTTCCCGATCCACTGCCTGAAGATCGACCGTTCCTTCGTGTCCGACATCGCCGGCAGCGACGCCACCGAAGGCGATGACGCCGCCATCGTCAAGGCGGTGATCGCACTGGCGCAGTCGATGAAGCTGGAGGTGATCGCCGAAGGCGTGGAAAGCGCCGCCCAGCTGGACTTCCTGGGCGCGCATGGCTGCAGCCGGATGCAGGGCTTCTACTTCAGCCGGCCGGTGACGGCGGAGCGGGTGGAGGAGTTACTGAGGGAGCAGGGCGGCTGATCGTCGTGCCGGGCATTGCCCGCCCCGACGGTGATTTCGCGGGACGGCGGAATTAGCCGACCACGAACCGCCGCGAAGGCCCCGACCCCAGCGCCTGGCCGGCCGGGCCGTACACGGCGGCGCCGGCCGAAGCGGGGCGCAGTTCGTTCAGCATGTTCTGGGTGTGCGCCAGCTGCTTGTTGACCAGCATGCTGTTGACGCGATTGAGTTCCTTGGCTTCGCGCGTGAGTTCGAGCAGGCGGTTCCAGTCGGCGCGCACGTCGGCGTTGCCGCCCACCGCCAGCCAGGGCTCCATGCCGGTCTCGCCGGCGGGGAAGCCGGCGGTGCCGAGCGCCTTGTGGCGCAGTCGTGCCAGCTCGGCCGCTTTCTGTGCCAGCTGCAGCTTCTTCGGGGTAATGTTGGCGAGGCCATCGGCATCCGCATCGATCAGGAACTGCTGTTCCGATTTCATCAGCTCCACGATGGAGCCGATCAGTTGCTGTTCGTCGCGCAGCGTTGCGCCGGGGGATGCAATGGCCATGTCTTATCTATCGTTTGCGGGAGTGCAGCAGGTCGCGTACCGTTTCCAGCAGGCCATCCGCCACTTTCTCCGAATTTACCTGGAACTGGCCATCCGCGATGGCCGCCTTGATGCGCTCGACTTTCTTGGCGTCGAACACCTGATTCGTACCGCCGGCAGCCAGCGCCTGGCCCTGCGAGGACAGGCGCACGGTGTCGGATGCTGCGGGCGTGGTCGCGCTGGCAACGGCAGCCGCCGCGTTGTCGGCGCTTTTCGCGTTGGCGGGCGGCGTATTGTTCGCCTGAACGCCTGCGTTGTTCTTGAGGGTATCGTTGATTTTCACAGCATTATCCTTTGCAGTTCGGAACAGAAAGCCCGGGATCTGCATTCTGTAACGGCCTGGCTGCCGAAAACTTTAGGATACTCTCAAGCTCAAAACGCGACTTCCACCAGGCCGCCGGCCTTCGCCGTCCCGCTGACCACCGTGCCGGACGCCGTGCGCACCTGTACCACCTGGCCTTCGCCGGCGGTGCCGATCGCGCGGCCCTCGGACGACACCGAAAAACCGTTACCGGTCAAGACCAGGCGTACCGCCTGGTTCTGCTGCACCACCGGCTTGCTGCGCAGAGTGTCCAGGCGCAGCGGCGTGCCGGCCGCCAGCGAGACGGTCGGGGTGCGCCCGATCGCCTGCGCCATGTCGGTGATGATTCCGTTCGGCATCGCCGCGATGTCGCCTTTTACCAACATCAGCTGGCCTTGCTCGACCGGCTGGCCCTGGGCCAGCGGCACCGCCGCCGCCACGTAGTCCGCCTTCACGTTCACCTGGGCCTGTACATAGATGGTCCAGTTCGACGGCGCCGTGCAGCGCACCCCGACCGTGGTCTTGCCCCAGGCGCGCGCGCCCGGCTGCAGGAAGGCTTCGGGCGCCGGACAGCTGGCCAGCGCGGTGCGGGCGTCGACCGCGCCCACCTTCACCGAGACTTCGCCCGGCAGGCCGGCGGTCTGGGTCAGCAGGAACTGCTCGACCACGGCGCGCAGCGCGTTCACGTTCTGGACGCCGGTCGCGGCCGCGGCAAGGCCGGGCAGGGCGAGCAGAGGAGCGGCCAACAGGGAGACAAACAGGGTGCGGAGCATGGGAAAAAGGCTTGCGAGGAGATTCGATGCTGCCATCTTAGGCGTCCCGATCCGGTACTGAAACCTGGAATAGCCGCGGTTTGGGTCTCTTTATTGCCCGATTGGAAGACTCAACAGGCCCGTATGATCGATGCTGTCCAATAAGTGAAGGCCCGGAGGCGGCATGATCGGCAAACTCGACGATTACCTGCGTTTTAACGAAACGGCGCTGAGCCTGCGCTCGCAGCGCCAGGAACTGCTGGCGTCCAATATCGCGAACGCCGATACGCCCAATTACAAGGCGCGCGACATCGATTTTTCGAACGCGCTGCAGAGCGCGCTGTCACGCGGTGCCCAGCAGGGCGGGCTGGCCACCACCGCCCAGGGCCATATCGCCAACGGCCCGGTGGCGGCGGACGGCAAGGCGCTGACGGACGGCACGCCGGTGCTGTACCGCAACGTATCCCAGGGCGCGGTCGACGGCAACACGGTCGACATGGACACCGAGCGCACCCAGTTCGCCGACAACGGGCTGCGTTACGAAGCCGGCATCACCATGATCAACCACCAGATCCGCAACCTGCTCGCCGCCATCCAGGGAGGCCAGTAACCATGTCGCTATTTAACGTATTCAATGTCGCCGGTTCGGCGATGAGCGCCCAGTCGCAGCGCCTGAACACCACCGCCAGCAACCTGGCGAATGCCGACAGCGCCACCAGCGCCACCGGCGAAGCCTACCGCGCCAAGCAGGTCGTGTTCGAGGCCGTGCCGGTGGCGTCCGGCTCCACCGGCGTCAAGGTGCGCGAAGTGGTGGACGATCCGTCGCCGATGAAGCAGGTGTACGACCCGAAGAATCCGCTGGCCGACGGCAAAGGCTATGTGACGATGCCGAACGTGAACGTGGTCGACGAGATGGTCAACATGCTGTCGGCATCGCGCTCCTACCAGACCAACGTCGAAACCATGAACGCGGCCAAGACCATGCTGCTCAAGACCCTGACGATCGGTCAGTAACACTGAAAGCCCCTATCCATGACCACCGTGAATACCAATACCGGATCGACCACCACCATCAACGACCTGATGGCGACCATGAACGGCAAGCCCGCGGCCACCAGCGGCGACAGCGTGCAGGCCGATACCGACAAGTTCATGACCCTGCTGGTCACCCAGCTGAAGAACCAGGATCCGCTGAACCCGCTCGACAACGCCCAGGTCACCAGCCAGCTGGCGCAGTTGCAGACCGTGACCGGCGTGAACAAGCTGAACGAGACCCTGAACTCGCTGAAATCCAGCTACCAGAGTTCGGAAGCGATGCAGGCGACCAGCCTGATCGGCCACGGCGTGCTGGTCGACGGCAGCAACGTGACCCTGTCGAGCAGCAAGGGCATCCTCGGCGTGGAACTGGGCACCGACGCCGACAGCGTGAAGGTCGACATCATGGACAAGAACGGCAAGATCGTGCAGTCCATGGACCTGGGCAAGCAGAAGGCCGGCGTGATTCCGCTGGCGTGGGACGGCGTCCCCGATGCCACCAAGCTCGACAGCAACGGCAAGCCGATCACCTTGGCCGACGGCAATTACACCTTCCAGGTCACCGCGACCAAGGGCGCGGACAAGCTGAGCGACGCCAAGACGCTCTCCTTCGACAGCGTGGCTTCGGTCACCACCAACAGCACCGACGGCGTCAAGCTGAACCTGCCCGGCAAGGGTGGAGTTGCGCTGGCCGACATCAAGCAAGTCTTGTAAATTCTAGGAGCAGAACATGTCTTTCCAACAGGGCCTGAGCGGCTTGAACGGCGCCGCGAAATCGCTGGACGTCATCGGTAACAACATCGCCAACGCCAGCACGGTCGGCTTCAAGGGCTCGACCACGCAGTTCGCCGACGTCTACGCGCGTTCGCTGAACGGCGCGGGCGGCAACCAGGCCGGTATCGGCGTGGCCGTGGCCGGCATCGCCCAGCAGTTCACCCAGGGCAATATCGAGACCTCGAGCAATCCGCTCGACATCGCGATCAACGGCTCCGGCTTCTTCCGCACCGAGACCTCGGGCCTGGTCCAGTACACCCGCAACGGCCAGTTCTCGCTCGACAAGGGCGGCTACCTGGTGACCCCGCAGGGCGCCAACCTGACCGGCTACGGCGTCGGCCCCAGCGGCCAGATCCTGGCGGGCTCGCCGACGCCCCTGCAGATCAGCACCGCCGACCTGAAGCCGGTGCCGACGTCGAAGGTCGACACCTCGCTGAACCTGGATTCGCGCGCCACCCCGCCGACCAACTTCCCGTTCAATGCCGACGACCCGACCACCTACAACAAGCAGACCCCGGTCGATGTCTACGACACGCTGGGCAACGCGCATGTGATGTCGCTGTACTACGTGAAGACCGGCGCCGGTACCTGGGACGTGTACGCCGGCAGCGACGGCACCGAACTGACCAACGTGAACGTGGCCGCGGCCGGGCAGCAGAACGCCGGCGTGCAGGCCGCGCGCAACACCTGGCTGACCGCCACCAAGGCGGTGCCGCCGGATGCCAACGCGATCTCGGCCGCACTGAGCGACTATGCGAGCAAGGCATCAAGCGCCGTCGTGAGCGCCGCCACCGCCGCCGGCGCCAGCCCCGCGACCATCGCCGCGATCCAGAGCGCGGCCACCAGCGCCGGCAACACCGCCGGCTACAGCCCGGACCAGATCGACAAGGACATCGCCAAGGCCGTTTCCGTGCCGTCGGTGCCGGTCGGCCACCTGAACTTCGACTCGAACGGCGCCCTGTCGGCGCAACTGATGTCGCCGCAGACGCTGCCGCTGACCGTTAACCTGCCGGTGTACCCGCCGACCGGCGCCAATGCCAGCCTGCCGATCAAGCTGAACTTTGCCGGCACCACCCAGTACGGCGCCGACACCAGCGAGAAAAAGACCACCCAGGACGGCTACACCGCCGGTCACCTGCAGCGCTTCTCGGCCGGCCAGGACGGCACCATCCTCGGCCAGTACAGCAACGGCCAGACCAAGCCGCTGGGCCAGATCGTGCTCGCCAACTTCACCAACCCGGGCGGCCTGGAACCGCTGGGCAACAACGCCTTCGCCGAAACCTCGGCCTCGGGCTCCCCGCTGGTCGGCACCCCCGACACCGGCAGCCTGGGCGTGCTGCAATCCTCGGCCACCGAAGCCTCGAACGTCGACCTGACCGCCGAGCTGGTCAACATGATCACCGCGCAACGCGTCTACCAGGCCAACGCCCAGACCATCAAGACCCAGGACTCGGTGCTGCAGACGCTGGTGAACATGCGCTAATAAAATTCGGGGTCAGAGCACATTTCGCTGGAAATTCGGGGTCAGAGCACTTTTTCCAGCAATGTGCCGCCGGCAAAAAAAGCGCGCGTCCGATGGGCGTTGCACTGGAGAGCCAGGGCCTGCATATGCTCGTTAGCTATTTCCTCAAAAAGTGCTCTGACCCCGAATTTCGACAATAAAGTGCTCTGACCCCGAATTGAAGGGACTGGAAAAACATGGATCGGTTGATTTATACGGCAGCCAGTGGCGCCAAGCACATCCTGGAACAGCAGGCGACGACGTCGAATAACCTGGCGAACCTCAGCACCACGGGTTTCCGGGCGCAGTTCGATACGTTTCGTGCCGTGCCGGTCCAGGGCGAGGGCTTGCCGACGCGGGCTTTTGTGGTCGACAACACCACTGGCGCCGATTTTTCTTCCGGTCCGCTGCAGGTGACCGGGCGCGATCTCGACGTCGCGGTCAAGGGCAAGGGCTGGATCGCGGTGCAGAATGCGGACGGCACCGAGTCGTACACGCGCAACGGTTCGCTGCAGATCAGCCCCAACGGCATCCTGCAGACCTCGAACGGCATGACCATTGCCGGCGAGGGCGGTCCGATCACGATTCCGCCGGATGTGACGGTGGCGGTGGGCAGCGACGGCACCATCTCGACCATGTCGACCACCACCACGCCGGCCGCGCCGACGGTGCTCGGCCGCCTCAAGCTGGTGAATCCGAACGAGGCCGACCTGGTGCGCGGCGACGACGGCATGTTCCGCCTCAAGGACGGCAGCAGCGCCCAGGCCGATCCCGCCGTGGCCGTGGCCGGCGGCGCCCTCGAGGGCAGCAATGTGTCGGCGGTGGACTCGATGGTGAACATGATTTCGCTGGCGCGTTCCTTCGAAACCCAAATGAGCCTGCTGAAGAACGCCGAGAATAACGCGACGAAAGCCACCCAGATCCTCGCTTTGACTTGATTGCTGCTGGGACATAATTTCATGGTGGGCGATGGGGTTCCGTCGCCGTATGGAGAACACCATGATCCGTTCCTTATTCATCGCAAAAACCGGTCTCGAAGCCCAGCAGACCAACCTCGACGTCATCACCAACAACCTCGCCAACGTCAGCACCAACGGCTTCAAGAAGTCGCGTGCGGTGTTCGAGGACCTGCTGTACCAGAACGTGCGCCAGCCCGGCGCGCAGAGTTCGCAACAGACCCAGCTGCCGTCCGGCCTGCAGATCGGTACCGGTGTGCGCACCGTCGCCACCGAGCGCATCCACACCCAGGGCAATCCCCAGCAGACCGGCAACGACAAGGACGTGATGGTCAACGGCGCCGGCTACTTCCAGGTGCTGCTGCCCGACGGCACCCAGGCCTATACCCGTGACGGCTCCTTCCAGACCGATTCCAACGGCCAGCTGGTGACCTCCAGCGGCTACGTGCTGCAGCCGCCGATCACGGTCCCGAACAATGCGCTGTCCCTGACCGTGGGCCGCGACGGCACCGTTTCCGTGACCACCCCGGGCCAGACCGCGCCGACCCAGATCGGTTCGATCCAGCTGAACACCTTCGTGAACCCGGCCGGCCTCGAATCGCGCGGCGAGAACCTGTACGTGGAAACCGGCGCCTCCGGCACCGCCAACGCCAACACTCCGGGCACCAACGGCGCCGGCGCGCTGATGCAGGGCTATGTCGAAACCTCGAACGTCAACGTGGTCGAGGAGATGGTCAACATGATCACGACCCAGCGCGCCTACGAGATCAACTCGAAGGCGATCACCACTTCCGACCAGATGCTGCAGAAGCTGGCTCAGTTATGAAACACGTTCTTAGTATCGCTGCGGCGCTGCTGGCCTTGGCCGGCTGCGCCAGCACCCCGACCTCGATCGTCAAGGGCCCGACCTCGGTGCGCCCGATGATCGCCGACGCCGGGCTGCCTTCCGAAGGTGCGATCTACAACAGCAGCAGCTTCCGCCCGATGTTCGAGGACCGCCGCGCGCGCCACATCGGCGACATCCTCACCGTCAGCATCGTCGAAAAGACCTCGGCCAACAAGAGCGGCGCCGCCACCGGCAACAAGTCGGGCAGCGCCAGCTTCGGCGTGCCGGGTCCGCTTGCCGGCAAGCTGGGTGCGAACATCTCCGCCAGCACCGCCAACAAGTATGCCGACGGCGACACCCAGAGCGCGTCGAACGCCTTCACCGGCACCATCGGCGTGACGGTCTCGGAAGTGCTCTCCAACGGCAACCTGATCGTGGTCGGCGAAAAGCAGGTCGCGATGAACAAGGGGATCGAATTCATCCGCTTCTCGGGCATGGTCAATCCGGACACCATCCAGCCCGGCAACATCGTGTCGTCGACCCTGGTGGCCGACGCCCGCGTCGAGTATCGCACCAACAGCACGATCGACCGCGCCGAGCTGACCTCGATGATGTCGCGCTTCTTCCAGTCGATGCTGCCATTTTAAATTTTTGGGGTCAGAGCCCGAATTACTCGGGTGGGCTCTGACCCCAACTGACTAATATTTGGGGGCAGAGCCCGAATTACTCGGGTGGGCTCTGACCCCAACTGACTAATATTTGGGGGCAGAGCCCGGTTCACTCGGGTGGGCTCCGACCCCAACTGACTAGACGATGACTATGAATTTCAAGCTGCTTATCCTGGCCACCGCCCTGATCGGCCCGATCCTGTCGACCCCGGCCCAGGCCGAGCGCCTGAAGGACATCGCCAGCTTCGGCGGCGTGCGCCAGAACCAGCTGTCCGGCTACGGCATCGTGGTCGGCCTCGACGGCACCGGCGACCAGACCACCCAGACGCCGTTCACCGTGCAGTCGATCATGGCGATGCTGCAGCAGAAGGGCATCAGCCTGCCGGCCGGCACCCAGCTGCAGTTGAAGAACGTGGCGGCCGTGATGGTCACCACCTCGCTGCCGGCCTTCGCCCAGCCCGGCCAGACCATCGACGTGACCGTGTCCTCGATGGGCAATGCGAAGAGCCTGCGCGGCGGCACGCTGCTCATGACGCCGCTGCAGGGCGCCGATGGCCAGGTGTATGCCATGGCCCAGGGCAACGTCCTGGTCGGCGGCGCGGGAGCCTCGGGCGGCGGCGCCTCGACCCAGGTGAATCAGCTGGCGGTGGGCCGCATCTCGGCCGGCGCCACCGTCGAACGCGCGGTGGCATCGAACCTCGGTGCCGACAACCAGGTCAAGCTGGAACTGAACACCACCGACTTCTCCACCGCCAGCCGGGTGGTCGAGGCGATCAACGACAAGTTCGGCCCCGGCATCGCCACCGCCCTGGATGGCCGCGTGATCCGCGTGCGCGTGCCGTCGTCGAGCGACCAGCGCGTGTCCTTCCTCGGCATCCTCGAGAACATGGACGTCAGGCCGTCGGAAGCCGCGGCCAAGGTGATCCTGAATGCACGTACCGGCTCGGTCGTGATGAACCGCGCGGTGACCCTGGACACCTGCGCGATCTCGCACGGCAACCTGACGGTGACGATCGGCGCCGATACCCAGGTCAGCCAGCCGCAGCCCGGTTCGCGCGGCGCCACCGTGGTGACCCAGACCCCGTCGGCCTCGGTCAAGAAGGACGCTGGTCGCGTCATCATGCTGAACAATGGCGCCTCGCTGGCCGAAGTCGTGAAGGCGATGAACGCGATCGGCGCGACCCCGCAAGACCTGCTCTCGATCCTGCAGTCGCTGAAGGCCGCCGGCTCGCTGCGCGCGGAACTCGAGATCATCTAAACAGGAAGGCAAACCATGCTCGGCTCGACCTCTGACCTGTCCGGAAAATTCGCGCTCGATACCAACAGCCTGGGCGACCTGAAACAGTCCGCCAAGGCCGGTTCGCCCGAAGCCTTGAAAGGCGCGGCGACGCAGTTCGAATCCATGTTCGTCAACATGATGATGAAGAGCATGCGCGACGCCACGCCGCAGGACGGTCCGATGGACAGCCAGGAGACCCGCACCTTCACCACCATGCTCGACCAGCAGATGAGCCAGAAGCTGGCCAAGCGCGGCATCGGCCTGGCCGACGTGCTGGTGCGCCAGCTGTCGGTGCAGCAGCAGGGCCAGGCGCTGGCCAAGCAGATGCAGTCGGGCGCGCTGGCGATCGGCGCCGACGCCGGCACCGCGCAGGGCGGCGCCGGCACCGCGCGTCTGATGCGCGACGCCGACACCATGTCGACCGACGGCGCCGCTTCCGCTTCCACTTCCGCCTCCGGCATCACCGGCTCTGCGCGCAGCACCAGCGACGCCGGCAAGCCGGCCCACGTGCGCGCCTTCCAGGACAAGCTGGCCGACGCCGCCGAGGAAGCCGAGCAGGTCACCGGCGTGCCGGCCAAGTTCATGCTGGGCCAGGCCGCGCTGGAAACCGGCTGGGGCAAGCGCGTGATCCGCAACCAGGACGGCACCTCCAGCAACAACCTGTTCGGCATCAAGGCCGGCCCGGGCTGGAAAGGCAAGGTCGCCACCGCCGTCACCACCGAGTATGTGAACGGCCAGCCGCACACGCGCGTCGAGAAATTCCGCTCTTACGCCTCGCATGCGGACGCCTTCAAGGATTACGCGAAGATGCTCAGCAATAACCCGCGCTACGAGAAGGTGCTGGCCCATGGCGGCGACGCCGCCACCTTCGCGCACGGCCTGCAGCGCGCCGGCTACGCCACCGATCCGCAGTACGCGGCCAAGCTGTCGCGGATCATCAAGCACTCGCTTGCTTAAAGTTTTAGCGGGTCTTGCCGAAAACAACAGAGTACACAGGAAGAAGAGCACATGTCCCTCCTCAGCATCGGCAAGTCCGGTCTGTACGCCGCCCAGGCGGCGTTGACGACGACCGGCCACAACATCACCAACGCCAACGTGGCAGGCTACAGCCGCCAGGTGGTGGTGCAGGAAACGTCGATTTCGATGGGGGGCAGCAATGGCTTTTACGGCACCGGCACCCAGATCGCCCAGGTCAAGCGCTATTCGGACGAGTTCCTGAACGCCCAGGTGCGTACCGCGCAGGCGGCCAACAGCGGACTCGAAGCCTACCAGGCGCAGGTGACCCAGATCGACAACCTGCTGTCCGATTCCACGGCCGGCCTGTCGCCGGCGCTGCAGGATTTCTTTTCGTCGGTCCAGAACCTGACCGGCGACCATGCCGGCGTGCCCTCGCGCGGCGCGCTGCTGAGTTCCGCCGACACGCTGGCGGCCCGCTTCCAGAGCATGAACCAGCGCCTCGAAGAGATCCGCAAGGGCGTCAACACCCAGGTCACCTCGAGCGTCAACCTCATCAACAGCTATGCCGGCCAGATCGCCAAGCTGAACGACCAGATCGGCAAGCTCGCTGCGGGCGACAACCTGAACCTGCCGAACGACCTGCTGGACCAGCGCGACCAGCTGGTCATGGAGCTGAACAAGCAGGTCAAGGCGACCGTCATTCCGGGCGATAACAACAGCCTGACGGTATCGATCGGTAACGGCCAGCCGCTGGTGGTCGGCTCGAGCGCCTTCCAGCTGGCGGCGGTCGGCTCCGCCACCGACCAGACCCGGATGACGGTCGCCTACGTCACCAATTCCAAGGTGTCGCCGATTCCGGAGAGCGCCCTGGCCGGTGGCGAACTGGGCGGCGTGCTGGAATTCCGCAGCCAGTCGCTGGACCTTGCGCAGAATTCGCTGGGCCGCATCGCCCTGAGCCTGGCCCAGACCTTCAACGACCAGCACCACCTGGGCGTGGACGCCAACGGCAATCCGGGCGGCGACTTCTTCACGGTGTCGCCGGCCGAGGTCACCAAGAACGTCAACAACAACCAGACCAGCACCACCAAGGTCAGCGCCACGGTCGTCGACGCCACCCAGCTCACCACCAGCGACTACAAGGTCCAGTACGACGGCAGCAAGTACATGGTCTACCGCCTGTCGGACAACACGGCCACCGAGATCAAGGGCGACCCGCAGGTCATCGACGGCCTGTCGTTCTCGATCAGCGGCAGCGCCGCCGCCGGCGACAACTTCCTGGTGCGCCCGACCATCAACGGCGCCGCCAACTTCAAGCTGGCGCTGACCGACCAGTCCCAGGTCGCGGCCGGCTCCCCGATCTCGACCAGCATTCCGCTGACGAACAACGGCACCGCCAAGATCAGCGCCGGCACGGTCACCAAGGATTACCTCGCATCGCCGCTCACCGGTCCGGTGAACCTCACTTACTCGGGCGGTAACCTGAGCGGCCTGCCCGCGGGCCAGAAGGTGACGATGATGGTCGGCGGCACCCAGACCGAGATCGCCGCCGGCGACCCGGTCCCGTTCAAGGACGGCGCCACCTATACCGTGGCCGGCATCAGCTTTACGCTGACGGGGCTGCCGAAGGACGGCGACACCTTCACCATCCAGCGCAATACCGGGCCGGGCGACACCCGCAACGCCAGCCTGCTGGGCGACCTGCAGTCGAAGACCATCCTCGACGGCGGCACCGCGACCTACCAGTCGTCCTATGCCCACATCGTCAGCGCGATCGGCAACAAGACCCGCGAGGTCCAGGTCAACGCCGAAGCCGCCGCGACCCAGCTCGAACAGGCGCAGGGCGCGGCCAACAACGTCTCGGGCGTGAACCTCGACGAAGAAGCGGCCAACCTGCTGAAGTACCAGCAGGCCTACCAGGCTTGCGGCAAGGTGATGCAGGTGGCCGATACCATCTTCAACGCGCTGTTGCAGATCGGTCATTAAATAAATAAGCGGAGCAAACCATGGCTTTACGGATCAGTACGAGCGCCATCTTCGCGGCGGGAACGACCAAGCTCAATACGCTGCAGGCCCAGATGGCCAAGACGCAGCAGCAGCTGTCCAGCAACCGCCGCGTCCTGACCGCGGCGGACGACCCGATCGCCTCGGCGCGCGCGCTCGAGGTGACGCAGTCGCAGTCGATGAACAGCCAGTACGGCACCAACCGCACCAATGCCAAGACCTCACTGTCGCTGGTCGAGAACGCGCTCGACGACGCCACCAACCTGCTGGAAGACGTGCAGACGCTGACGGTCCAGGCCGGCAACGGCACGCTGAGCGATACCGAACGCGGCATGCTGGCGACCGAGCTGGAGGCGCGCATGACCGACCTGCTGGGCGTGGCCAACAAGGCCGACGGCACCGGCGCCTACCTGTTCTCGGGCTACCAGACTACCACCATGCCTTTCGTGCAGACCTCGACCGGCGCCACCTACCAGGGCGACCAGGGCCAGCGCGTGCTGAAGGTGGGGGCGATCCGCAACATGGCCATCAGCGAGACCGGCAGCAATGTGTTCGAGAACATCCCGACCGGGAACGGCACCTTCCAGGTGAGCCCGGGCAGCGCCAACCAGGGCAGCGCCGTGGCCAGCACATACTCCGTGACGGACAGCTCGCAGCTGACCGGGCATAACTACAGCCTGAAATTCCAGGTGACGGGCTCGCCGACGGTGACGACCTACACCGTGACCGACGCAAGCTCGAACACCGCCGTGTCGACCGGCACCTATACGGCCGGCCAGCCGATCACCTTCGGCGGCATGTCGATGAAGATCGACGGTGCGCCGGCCGACGGCGATTCGATGAACGTGCAGCCGAGTTCCAGGCAGTCCCTGTTCACCACCCTGACCAACCTGATCGGGGCGCTGCGCACGCCGACCGACACCCCGGCCGGCAAGGCGCTGATGAGCAATGGCGTGACGATGGCGGGCGCCAACCTGGGGCAGGCGCTGGACAACATCCTCTCGGTCCGCGCCTCGGTCGGTTCGCGCCTGAAGGAACTCGACTACCTCGACAGCAGCGGCCAGGACCTGGACATCCAGTATCAGACCACGCTGAGCGGCCTGCAGGACCTCGACATGGCCAAGGCGATCTCGCTGTTCACCCAGCAGCAGCAGACGCTGCAGGCGGCGCAGATGTCCTTCAAGACGATGTCGGGCCTGTCGCTGTTCAACTACATCAGCTGAGCGGAGCCGGCTGGCATATACTTGAGCGATGACCATCGAACCGATCACCATCCGCGCAAGATTCAACCCGCTCATCAAGCCCTTCCTGGTGATGCAGATCGGCGTCACGATGATGCTGACCATCGTCGGCATTCCGCTGGCGATCGCCTGGTTCCTGGGCGTCGGCCGTTGGTGGGCCCAGCATTATTTCGACAAGCTCGAATGCCAGCTGGGCGAGCGCAGCCTGCGCTACCGGAAGGGCATCCTGGTCACCACCGAAAAGACCATCCCGCTGGAGAACATCCAGGACGTGACCTTCATCGAAGGACCGATCCTGCGCCACTTCAACCTCAGCACCCTGAAATTCGAAACCGCCGGACACAGCGCCGGCCAGGCCTCGGACATGCGCCTGACCGGCATCATCGACGCCCAGGCCTTCCGCGCCAGGATCCTGCAGGCGCGCGAAGCCTTGCGCCATGCGCCGCAGCAGAAAAGCGAGGGCGACGAACAGCTGGTCGTGCTGCGCTCGATCGAGGCTAAGCTGGGCGAGATTGCAGAGCTGCTGCGCGCCAGGCAGTAACGCGCTTTCACCGACTCTCTCCGGATGCTTACTACCCGACCGACCAGCCGATGTGCTTCCTTCTCGTCCAGAGACGCGACGTCGGCGCCATCCAGCGCTGCCGTGAGGCGCCATTGGCCGCTGACTGCCTGCTCGTAGCGCTTTCCTGAAGCGGCCTGAGCCGGTAAGGCAGCCAGGGCGGGGGTGGCTTCCAATGGTGGCGGCTCGACCATCGGTGGTTGGGATCTGGCTGCGAATAAGGTCGCCTGACCGAATCATGAAAGGCCGCGGCATAGCGCTGTCCGGCCGGCGTCCTGTTTCAGGACGCCGGCACGATCGCCGGCGGCGGCGCGGCCGGCCGCGGCTGCCCCGGCCTTTCCGCGCCGATGCGCGGGATCCGGCGGCTCGCCTCGATGCCCTGGTTGAACAGGTTCTGCAGCGGCGTGTTCAGGTAGGGAAGGGTCAGGCTCAGCACCAGCAGGCCGGTGCCCAGCGTGACCGGGAAGCCGATGCCGAACAGGTTCAGCTGCGGCGCGGCGCGGGTCAGGATCGCCAGCGCGACGTTGGTGATCAGGAGGGCCGCCACGATCGGCAGCGTGAGCTGCAGGCCCGCCGAAAAGATGCGGCCGCCCCAGCGCGCCATCTCGAGCGGCGCGGCGAGCGACATCGGGGTGCCCGAAATCGGCAGCGTGAAGAAGCTTTCGACCAGCACCTCCACCAGCACCAGATGGGCGTTCATGGCCAGGAAGGCCATGGTCGCGACCAGCGCCATGAACTGGCTGACCGCCGAGGAGCGTCCGGCCGAGTTGGGGTCGAAGAAGCTGGCGAAGGAAAATCCCATCGTGGAGCTGGCGAGTTCGCCGCCGAATTCGATGGCGGCGAACACGAGCCGCATCGAAAAGCCCATCGCCATGCCGATCAGCATTTCCTGGCCGGCGATCAGGATGCCGGCCCAGGAGGTCGGGTCGACGGCGGGGATGGCGGGAATGGTCGGCGCCACGATCGCCGCCAGCAGCACGCCCAGGGTCAGCTTGACCAGGGAGGGCACGCCGGTATTGCCGAAGACCGGCGCGGCCGCCACCAGGCCGAGAATGCGCGTCAGGGGCCACAGCAGGCCCCCGATCCACGCGTACAGCTCGGTGGTCGTAAACGAGATCAACCGATCATGCCCGGAATGCCCGTGAACACGGTGCGCATATAGTCCGTCATCACGGTCAGCATCCACGGGCCGGCCAGCACCAGGGCGACGAACACGCCGACCAGCTTGGGGATGAAGGACAGGGTCTGTTCGTTGATCTGGGTCGCGGCCTGGAAGATGCTGACCACCAGGCCGATGATCAGGGACACCAGCAGCAGCGGCGCCGACACCATCAGGGTGACTTCCATGGCCGTGCGGCCCATCGCGATGACGCTTTCCGGAGTCATTCTCTGCAATCCTTAATTGAAGCTCTGGGACAGGGAACCCAGCAGCAGCTGCCAGCCGTCGACCAGCACGAACAGCATCAGCTTGAACGGCAGCGAGATCACCGCCGGCGACATCATCATCATACCCATCGACATCAGCACCGAGGCGACCACCATGTCGATGATGAGGAAGGGGATGAAGATCGCGAAGCCGATCTGGAAAGCCGTCTTCAGCTCGCTCGTGATGAAGGCCGGGATCAGGACCCGCAGCGGCACGTCTTCCGGGCCCTGCAGCGCCGGCGTGCGCGAGATCTTCACGAACAGCGCCAGGTCCGACTGGCGGGTCTGCTTCAGCATGAAGCCCTTCAGCGGCGCAGCGCCTTTGTCCATCGCCTCGCCCATCTGGATCCGGTTCTCCTGCAGCGGCACATAAGCCTCGGTGTAGATGCGATCGAAAGTGGGACCCATCACGAACAGGGTCAGGAACAGGGCCAGGCCGACCATCACCTGGTTGGGCGGCGCGGTCTGGGTGCCGAGTGCCTGGCGCAGCAGCGACAGCACGATGATGATGCGGGTAAAACTCGTCATCATCAGCAGCGCCGCCGGGATGAAGGTCAGCGCCGTCATCAGGAGCAGGGTCTGGACCGGCAGCGAGTAGGCGGTGCCGCCGCCCGGCGCGGGGCTGGTGGTGAAGGCGGGGATGGCGGGCGCCGCGATGGCGGCCGTGGCTGCGGCGAGCGACAGGGCCATCAGGCCGGCCGCCAGCAGGAAAGTCTGTTTGCGCATTTACTTACGTTTGTCGATGGTCTGCTTCAGCCAGTCGGCGAAGTTGTTCGCTGGCTGCGAATGTGGGGCCAGCGTAGCACCGCTTCCACTCATCTCGGCGCCCTCCTGTTTCGGCATCGTCGCCAGGGCGTTGATGCGGCCGGGCGAGGCGCCCACCACGATCCACTGGCTGCCGACTTCGACCACCAGCACGCGCTCGCGCCCGCCGAGGTTGAGGGCGCCGACCACGCGCAGGTTGGCGCTGCCGGCGCCCGCTTTCGGGCCGTAGCGCTTCAGGAACCAGGCGAGGGCGCCGAGCACGGCCAGCACCGCGATCAGGGCGAACAGGGTCTGCAGCAGGCTGCCGGTGGCCGAGCCGGAAGGGATCTGGACCGGGGCGACCGCGGGCGCGCTGCGGTTGGCGGCGCCGCCGCCGACGGTGGTCTCGGGTGCGTTGGGGCTGGACGGGTTCAGGACCGGCGCGTTGGCTGCCGGTGCCGGGACGGCCGGCGGCACGACCGTGCTGGCCGCCTGCGCATCCTGGCCGGGACTGGCTGTCTGAACGAGCGGTGCCTGGGCGGACGGCGCCGGCTGGGCCGCGCAGGCGACCAGCGGCAGCAGTAAGGCGAGGAGGGTCGGCAGGCGCGCGCTTGTCGTCATTTATTCAGTTTGCGGATACGTTCCGATGGCGTGATGATGTCGGTGAGTCGGATACCGAACTTGTCGTTCACGACCACCACCTCGCCCTGGGCGATCAGGCAGCCGTTTACGAGCACGTCCATCGGCTCGCCGGCCAGGCCGTCCAGTTCCACCACCGAACCCTGCGCGAGCTGCAGCAGGTTCTTGATGGCGATCTTGGTGCGTCCCAGCTCCACCGTCAACTGTACCGGGATATCGAGAATGAAGTCGATATCGTTCGGCGTATCCGGGCGCAGGCCCTTGTTCGAAAAATCCTGGAACACGGCGGCGCTCGCCGCCTGCTGCTGGCTGGCGATCGCAGCGGCTTCCGCGGCCGCCTGTTCGGCGATCGCGGCGCCCCAATCGTCGTCGAGGCTGCTTTGGTCGTCTTGGGTGTCGGACATGGACATTCTCCGGGTCTATTACGTACTACGTGTTATTTGTTGAAGGTTTCGCTGTTGGCGATCAGTCTTTCGACTTTCAGGGCGTACTGCCCGTTCGATACGCCATAGGTGCAGTCCATCACCGGCACGCCGTCGACGGTCGCCTGGATGGTTTCGGGCACCGAGATCGGGATCACGTCGCCGACCTTCATGTTCAGGATTTCGTCGAAGTTCGCCTTGCCGTGGCCGAGCACGGCCACCAGGTCCACTTCCGCCACCTGGATCTGCTGCGTCAGCAGGCGGATCCAGCGCTTGTCCACTTCGAGGGCCTCGCCCTGGATGCTGGACGTCAGCGCATCGCGGATCGGTTCGACCATCGAATACGGCATGCAGAAGTGGATCTGGCCCGACACCGAACCGAGCTCGATGGTGAAGGTGCACGATACCACGACTTCGTTCGGGGTGGCGATGTTCGCGAACTGCGTGTTCATCTCCGAACGGATGTACTCGAATTCGATCGGGTAGACCGGTTCCCAGGACTTCGCATAGGCCTCGAACACGATGTCGAGGATGCGCATGATGATGCGCTGCTCGGTCTGGGTAAAGTCGCGGCCTTCCACACGGGTGTGGAAACGGCCGTCGCCGCCGAACAGGTTGTCGACCAGCAGGAACACCAGGCCCGGATCGAAGACCATCAGCGCGGTGCCGCGCAGTGGCTTCATGTGGATCAGGTTCAGGTTGGTCGGCACCACCAGGTTGCGGATGAATTCGCTGTACTTCGAGACCCGCACCGAGCCGACGGACACTTCGGCGCTGCGGCGCAAAAAGTTGAACAGGCCGACCCGCAGATACCTGGCGAAGCGCTCGTTGATGATCTCGAGCGTCGGCATGCGGCCGCGGACGATCCGCTCCTGCGTTGCCAGGTTATAGGTGCGGACTCCCGAGGTGTCTTCAGGCGCCGCGACATCGTCCTGATCGCCGTTGACCCCCTTTAGGAGGGCATCGACTTCTTCCTGTGAGAGAAAATTATCGGCCATGCTCTATCAAGTCTTACTGAATGCTCATTGGATAATGAACTCGGTGAACAGGACGTCCGAGACATCCTGGTCGTCGCCGTGCGACTCGAAGGGTGTCTTGACCGCGGCCAGGATTTCGCCGGCCAGCTGCTGCTTGCCTTCGACCGTGTTGATCTCGGACGCCTTCTTGCCGGACAGGAGCAGCAGAACGCGGCTGCGCACCTTGGCCATGTTCGCCTTGATGAGCTCGGCCTGCTCGGCGCCGACGACCTGCAGCGTGAACGCGACGCGCAGGTACTGGTCGCCGTTTTCCGGCTGCAGGTTGACGGTGAAGGGCTCGATCGCCAGGTATTCCGGCGGCGCTTCCTTCTTGCCCTTCTTCTTGCTGCCGTGGTCCTTCTTGGCCGGCTCGGCCGCTTCGGCGCCGCCGCTGCCGTGCAGGAAGTACCAGCCGCCGCCGCCGCCCAGGCCCAACACGAGCACGGCCGCGCCGATCATGATGAACAGCTTGCTCTTGCCGCCCGCTGCCGGCGCCGCCGCTGCATCCGCTTTCGGATCAGCTTTCATTTTTGGATTCGCTTTCAAGATACCTCGGTCCCGCTGTGGTTCGTCCCGTCATTATGTCATTATCGGGAAAAAGTGAGCAGGAGCAATGATTGAAAAGAGGGGAGATCGGGGGCTATCTTGTTGTTTCTTAGGCGAACGTGTCGACCATGCCGCGATTGCCGAGCGTTGCGGTGCGGGTGACTGGACGGGCGCTCGCATCCTCGGTTCCGCTGCTGCTTTCGCCACGGCCGCGGCCATTGCCGGCGAAGCCGCCGCTATTGCGCGCCGCCTGCTGCTGGGCCTGGCCGCTGTCCGGCATGCCGGCGTTGACGGTGGCGCTGCCCAGCGCGATACCGCTCTCGCTCATCATTTCGCGCAGGCGGGGAAGGGCGTTCTCGAGGGCCTGGCGCACTTCTTCCTGGTTCGCGGAGAAGGCCACGCTGGCCTGGTCGTTGGTTACCGACAGCACCACCTGCAGCGGACCGAGGTCCGGCGGGTTCAAGGTCAGCGAAGCGGTCTGCTCTTCGCTGCCGACCATGTAGACGACCTTCTGGCCGACCTGGTTTTCCCAGGCATCGGTGCCGACCCGTGCGCTCAGTCCTTCGGCGGCGCCGGCGGCGGCCTGCACGGCTTCCATCACGGCCGGCTGGGCCTGGGCCAGCGCGGCGACGGCGGCCGCCGGTTCGCGGGCCGCGGCGGTCTCGCGCGCCTGCAGCAGGCTGAGTTCCGCGGTATCGATTTGCGGCTCGGCCTGGCCTTTGCCGGCGGTGGCCGCCAGGGCCGCGCGCAGGTCGGCGCCCAGCTTGCCCCCCGCATCCACAGCCGCGCTCTTGTCGTCCGCGCCGAGGGCGGCGCCGGCGGCGGCCAGGGCCGGGTTGCGCAGGGCCGCGGTGTCGGAGAAGGCTTTACCGGCGGTGGTGGCAATGCCGGCGCCGTCCTTCGACACTGACTTCATCGCCGCCTGCAAGGCGGCCAGCTGGGCGGCGTCGCCGCGCTTGCCCTTGCCGGCGGCGCCGCCCAGGGCGTCGTAGGCCTGGGCCGCGGCGTCCGTGGCGGGCAGGGCTTTCGCATCCTTTGGCTGCTGCAGGCTTGCCATCAGGGCCAGCATGGCGCTGGCCGGATCGCCGGCCTGGCCCGATTGCGCATTGTCCTTGCCATCCTGGCTGTCCGCATCGTCGCTGTCCCTGGCTTCGGCGGTCTTGTCGGCATCGGCCGGCTGCGCGGCTTGCTCCGGTTTCGAGGCTTCCTGCGCGCCGGCGCCCGCGTCGGGCTGGGCCGGCTTGTCGGCGGCATTGGGCTTCGGCGCCTCCGTCTTCGGGGCGGGCGCGGGCGCGGGGCTTGGCGCCGGCTGGCGCAGCTCCATCTCGTTCGACAGCATGGAGCTGAACTGGGCGCCGTCGCTGCCGGCGGAAGCGCCGTTGCGCTGGGCCGGCGCCTGGGCGTTGGTGTTCAGCTGGATCGGAAGGGAATTGGTCTGCATCGTTGTCTCGTTCAGCGTTTCATGCGTGCGGTGCGGGCCGCGAAGTCGTCCATCGTCTTCTGGTCGCGCCTGGTCTCGATCGCCAGCGCCTGGGCCGCCGCGCGTTCGTTCAGGGTGCGGTAGGAGAGGCGTTTGCGCTCGCTCTCCTGCAAGGCCTTGCGTTCGGTGTCGGCCTTGTATTCGGCATGCTTGATCACTTCGTGCTGGCCGTTGATCGCGTTGTCCAGCTTGCCCAGGAAGGCCACGAAATTCGCGTAGGCGAAAGGCGTGATCCCGTTCATCTGGGCCTGGTCCAGGCGGTCCGCGTAATCCTGGCGGTAACCCAGCAGCATCTGCAGCTTCTGTTCGGCTTCCTCGACCGCCTTCAGTGCCACCCCCAGGCGCTTGGCACGGTTGTCCGACTCGCGCTGTGCGAGGTCGACGAGGGTCTGGAGTGCGGAGGGGTTGGCCATGGTAGGTCAAGTATATCGGCCGCGGGCTTCGCTCAATCAGCCGAACAGAGAGGTCAATTCCCCCAAGCTCTGCAGCATATTGGCGTTGTCGTGGATTTCCTGGCACAGGAAGGCCTCGATGCGCTCGTGCAGGACGATCGCCTTGTCCAGCACCGGATCGGTGCCGGCCACGTAGGCGCCCACGCTGATCAGGTCGCGCGAGCGTTCGTAGCGCGAGTACAGCTGCTTGAGCGTGCGCGCCGCCTGCTGGTGCTCGCGCGAGGTGATGTTGTGCATCGCGCGCGAGATCGATTGTTCGATGTCGATCGCCGGATAGTGGCCGGCTTCGGCCAGGCTACGGTTCAGGACGATGTGGCCGTCCAGGATACCGCGCGCGGCGTCGGCGATCGGGTCCTGCTGGTCGTCGCCCTCGGACAGCACGGTGTAGAAGGCGGTGATCGAGCCGCCGCCTTCCTGGCCGTTGCCGGCGCGTTCCACCAGCACCGGCAGCTTGGCGAACACCGAAGGCGGATAGCCCTTGGTGGCCGGCGGCTCGCCGATCGCCAGCGCGATCTCGCGTTGCGCCTGCGCGTAGCGGGTCAGCGAATCCATGATCAGCATGACATTCTTGCCCTCGTCGCGGAAGTGCTCGGCGATGGCGGTGGCGTAGGACGCGCCCTGCATGCGCAGCAGCGGCGGCGAGTCGGCCGGTGCCGCCACCACGACGGAGCGGGCGAGACCTTCCTCGCCCAGGATCTGCTCGATGAATTCCTTCACCTCGCGTCCCCGTTCGCCGATCAGGCCGACCACGATCACGTCGGCGGTGGTGTAGCGCGCGATCATCCCCAGCAGCACCGATTTGCCGACGCCGGTACCGGCGAACAGGCCGAGACGCTGGCCGCGGCCGACGGTGAGCATCGAATTGATGGCGCGGATGCCGACGTCCAGGGTGTCCGAGATCGGCGCGCGCTCCAGCGGGTTGATCGGGCGCGCGTTCAGCGGGCCCATCTCGGTGCTGTCGAGCGGGCCCTTGCCGTCCAGCGGGCGGCCGGCGCCGTCGACCACGCGGCCCAGCAGGCCCCAGCCTACCGGCAGGTGGCGCGCGCGGTCCATCGGGCGGCGGCGCGGATGATCGACGCTGCCGGGCTTCGGCACGCTCGGCTCGACCGGGAACACGCGCGAGCCGGGCACCACGCCTTCGACGTCGGATTGCGGCATCAGGAACAGGCGCTCGCCCTCGAAGCCGACCACTTCAGCCTCGATGCGCGCGCCCGATGCGACCGGAATGGTGCAGGCGCTGCCCACCGCCAGCTTCAGGCCGACACATTCCATCACCAGGCCGGCCACACGGGTGACGCGGCCCGAGACCTGCATCGGCTCGACGAAATCGAGCACGTTGCCGCAGTCCTTCAGGTAGGCCTTCCAGCGCGCGGTGTGGCGGTCGAGGCCCGCTGCTTCGTTCATCCCAGCCACTCCACGTTGCGGCCCAGCGCATGCGCCAGGCGCTGCCAGCGCGAGGCGATCTGGGCGTCGATCTGGTTGCTGGCGGTGTCGATGCGGCAGCCGCCGCGCGCGACGTGGGCGTCTTCGACGATGCGCCAGCCGGTCTTTTCGAGTTCGTGGCCGATGCCGCCGCGGACGATCAGGGCGTCTTCCGGATGCAGGACCAGCAGGGCAGGCTGCTGCAGGGTCGGCAGGTAGTCGACCGCTTCGCGCACCACCGGCAGGATCAGTTCGGGGCGCACTTCGAAGGCGGTGCGCACCATGTTCTTCGCCAGGTGCAGGGCCAGTTCCAGCACGTCGGCGGCGATGGCTTCGTCGGCCTGGGTGACAGCTTTGCCGAAGTCGGCGGCGATGCCCTGCAGGTGGCTCAGTTCGGCGGCGGCTTCGGCGCGGCCCTCGGCCAGGCCGTCTTCGTAGCCGCTGGCATGGCCGGTGGCGAGGCCGGCTTCATGGCCTTCGGCATAACCCTGCTGGCGCGCCGCTTCGCGGATCGCCTCGAGTTCCTCTTCGCCGATTGCCGGCGCCATGGGGGGCGGCGCGGCTTCCATCGCGCGCTGGGCGGCCAGTGCCTGGGCCTGGGCTTGCGCGGCGGCGGCTTCGGCCGCCTGGCGTTCGGCGACCCGGCTTGCGCGCTCGTCGCCGAAGGAGGTCATTTCCCAGCGCTTGAACATGGGCTGGACGTCTTTCGAGTTCACCATCAGACGAACGAGTCCTCACCCTTGCCGCCCAGGACGATCTGGCCTTCGTCGGCCAGGCGGCGGACGATCTGCAGGATCTGCTTCTGCTGGGATTCCACTTCGGACAGGCGCACCGGTCCCTTCGAATCGAGGTCTTCGCGCATCATCTCGGCCGCACGCTGCGACATGTTCCTGAAGACCTTCTCGCGCAGATCCTGCGAGGCGCCCTTCAGTGCGATGATCAGCATCTCGGACTGCACTTCGCGCAGCAGCAGCTGGATGCCGCGGTCGTCGATGTCGATGATGTTATCGAACACGAACATCTCGTCCATGATCTTCTGGGCCATGTCGTTGTCGTAGTTCTTGATGTTCTCCATGACCGAGCTTTCCTGCTCGCCGCTCATGAAGTTCAGGATCTCGGCCGCGGTGCGCACGCCGCCCAGCGAGGACTTCTTGATGTTCTCGTTGCCCGACAGGAGCTTGGTCAGCACGTCGTTCAGCTCGCGCAGGGCGGCCGGCTGGACGCCGTCCAGGGTCGCGATACGCAGCACCACGTCGTTGCGCAGGCGGTCGGTGAAGTATGCCAGGATCTCGCAGGCCTGGTCGCGCTCGAGGTGGACCAGGATGGTGGCGATGATCTGCGGGTGCTCGTTGCGGATCAGTTCCGCCACCGAGGGCGAGTCCATCCACTTCAGGCTTTCGATGCCGGAGGCGTCCTTGCCGCCCAGGATGCGGTTCAGCAGCACGGCGGCCTTGTCGTCGCCGAGCGCCTTGGTCAGCACCTGGCGGATGTACTCGTCCGAGTCCAGGCCGACGGTCGACTGCAGGTCGACGCGTTCGCGGAATTCGCCCAGCACGGTGGTCACTTCCTCGTGCTGGACCGCCTTCATCTGCGCCATTGCCGCGCCCAGCTTGAGCACTTCGCGCGGGCCGAGGAACTTCATGACCTCGGCCGCTTCGGATTCGCCCAGGGCCAGCATCAGGATGGCCGCCTTGTTGACGTTGTCTTTGTCTTTGTCTTTGTCGCTCATGTCTTATTCGGCGCCCAGCCATTCCTTGATCACGTTTGCCACGATGCGCGGGTCGTTCTGCGCAAGGGTCTTGGCCATCTCCAGGTTGCTCTTGTAGACGATGACCTGCTTCTGTGCTTCCGCTTCGCGCGTAATGCGTGCGATTTCATCGTGGTCCGGCTCCGGTTCCGGCTCCGGTTCTTCCGGTTCCGGCTCCGGCGGCATCTCGACCGCCTGGTCGAATTTCTTCATCACCGGCTTCATGATCGGACGCAGGATGCGGTACCAGAGGAACAGCAGCACCAGCGCGATGAACACCCACTTCGCGACGTCCTTCGCCATCGGCAGGTTGTTCGGGTCCTTCCACCAGTCCGGGGTGACGTCGGCCGGCTTGTCGACGCCGTCGAACGGGGCGTTGGCCACGTTCAGGGTGTCGCCGCGCGCCTGGTTGTAGCCCATCGCCTGCTTGACCAGTTCGTTGATCTGGGCGACTTCGGCCGCGCTGAGCGGCTTGATCACGACCTTGCCGGTCTTCGGATCGACGCTGCGGCGGTAGTTGACCACCACGCCCACGGTCAGGCGCTTGATGCCGCCCATCGGCTTCTGCTCGAAGCGCAGGGTCTTGTCGACTTCGTAATTGGTGGTGGCGTTCTTGCTGGTCGGGGCGGCGGCCGCTGCCGCATTGCCGGTCTGCTGGCCGGCGCTTGGGGCGGCGCCGTCGATCGGAGCGGTGGCCACGCCCGGCGGCTGGTTCGACAGCGCGCCCGGGATGCCGGACGGGTTCTGGCTGCCCGGACCGGTCGACTCCGAGGTCTGCTGGCTGCGGATCGCCTGCGGTTCCGGCGGCGAATTCGGCTTGTACAGCTCGGCGGCGGTGTCGACCTGGGCGAAGTCCACTTCGGCGGTCGCCTCGGCGCGCACATTGTTCTGGCCGACGATCGGGGCGATGATCGACTCGACCTGCTTGACGATGTTCTGCTGCAGCGCCTCGACGTACTTCAGCTGGTTCGGATCGAGCTGCTTGCCGTTCTTGGCGCTGGTGTCGGAAAGCAGGGTGCCGTTCTGGTCGACCACGGTCACGTTGGACGGGGTCAGTTCCGGCACCGACGATGCCACCAGGTGCACGATGGCGCTGACCTGGGCCTGGTCGAGGGCGCGGCCCGGCTGCAGGTTGAGCAGCACCGAGGCGGTGGGCTTCTGCTGGTCGCGCACGAACACGGAGGGCTTCGGCAGGGCCAGGTGCACGCGCGCCGACGACACCGCCGACACCGACTGGATCGAATTCGCCAGCTCGCCTTCCAGCGAGCGCTGGTAATTGACCTGCTCGACGAACTGCGAGGTGCCCAGCTTCTGGTTCTCGAGCAGCTCGAAGCCGACGTTGCCGGCACGCGGCAGGCCCTGGGCGGCCAGCTTCAGGCGCACGTTATGCACCTGCTCGGCCGGGATCAGGATCGCGGTGCCGCCTTCGGAAAACTTGTACTTGACCCCCATCTGGTCGAGCGACGCGGTGATCGCGCCGCCGTCGCGGTCGCTGAAGTTCGAGAACAGCACCTTGTAGTCGGGCGCCGAGCTCCACAGCCAGATCGCGGCGATGACGGCCATGGCGGCCGCGATGGCGCCGCCGATGACGACTTTCTTGCCCATCGGGGTTTCCCAATACTTCGGCTTGGGTTCGGCGTGGGCGCCGAGATCGTCGTCGAGGAGGGGTTCCGCTGCTGTTGCCATGGTTGGTGGTCGGGGATGTAGGGTAGTTGAACGCCATTATGAAGCCGTACGGCAACATCCAATACCGGGAAAAGGGGGGTGTTTACGGTGCTGCTCAAAGGCAGGCCTTGCTGGGGCGCTGATATTCTGACAGCCTGAATGAACCTGTTTTCAAGAGGCGGACATGAATATCGGCGGAATCGACAGCAGCCGTATCGAAGCGATGATGGCGCAACTGAAGGCGGCAGCCACCAGGCCGGCCATGCCCTCGGCGGGCTCCGCGGCATCGGCGCTGGCTTCCGGCGGCGTGGGCGGGATCGGCGGGATCGGCGGCCTGGGCAAGACGGGCGGCGCGGAAGGCGTCGAGTCGTCGTCGAAGGTCAGCTTTTCGGATGCGCTGAAAGCCCAGCTGGACAACGTCAGCAAGGCCCAGGACCAGGCCGACGAGATGGGCAAGAAGTTCGCCGCCGGCGACGATTCGGTCAGCCTGTCCGATACGATGATCGCAATGCAGAAGGCCAGCATCACCTTCCAGGCGACCGTGCAGGTGCGCAACAAGCTGGTGTCGGCCTATCACGACATCATGAACATGCAAGTCTAAAATTCGGGGTCAGAGCACTTTTTGGGACAAATTCGGGGTCAGAGCACTTTTTTGCGCAATGCCCTTTCGGCAATAAAAAACAGGCCGCTGTCGTCGCCCCCGCTGGGGCGCCGGAACAGCGGCTTTTTTGTTGACGGAGCAAAATTGATCAAAAAAGTGCTCTGACCCCGAATTTCAGCCAAAAAGTGCTCTGACCCCGAATTTCAGCGGGTCAGACCAGGCCGGCCAGGCGGGCGTTGCGTTCGCGCTCGAGCTTGGTGATGTAGCGCTGCACGGCGGCGAGGTTGCCGCGGGAGATGTCGACGAACTGGCAGCCGAGGCGGCGGTTGGTCTTGTTGTTCAGCAGAGTCATGTCCAGCGAGTTGCGGATCTGCAGCGAGGTCATGACCGGGCCGATGTCCGGCAGCTCCAGGCGGCAGCCGACGTAGGTTTCGCCGATGGTGGTGCCGAGCACCTGTTTGTTGTCGAGGATGGCGATGCCGCCGCAGCTGATGTCGGCCAGCGGGAAGGTCTCGAGCTTGCCGCCCAGTTCGGCGGCCAGGGGGATGGTCACGCGCACCGGATTGCTGACCGGGGTCGCCATCCGGTAGAACTCGCGGCGCTGCAGGCGGATCAGGCTGGCGGGGATGTTGGCGCGCACCGCGGTGCCGCCGTCGTAGCTGAGCTCGCGCAAGCCGTCCGCGCCGAACAGGATGCGGATCTTGTCGAGCGAGGTTTCGCAGCGCACCGTGCCGGCGGCGACGATGCGTTCGCTCTGCTCGCGGCTGACCGGGCGGTCGAGCACCATGGTATTGGTGTCCGGATCGACGTCGAGGATCGAGGTGACGCAGACGTCGGCCTCGCCCCGGATCAGCACGCGGACGAGCTGGTTCTTTTCGGCGATCTGGCGCAGCAGTGCGACGATTTCCCTGCGCGACTCCACTTCATAGTCGTGCCAGGCTTCAAGTTCGGCATCAGTGATTGCTTGCATCTGTTCCAACCGGTGATTCTTCTGGTTGCAGGAGTCGCTTCGTGTCCGGGGGCGGGGATAAGGCCTGGCCGGTAGCTTGCGCTGACTCAATATAATAAAGCCATGCCAACAGTTCGGCAATGGCGCGATAGAGAAGGGGTGGAATCTGCCGGTCGAGGTCGACTTCCATGAGCAGCGCCACCAGTTCCTTCGACTCGTGCACGAACACGCCGGCGCCGCGCGCGCGTTCGATGATCTGTTCGGCGACCAGGCCCTGGCCCTTGGCCACCACTTTCGGCGCCGGATCACCGGTGCCATAGGCCAGCGCCACCGCATGCTGGCGGCGGCTGTTATCGGCGCTCGTCATCGCCGTGGATCGCCAGGGTGTTCAGGGGCGTGCCGGCGGCGGCCAGGGCGTCGGCCAGGCGGCCGCTGCCGGCTTCCAGCAGGGCGCGTGCCGATTCCGGCGCGTCGAGGCGGATGTGCAGCTGGTCGCCGGTCAGCACGACCTGCGCCTTGACCTCGCCCAGCTGTCCGAAGCGCAGCCGCAGGCTGCTTTGCCAGCTGCCGCGGGCGCCATCGCCGTCGCCATCGCCGTCATGCCGGCCCGGCTCGCGTTCGGGCGCGTCGCGCTCGATCTCCCAGCGCAGCTCCTGGCCCGGCCACAATTGGCCCTGCCAGGCCACGCGCGCCTGCTCGTGGGCGTTCAGTTGCTGGTTGATGAGCTGGGCGGTGGCCGGATCCGAGGGCGGCGGCATGCCGCGCGCCTGCGGTTCGGCGGCCAGGTCGGCCAGCGGACGCGCGCCCTGTGCCCACTCGGCGACGTGCGCCTCGTAGAACAGGCCGCTCTTCGCGAGCCCCTCCTGCAGCGCCGCCGCGACCCGGGCGGCGTCCGCGCTCGGCGCCGCCAGCAGCGGCGTGCGGCCGGCGACTGCCGCCGCCGCGCCATCCTTCTGGGCCGCGGCGATCACCTCGCCCAGCAGCTTGCCGGCGGCGCTGATCGACGCATGTTCGGTATCGGCGCCCGCCTCGGGCAGCCTGGCCGCCGCCAGGCTGGTGGCCAGCATGGCGGCGGCACGGACCGGCGCCGCTTCGCCGCCGCCGATCCAGGACAGCGGCAGCGCCTGCCGGAAGTCGCCCTCGGGAGGCGCTGGCCGGGTTTCGGCAAAGGCGCTGCCCTGGCCGGTCTGGAGCTGGAAGGTGGGACGCGGGGTCAGCGCCACCAGGGTCAGCGGCAACTGGGTGCCGAGCTGGGTGCCGGGCGGCAGGGAAAGGCGTGCGGCCAGGTCGTTTATGCGCACGACGAAGCTGCCGTCGGGCAAGCGCGCCAGCACCTGGGCCTGCAAGGATTTGCCCAGCAGGCTGGCCAGCGTGGGCTGGCTCGCCTGCTGGCGGGGTTGGCCGGTCGCCTCGATGCCGGCGACCGGCACGGTCTGGCCGACCGGATTCGCGCCGGTGGAAGTGAGGCGCGTGGCCATTTCCGCCTCAGACGCCTCCGTAGGCGTTGACCAGCCTGCGCTGGGTGGTGGTGCTGTTGATCATCGCCGACAGCTTTTCCATCCACGGCATGGTGAGGTCGCGGATGTGGCGGTCGGCATCGAGGATCTTCTTGATCAGCTCCACCTTGCGCTGGCGTCCTTCAGGGGCGAGGGCCACCTCGCCGCTGTCGCGCAGGCGCGCCACGTGGAGGGTGCACGACTGCTCGAGTTCGACCAGGCGGTCCCACTGTGCGCTGCGGGCGGCGCTCAGCATTTCGCCGGTGATGCGCTCGAGCGTCTCGTAGGTCGACAGCATTTCGTCGCCGGTCATCATCAGGCGCTCGCCAGGATCGGTGCCGCGTTCGGGACTGCCGCAGGCGCCGCCGGCGTCTTGCCGATCGAGGCCCAGGCGTCGCGCAGGTCGACCAGCAGGACCTGCACTTCATCCAGCATGTCCACCGAGTTCTTCAGGTTGGCCTGCAGCAGGCGGTCGGTCATGTAGCCGTAAAGACCGTCCAGGCTGTTGGCGATGTCGCCGCCGGCCTTCTTGTCCAGGCTGGCGCGCAGGCCGTCGTTGACGATCTCGATGGCGCGCGAAATCGATGCGCCTTTTTCCTGGATCTTGCCTGCCTTCATATGGAGGCGTGCGGAGTGGATCGCGGCGAGTGCGCCGTCGAACAGCAGGACGATCAGCTCATGGGGCGACGCGGCGACCACCGAGGTCTCCAACCCTACCTTGGCGTAAGCTTGCACGCCGCGTGGCGTCATTCCAAACATCTTGAACCTCCGTGTGAAACTTTTCGATTTGAACGGACTGTAATGTACCTAGTTAACGGCCGGATTCATCCGAACTTAAGAGCAATGAATCCCTGCTATTTCACTGCTTGGCCGGGTTTGTCATAGTGTCAATCCCGTCGCGCACCCGCGCCAGCACCGCGCTCCAGGGCTCGCCGCGCCGCTGGCGGATCAGGCGCGCGCGCGGATACCAGGGGCTGTCGCTGCGATCCAGCAGCCAGCGCCAGTCGGTGGCGGCCGGCAGCAGGATCCAGACCGGCTTGCCGAGGGCGCCGGCCAGGTGGGCGATGCTGGTGTCGACGGTGATGACGAGATCCATCGCCGCGCACAGCGCCGCCGTGTCGCCGAAGTCGGCAAGGCGCGCGCCGAAGGTGCGCACCGGACTGGCGGCGAGCGGGGCGGCATCCTCGGGCCGGTGGCGGTCCTGCAGCGAGACGAAGTCGCAGGCCGGGCTCAGGATCTCCGCCAGCGTGGCGAAATCGATGCTGCGCCGCTGGTCGTCCCTGTGCTCCTGGCTGCCGCGCCAGGCCAGGCCCACGCGCGGTCTGTCCGCCGGTCCGAGCAGGGCGGTCCAGGCGGCGGCCCTGGCGGCATCGGCCCGCAGGTAGGCCGGCGGTGCGGGGATGGTTTCGAGCGCGCTGCCGAAAGCCAGCGGCAGCGACATCAGCGGGCAGTGGTAGTCGAACGGCGGCAGCGCCTCGCCGCGCGCCAGGACCATGGCCGGTCCGGCCAGGGTGCGCATCAGGTTCACCAGAGTGGGCGGCACCTCGAGGATGACGCGGGCGCCGCGCGCCGCCGCCAGCGTGGCGTAGCGGCAGAACTGCAGGGTGTCGCCGAGGCCTTGTTCGGCGTGCAGGAGTATGGTCTTGCCGCCCAGGTCCTGTTCCCCCAGCCACAGCGGCTGTACAAAGTCACGCCGCTGGCGCGACACCGACAGGTGCGAGACCCGCCAGCGCCACTCGTAGCCGCGCCAGCCTTCGGCGAAGCGGCCGTGGCGGAGATGGAGCAGGGCCCGGTTCCAGTGGGCCTCGGCATTGCCGGGCTGGAGCCGCAGCGCCGAGTCGAAGCTGTGCAGGGCGTCGTCGTGGCGTCCGAGTTCCTGCAGGACGGCGGCGCGGTTGTTCCAGGCCGGGCCATCGTCCGGCTGCAGCGCCAGCGCCTGGTCGTAGCAGGCGAGCGCCTCGTCGAAGCGGCGCAGCGCCTGCCAGGTGTTGCCATAGTTGTACCAGGCGTCCACATTGGCGCGGTCCAGCTCCAGCGCCCGCGCATAGCTGGCCAGCGCTTCCTCGAGGCGGCCGCCCGCCTTGAACACATTGCCCAGGTTGCCGTGCAGCGCCGAGACGCCGTCGCCGGTCTCGCGGGCGGCCAGCAGGAATTGCTCCGCCGTGGCGAGGTCGCCGGCCTGCCAGGCGAGGATGCCGATGTGGTGCAGCAGGTCGAACTGGCCCGGCTGCAGCAGCAAGGCCTGCTCATAGGAGGCCAGGGCCTGGCCCAGCGCGCCCTGGCGATGCAGCGCGAGTCCCTGTTCGAACAGATGCGCGGCCCGCGGATCGATGAAGCCGCTCATCTGGGGCCGCCCGCCAGCGCATCGAGGTCGGCGCGCACCCGGGCCAGCACGGCGCTCCAGTCCTCGCCGTATCCCTGGCGGACCAGGCGCGCGCCCGGATACCAGGGGCTGTCGCCGCGCTCCAGCAGCCAGCGCCAGTCCGGCGCATACGGCAGCAGGATCCAGACCGGCTTGCCGAGGGCGCCGGCCAGGTGGGCGATGCTGGTGTCGACCGTCACCACCACGTCCATGACGGCGCACAGGGCGGCGGTGTCGCCGAAGTCGTGCAGCTGCGCGCCGAAGTCGCGCACCGCGCCGGCGGCGAGGGCCGTCGCATCGCTCGCGCGGACCTCCTTCTGCAGCGAGACGAATTCGCAGGCCGGCGTGAGCGCCTGCGCGAATTCGGCGAAGGCGATGCTGCGGTGATGGTCGTTCGTGTGGTCCGGATTGCCGCTCCAGGCCAGGCCGGCGCGCACGCGGGCGGCCGGGCCCAGCAGCGTATTCCACTGCGCGATCCGCTCGGGGGCGGCGCGCAGGTAGGAAGGCGCGGCCGGGATGGTGGCGAGTTCGGTGCCGAAGGCCAGCGGCAGGCTCATCATCGGGCAGTGGAAGTCGAAGTCGGGCAGCGCCTCGCCACGCGCCAGCACGCGCGCCGTGAAGCTGGACTGCGAGCCGGTCAGCGAGCCGGACAGCAGGCCCATCAGCGCCGGCTGCACCTCCAGGATCACGCCGGCGCCGCGCGCCGCCAGCAGGCCGGCATAGCGGGCCATCTGGATCGTGTCGCCCAGGCCTTGTTCCGCCCACAGCAGGATGGTCTTGCCCGCCGGGTCCTGCTCGCCCAGCCACAGCGGCTGCTCGAAGCGCTGCAGTTCGCCGTCCTGCATCAGCTGGTCGACCTTCCAGCGCCATTCGTTACCCTGCCAGCCTTGCGCCAGGCGTCCGCGCAGCAGCGCCAGCAAGCCGAGGTTCCAGTGTGCGGCGGCGAGTTCCGGATCGAGTCCGATGGCGTGCTCGAGGTCGGCCTGGGCCGCATCGAGGCGTCCCAGGTCCTTGAACAGCTTGGCGCGGTTGACGTAGGCGTCGGCGTAGTCCGGGCGGCAGGCCAGTGCCCGCGCGAAGCTGTCCAGCGCGGCCTCGTGCCGGCGCAGCCGCAGCAGCAGGTTGCCGCGGTTGTTGTGGGCTTCGGCGTGTTCCGGTTGCAGCTTCAGCGCGGCATCCAGGCTTTCCAGTGCGGCGTCGAAGCGGCCCATCTCATCGAGCGCCCTGGCGCGGTTCACGAGGGCGTCGGCATAGTCCGGGCGGCAGGCCAGTGCGCGCTCGAAGCTTTCCAGCGCCGCTTCCTTGCGCCGCTGGCGCATCAGCAGGTTGCCGCGATTGTTGTGGGCTTCGGCATGCCCCGGCTGCAGCCCGAGCACGGCGTCGATGCTGGCCAGCGCTTCCGCCAGCAGCCCGAGCTGCTGCAGCGCCACGGCGCGGTTGTTCCAGGCCTGCACCAGGCCGGGATCGAGCGCGAGCGCCCTGTCGTAGCCGGCCAGCGCTTCCTCGTGACGGCCCAGCGCCAGCAGGGTGTTGCCGCAGTTGTAATGGGCGTCCGTGTATTCCTGGTCGATTGCGAGCGCCTGCGCGTAGGCGGCCAGCGCCGCCTCGTGGCGGCCGCAGGCCTTCAGGACGTTCCCGAGCGCGTTCCACACCGCCACCGCGCCGCCGTCGATCTCGAGGGCGGCGTACTGGAATTGTTCCGCGGTGGCGTAGTCGCCGGTCTGGTAGGCGAGGATGCCGATGTGGTGCAGCACCTCGGCGTAGCCTGGCTGCAGCTGCAGCGCCTGTTCGTACGCCGCCAGCGCCTCGCCCAGCGCGCCCTGGCGGTGCCACTCCAGGCCCTGGGCGAACAGCCGCTCGGCCCGCGCTTCGATTGGGCCGCTCATGGCCGGCTTTCCGCCAGGGCGTCGAGGTCGGCGCGCACGCGCGCCAGCACGGCGCCCCAATCCTCGCCGAGCTGCTGGCGGTACAGGCGCGCACTCGGATACCACGGACTGTCGCTGCGTTCCACCAGCCAGCGCCAATCGGCCGCATAGGGCAGCAGGATCCAGACCGGCCGGCCCAGCGCGCCGGCCAGGTGGGCGATGCTGGTATCGACCGCCACCACCACATCCACGGCGGCGCACAGGGCGGCGGTGTCGGTGAAGTCGTGCAGCAGTTCGCTGAGATCGCGCACCGCGCTGTCCGCGAGCAGCGGCAGGTCGGCTTCGCGATGCTCCTTCTGCAGCGAGACGAATTCGCAGGCCGGCGTGAGCACGCGCGCGAATTCCTCGAAGGGGATGCTGCGGTTGTGGTCGTTCTTGTGGACGGGGTTGCCGCTCCACGCCAGGCCCACGCGCGGACCGCGGGCAGGGCCCAACAACTCACGCCAGCCGGCTTCCCGGACGGGGTCGCTGGACAGGTAGGCGTCCGGGGCCGGGATCGTGGCCAGGGTGGTCTTGAACGCCAGCGGCAGGCTCAGCAGCGGGCAATGGAAATCGAAGGCCGGCAGCGCGTCGCCCTTGGCAATCACCTCGGTGGCGCCGGGCAGGGGCTGTATCAGCTTCACCAGCGGCCGCTGGACTTCGACGATGACGCGCGCGCCGCGCGCCGCCACCATCGGCACGTAGCGGCAGAAGTGCAGGGTGTCGCCCAGCCCCTGCTCGGCATACAGCAGGATGGTCTTGCCCGCCAGGTCCTGCTGGCCGAGCCACAGCGGCTGGGGGAAGTCGCGGTTTTCGCGGAACACCGCCAGGTGCTCGGCTTTCCAGCGCCATTCGTAGCCGTCCAGGCCCTGGCCGAATTCACCCATCCGCATGCACACCAGCGATTTGTTCCAGTGGGCGGCGACGAAGTCTGGCTTGAGCTCGATCGCCTTGTCGAATTCGCGCAGCGCGGCATCGAACTGGCCGATGCCCTCGTACAGGTTGCCGCGGTTGTTGTAGATCATCGGCTCGTTCGGGTTCAGCGCGATCGCGATGTCATAGCTGGCCAGCGCGCCTTCCGTGTCGCCCATGTCCTGCAGCAGATTGCCGAGGTTGAGATGACCGCTGATTTCCTTCGGGGCGATCCCGATCGCGCGGGCCAGGCTCGCGCGGGCCGCGTCGTGGCGGCGCAGCCTTTGCAGGGCGATGCCATGCCCGACCAGCGCGTTGTAGTGCGCCGGCGCGAGCGCGAGCGCGCGCTCGTAGGCTTCCACGGCCTCCTCGCAACGGTCCAGTTCGCGCAGCGTATTGCCGCGCACGACCTGGGAATCGGCGTCATCGTCTTCCTTCAGGGCGATCGCCTTGTCGAAGCTGGCCAGCGCCGCTTGATACTCTTTCCGGCGATGCAGCAGCAGGCCGCGGTGGAGGTGGGCCAGGCGGTTGCCGGGATCGGCGGCGATCGCCGCCTGCAGGCACTCCAGCGCCTCGTCGTGGCGGTCGCATTCCATCAGGAGCCGTCCGCGCTCCAGCTGGGCCTCGGCATAGGCGGGCCTGAGCGTGGCCGCGCGTTCATAGGCGGCCAGCGCGCCGTCGTGGTCGCCGCGCGCGCGCAGCAGGTCGGCCTTGCGCTTGTGGGTTTCGGGTACCTCGGGCCCCAGCGCCAGCGAGCGCGCGTAGCTTGCCTGCGCCTGCTCGTAAAGGCCCAGTGCGGCCTGGTTGGAAGCGAGGTTCGACCAGCCGTCCGCGTAATCGGGCTGGATCCCGATGGCGGTCTCGAAACTGCGCATCGCCTCGTCGCGGCGGTGCAGGTAAACCAGGATGTTGCCGCGGTTATTGTGGGCGGCCGCCAGGCCGGGCGCCAGGGCCAGGGCCTGGTCGACGCTCGCGAGCGCCGCGGCGTAGCGTTTCAGGTCCTGCAGCACGACCGCGCGGTTGTTCCAGCCCGAGACGTCGCCCGGCAGCAGCGCCAGCGTGCGCTCGTAGCTCTGCAGGGCGTCCTCGAGCCGGTCGAGGCGCCGCAGCACGTTGCCGCGGTTGTAGTGCGCATCCGCATTCGCATCGTCCAGCCGCAGGGCTTCGTCGTAACAGGCCAGTGCCGCCGCATGCTGGCCGAGGGCCTGGTACACATTGCCCAGGTTGCCATAGGCGGTCGACACCTGGGGATTGCGCTCGATGGCGGCGCCGATGAACTGCACGGCGATGTCGTGATTGCCCGCATGATAGGCCGCGATGCCGATGTGGTGCAGGGCGTCGAAATGACCCGGCTCGCGCTGCAGTGCCTGTTCGTACAAGTGGACGGCCGTGCCCAGGTCGCCGCGGCGGTGCGCGTCCAGTCCCTGGGCGAAGAATTCGTCGGCTTGGCTCGGTGGTGCTTGGTCGATGGTGTGCATGCGCGGGATGTCCAGTTAAAGAAAACGCCGGCGCTGACGAAAACGGCAACAGCAGCGCGGGCGAGTTTTGACAGCCAGCATTGTAGCGAGAGGCAGCGAAGATTTATTGCCCGTTGTAATCGTGAAAGCGCCCTTAATTCAAGGGTTTGCACGATGGAGGGTGTAGCAGGGAAATCATGAAAAGTTGGCCATATCCAACTTTTTTTAAAAAATACCCTCAAGCTTTTTCGAAGCACTCCGTTAAAGAAATCAACCCCGCTGAACAAGCGACGAACCAACAAACGAACTTACCAAGCCGTACTCTGATAACAGGAGAACCACCATGTCCGTCATTAACACCAACCTGGCTTCGCTGAACGCACAACGCAACCTCGGCACCTCCGCCAACGACCTGTCGACCTCGCTGCAGCGCCTGTCCTCGGGTCTGCGTGTGAACAGCGCCAAGGACGACGCGGCCGGACTGTCGATCGCCACCAAGATGGACTCGCAGATCCGCGGCATGACCGTGGCAGCGCGTAACGCCAACGACGGCATCTCGCTGATCCAGACCGCTGACGGCGCACTGTCGAACATCTCCGACGCGCTGCAGCGTATCCGCGAACTGGCGGTGCAGGGCTCGAACGGCACCAACGGCACTGCCGAATGGAGCAACATCAACACCGAAGTCCAGTCGCTGAACACTGAAATCGGGCGTATCTCGACCGACACCAAATTCAACGGTGCAGCAGTGCTGAGCGGCACCGCCGCCACCAAGGACATCCAGGTCGGCGCCGATACCGGCCAGAAGATCACCATCAGCTTCGGCTCCGACACCGCCTTTGCCGGCATGACCATCGGTGCGATCACCGACGGCGCCTCCGCAACGGCAGCCCTGGCCCAGGTCGACAGCGCCCTGAGCGCACTGAATACCGAGCGCGCTTCGCTGGGTACTGCGCAGAACCGCATGGGCTACGCGATCAACAACCTGAACAGCTCGATCGAAAACCAGTCGGCCGCCAAGAGCCGCATCATGGATACCGACTTCGCTGCTGAAACCGCCAAGCTGACCCGCGCCCAGATCCTGCAACAGGCCGGTACCGCGATGCTGGCCCAGGCGAACCAGGTGCCGAACGGCGTGATGAGCCTGCTGCGCTGATCGAACGTTATAATTCGGATAGGAAAGCTGAGCGAGGTGTTGCGGAAACACCTCGCCTAGCGTCGTTTTGGAAAGGAGTGTCGTGATGCTGAATCCCTTATCTGGTAGCGTACAGGCTGCGCCCGGGAACGCAGCGGCGCCGGCGTCCAATTCGCCATCCAGGGGGGCGCCGGCTGCACCGGGCGCCAACGCCGGCAACCAGGGATCGGCGCCGGCTCGCGATGCGGTGGAAAACGCGGTCGGCAAGCTGAACGAGAATCCGCAGTTCACCGCCCAGGGCCTGCGTTTCTCGATCGACGAGGAAAGCGGCAAGACGGTGGTCAAGATCGTCGACACCTCGACCCAGGAAGTACTGCGCCAGTTCCCGAGCGCGGAGGCGCTGGCGCTGGCGCACTCGATCGACAAGATGCAGGGCCTGCTGTTGCGGGAAAAAGCATGATGGGCGCCTAGCGCCCTTTTTTCTTTTGATAAGGACACACGATGGCAATCGTTTCGACCGGTATCGGATCAGGTCTGAACATCGAATCGCTGGTCACCCAGCTGATGCAGGCCGAGAGCACGCCGCTGACCCAGCTTCAGGCCAAGGAAACCAGCTACAAGTCGAAGCTGTCGGCCTTCGGTACGCTGAAAAGCGCGATTTCCTCGTTCCAGACGGCCGTCAAGTCGGTCACCGGTACTTCGCTGGCTGCGCTGACCGCCGCTTCCAGCGACGAAACCATCATGAAGGCCAGTACGCCTGCAGGCGGCGGCGCCACCGCCGGTACGTATGCCATCGAAGTCAGCAAGCTGGCCACCAGTGACAAGCTGAGTTCGGCCGGCGTCGATCCCACCAAGATCTTCAGCCCGGCGAACAGCTCGATGACGATCAGCGTCGGCAGCGGCAACCCCGTCAACATTCCCCTCGACGATTTCTCGATGTCGGGACTGGCGAGCGCGATCAACGGCGCCGATGCCGGCGTGACCGCCACCGTCATCAACGACGGCACCATGAACCACCTGGTGGTCACGGCCAAGGATACCGGTTCGGCCAACACCGTGAAGATCGCGGCCACCGGCAGCGTGGCCCAGTTCGATAATACCGATCCGATGACGACCACGATGAGCTGGCAGCAGAAGGCCGGCGACGCTCAATTCACGGTCGACGGAATGCCCGTGGTCAAGTCGTCCAATACCGTGACCGACGCGATCAAGGGCGTGACCCTGAACCTGGCCAAGACCAATGTCGGCGCTCCGGTCAATGTGACGGTCGCCAAGGACTCGGACACGATCAAGAAGAACGTCCAGGGCCTGATCGACGCCTACAACAAGATCGCGAGCACGGTCGGCAACCTGACTTCGTACAACACCTCGACCAAGACCGGCGCCGTGCTCAACGGCGACTCGTCGGCGCGCGGCATCCTGAGCCAGCTGCGCAGCGAACTCGGTAAGGCGACATCGGATGCGGGCGACCTGAAGAACCTGTCCGACATCGGCATCGTGTTCCAGCGCGACGGCACCTTGATGCTGGAGAAGCCCGACAAGCTGCAGAAGGCGATCGACAGCAACTTCGACAACCTGAGCAAGCTGTTCTCGTCGACCAGCGGCGTCGGCACCCGCCTGACCGCCCTGACCACCGACATGCTGGGCTCGAAAGGCGTGATCCAGACCCGCACCGACGGCATCAACGACACGCTCAAGCGCATGAGCGACCAGGAAAGCACGATCCAGGACCGCCTGACGCAGACCGAAGCGCGCTACCGGAAGCAGTTCAACGCGCTCGACACCGCGATGGCCAACATGAAGAGCACCAGCAACTACCTGGCCACGCAGCTGGCCTCGCTGTCTTCCTCTTACTAACCGTCTAACTGTCGGCGATCACCACGCGGTTCTTGCCGCTGGTCTTGGCCTTGTACATCGCATTGTCGGCGCGCGCCATCAGCGCGGCCTGATCCTCGTTCTGGCGGCGCAGGGCCACGCCGCAGGAGAAGGTGATCAGCATCTTCTCGTTCTCGTGCAGGAAGAAGTGCCTGGTCAGCTCGCGCTGCACCCGCACCATCGCCGCGCTGGCGGCTTCCACAGTCGTCTCCGGCAGCAGGATCAGGAATTCCTCGCCGCCGAAGCGCGCGATCACGTCCATCGAGCGCAGCGTGTCCTTGACCACTTTCACCAGATGGCGCAGGGCCTTGTCGCCGGCCAGGTGGCCGTAGGTATCGTTGAGCTTCTTGAAATTGTCGAGGTCGAGCAGAGCGACGCACAACGGCGTGCCGCGGCGGTCGGCGCGCGCGCTTTCGCGCTCGAACACGTCGTCCAGGCCGCGCCGGTTCAGGCTGCCGGTCAGCTGGTCTTCGCGCACCAGTTCGCTCATGTGCTGCAGCTTCGCTTCCAGGTCCTTGATGCGCGCTTCCGCTTCCTGCACCTCCTGGTGGGCGGCCAGCATGCGGTCGCGCGAGGCCAGCGCCTCGGCCTGCACCGCGCGGGTCTCGCGCAGCACTTCTTCCAGCACCAGGTTGAGTTCCTCGATGTTGGCGGCGGCGCGGATGCGTTCCGAGAAGCCGCCGATCTTTTCCTGGTAACTGCCGGTCGAGGCCGCCACCGAGCCGAGCCGGTCGATGAAGGTCATCATCATGTTCTTCATGGTCGACTTGACGTCGGCGATGCCGGTCTTCAGCTGGCCCTGCTTGTAGATGACGTCCTTCAGGCTGCGCGTCGCGTCTTCCAGCGCGCGCGCGTCGAGCGGACCGGAAATCAGGTCCTGGACTGCGGCGATCTGGCCGCGCATCCAGCTGTCGTCGTCCAGCAGTTCGCTGACGTTTTCCAGCAGCAGCTTGAACAGGCGCAGCAGCAGCTCCTGCTGCTCGCCGCTGTCGCCGCTCTTCAGTTCGATCTGGTAGCAGAGTTCCTTCAGGCGTGCGCCGATCTCGTGCAGCGCCGCCTCGTCGTGCGCGGTCCTGACGGCGGCGCCCAGCGATTCGGCCTCGCCGGCCAGCGGCGACCCCGCCGGCAGCAGGGCGGCCACGGCGAAGCTCAGGGTGCGGCTGAGCAGGTCGCGCATCAGCTTGGCTTCGGCGTTCTCGACGCCCAGCGCCATCACCGGATGGGTGTGGCGGCGCAAGTGCTTCTCGGCCAGCTGCGACAAGGTGCGCGCATAGCCGTCCCAGTCGCGCTGCTTGACCGCGCGGTTCAGGCGGGTGCCGAACTCGGCCAGTTCGCCGGGCGTGTCGGCGAGACGGTAGGCAAAGCCGGACAGCACGTTTTCCGCGCCCGGGTCCGGCTCGGGAGCCGGGGCGGCAGGCGGCGCCGCGGGCAGGGCGAGGCCGGCGATCTCGTTATAGATCTCGCGGTAGGCGTCGGGCGTGGGCGCGATGCGCCGCGTCGCCAGGCGGCGAAAGGCTTCCCGGGCGATCTCGGCCGGGTTCAGGGGAGAGCTGGACATGTGCGACGTTGCTACTTCGAATAGTTATTATCGCCATCGTAACGCTGTTTCCTGATGTCGATCGATCGAAAAAACACCGGAATACCACTCAGTTATGCGGAATGTATTGACATGGTGGAAAGTTCCTGGTCAATCAGTCAATGAGCTGATTGCGGATGGCGTAATGGGTCAGCTCGGCGCTGGTCTTGAGCTTCATTTTCGACAACAGGCGCGAGCGGTATTCGCTGACCGTCTTGACCGACAGCGACAGTTCCCTGGCGATCTCGCTGACCGTCTTGCCGGAGGCGATCATCGTGAGCGTCTGGTATTCGCGGTCCGACAGGGTGTCGTGGACCGGCTTCTCGTGGTCTTCGCCGAGCTGGGCCGCCAGCACCTGGGCCAGCTGGGCGCTCACGTAGCGCTGGCCGCCGGCCACCTGGCGGATCGCATTGACCAGCTCGCGCGGCGCGCTCTGCTTGGTCAGGTAGCCGGAGGCGCCCGCCTTCAGCGAGCGGATCGCGTACTGGTCCTCCCGGTGCATCGACAGCATCAGCACTGCCAGCTCCGGTTTGTCGTCCTTGATCTGCTTGAGCACTTCGATGCCGTTGCGGTCGGGCAGGGAGATGTCGAGCAGGAGCACGTTGCAGCGCGACTTGCGGAACAGCTTGACGGCGTCAAGGCCGGTCTCGGCTTCGCCGACGACGGAAATGTCGCGTTCCTCGGCGAGGATCTGTTTCAGGCCGGCACGCACGATGGCGTGGTCGTCGGCGATAAAAACGCGGATGCTGGCTTTTTCTGTCATGCTCGGGTTAGTTCGGATTGCAGCCTGATCTTGACGACCACCATCGTGCCGCCGCCGGGCGCGGGCGACAGGTTCAGGGTGCCGCCCAGCGCACGGGCCCGCTCGCTCATGCCGCGCAGCCCGAAGGAGTGCGGCTTGACGCGGTCGGCCGGGGTGATGCCGCGGCCATTATCGCAGATGGAGAGGGTCAGGTGCTGGCGCTGGCGGCGCAGGGTCACCGTGACCCGGGTGGCGTGGGCATGCTTGGCGATATTCGTCAGCGCTTCCTGGAAGATGCGGAACAGGGCGCTGGCGCGGTCCGGGTCGAGTTCGCCCTCGATTTCCTGGCCGTCGGCGGCGCCGTCGATACGCACGACGCAGGCGATGCCCATCTGCTTCTCGAACTCGCGCGCCTGCCATTCCAGCGCGGCAACGATGCCCAGGTCCAGGGTCGACGGCCGCAGGTCGAGCGAGATCCGGTGCACGGCCTCGATGGTGCGGTCGACCAGGCTGTCCAGGTAGTCGGCCTTTTCCTGCAGCACCTTTTCCTGCGGCAGGCGCGCTGCCAGCATGGCCAGCGCCATCTTGATCGCCGTGAGGTTGCCGCCGAGATCGTCGTGGATCTCGCGCGCGATGCGGGTGCGCTCCTGTTCCTTGACCTGCTCGATGTGCTCGGTCAGCTCGGCCAGGCGGGCGCGCGAGCGGCGCGTCTCTTCCTGTTCCAGCTTGCTGGCCGTGATGTTGGTCATGATGCCGTCCCACTGCATGCCGCCGCCGTCGAGCGGGGACGGGGTGGCGCGCAGGTTGATCCACTTGACGTCGTTCCAGGTGTCGTTGATCCGGATCCTGCCTTCCCAGTTCCAGGCGCTGCCGTTCGCCTTCGAGGCCAGCATCGCGTCCTGGTAGCTCTTGCCATCTTCGGGCAGGATCAGTTCCGGGAAGCGCGTCGGATCCTGCTGCAATTCGCTCACCGACAGCCCGAGCAGGGCGCCGCAGCCCTCGCTGAGGTAGGGAAAGGCGCTGCTGCCGTCCGGGTGCAGCACGAACTGGTAGACCAGTCCCGGCGTATGGTCGACCACTGCGTTGAAGCGCGCCTGGTACTGCTGCAGGGCAGTGCTGGCGGCGTGGGCGAGCGACTGGTCGTCGCCGATCGCCAGGAACAGCGAGCGGCCGTCGCGCAGGATGCGCAGGAAGCATAGCTTGATCGGATAGCGGCTGCCGTCGGCGCGCAGGAAACGGGTAGCCAGGCTGACCTGGGCGCCGACTTCCGGACCCAGCGAGGCCAGCAGTCCTTCGAGTTCGGCCCGGTCCAGCGCGGGGGCGAGGTCGAGCGGCGTCATCGCGTTCAGTCGGGCCAGGTCGTGGCCGAGGTTCTGGCGCGCCGCCTGGTTGACGTCGACCAGCAGCAAGGTGTCGGCATCGATCAGGTAGATCTCGGTGGCGGCGGCCTGCATGGCCGGGGCCAGTTTCGTCTCATTGTTCATCTTGTTGTTCCATCAGCGGCGCCGTGCGCGCCATTGGACGACGAAGCGCCGCAGCACCCGGGAGGCGCGGCTCGCGTGGCGGCTGCCGAAGCGGGCGCCGCGCCGGTTGCGCCAGCGGCGCAGCGTGCGCCGCATGGCCCGCAGCAGCCGTCCGGCCTGCACGAAGGCGTGGCTGGCGCGCAGCCGGCCGACCCAGTGGTCTTTCAGCGTCATGAACCAGCCGTGGCAGCGCGCGAACCAGCCGACCGCGAGCAGGGTCGGCAGGGTCAGCGCGTACAGCCGCGCCACCACCGCCGCGCCGCCCAGCTTGGCGACCACGATGGTGGCGATGCCGGACACCGCATGGCCGTGCGCGATCGCCACCACGGCCAGCAGCTTGACCGGCAACAGCAGCAGGCCGGGCAGCACGAACAGGCACAGCGCGCCCCAGGGCGGCAGCAGACGCACGCGCGCTTCGAGCGCCGCCAGCAGCGGCCAGCGCGCCAGGCCGGCGCCCAGCCATGCGCCGACGTCCCAGCACCATTCCTCGAGTAGCAGGAAGAGGGCGGCCAGGTGCACCAGCGGCGCGAACAGCCGGGTACGCGCATTCGTCATGGCTCGTGTCATGCCCGAATGATACGGGAAATGGCGGCGTCCGCCGTCACGGCCGTGCCGCGCGCACATCATATTCGTGCGCTTGCGGCTACAATAGGACGCATGAACAAGGCATTTGTAAAAGAGTCCGATAACGACGACGATGACGAAGCCCTGGCGCTGGCCCAACAGATTCCGGCCGGCTCCAAGAACTACATCACCCCGGCCGGGCACAAGGCCATCAAGGACGAGCTGCTGCAGCTGATCGACGTCGACCGGCCGGAAGTCGTGCGCGTGGTGCACTGGGCCGCCTCGAACGGCGACCGTTCCGAGAACGGCGACTACATCTACGGCAAGCGGCGCCTGCGCGAGATCGACCGCCGCATCCGCTTCCTCACCAAGCGCCTCGACTCGGCCTTCGTGGTCGATCCCTCGGTCCACCACGGCAACGACCAGGTCTTCTTCGGCGCCACCGTCAGCTATCTGAACAAGGCGGGCGAGGAGCACACCGTCACCATCGTCGGCATCGACGAGCTCGATCCGCTGAAGGGCCGGATCAGCTGGGTCTCGCCGGTGGCGCGCGCGCTCACCAAGGCGCGCGAGGGCGAGGTCGTGACCCTGCAGACGCCGCAGGGCACGGACGAGCTGGAAATCCTCAGCGTAGACTATCCCGAACCCATTACGGACTGATTCATGAAACACCCCTCCCGGTCGGCGCGCGAGCCGGATCCCCTTGCCGCGCTGCGCTCGGCCACCGCGAGCCGCCACCAGGCGCTCGACAGCGGGCTGCCGATCGGCGCCGACGATGCCTCCCTCGGCGATTACGCTTCCCATCTCGCCATGCTGCGCGCCTGGCTGGCACCGCTGCAAGCCTGGCTGACGGGCTTCGCGGACGGACCGCAATGCGGGCCGCAATTCGATCAGGCCCAGCGGCTGGCCCTGATCGAGCAGGACCTGGCCGAGCGCGGCATGCCGGCCGCGCCGCTGCCCGCGCCTGCGGCATCGGACTGGCCGGCCGCCGCCAGCCCCGCCTGGCGCTGGGGCGTGTGCTACGTGATCGAAGGCTCGCAGCTGGGCGGCGCCGTCCTGTACCAGCGCCTGCACCGGCGCCTGGCCCCGCATCCGCTGCGCTACCTGAAGGGGAACGAGGCCGGTCCCGGCCCGCGCTGGCGCAGCTTCATGCAGGTGCTGCGCGAGCAGGTGCGCAGTCCGGAAGAGATCCTGGAGGCCTGCGCCGGGGCTTGCGCGGCTTTCGACAGCATCCTCGCGCTGGATAGGTACCGCGATTCCTGATCCGCGAATTGTTTTAGAGGTTAATTTCTTATTCGTATTATTTCTTAATTCAAATAATTCAATTAAGAATTGTGTAAATACATAGTCCGGTTTTGAGTCCGGTTAAAAGCCTCATAAGCAAATAAATCATCATCATTTCCGTGGTCTAAAACAGGGGAAATGATGAGACAGTTTTACGAATACCATCCAGTCATCGGCTATCGCTACATTCCCGGCCTGCGGGTTCGTATCCCGCACGAAGGCGGCGGTTACCTGATGCAAGTCAACGGACTAGGCTTCCGCCCCGATAAAGAATTTGTGCAGGAACGTAGGCCGGGACATCGGCGCGTGCTTGTGTTCGGCGATTCCTTCACGGCCGGCGATGCCGTGCCGAACCGCCGGCGTTATACGGAATTGCTGGAGACATATTTATCCGCCAGCGAGGCCGGCCCGGTCGAATTATTCAATTTCGGCCTGTCTTCCACGGGTACCGACCAGCAATATCTGATCTGGCGTGAATTCGCCCAGGACATCGAACACGACCTCGTCGTGATTGCGGTATTCGTCGAAAACATCCGGCGCGTCAATGCCCGTTTCCGGCCTCACCACGACGAGCACGGCCGCGAGCGCATTTACGCCAAACCCTATTTCCAGCTCGAAGACGGCGAGCTGCGGCTTTGCCAGGTGCCGCCGCGCCGCGAACCCTTTGACGAAGCCGGGTTGAGCCCCGAGCAGGCCGCTGCGGTCGACCAGGGCGGACGCTTCATGGCGTTGCGCAGGATGGTCACGGCTCTCGGCGTGCGCGACGTGGTGCAGAAGCTTACCCAGTACCAGCCGCTGCCGCATTACGATTCGCCGTCGAGCCCGGCCTGGCTGCTGATGCGGGCCATCCTCGCGCAGTGGATCGGTGCACTCGGCAAGCCGGTGCTGCTGCTGCCGATTCCCCTCCCGCAGCACCTCGACCAGACCTGCGACGCCGCGCCTTACCAGGCCCGCTTCGCCGAACTGGCGGCCGACCTGGGCTGTGCGCTGCACGATCCTTTGCCCGGGCTGCTGCGCATTGCCCCGGCCGAGCGGCGCCGCCTGCGCTGGGAAAAGGACATCCATTTCACGCCGGCCGGACACGAAGCGCTGGCGCGCTCGCTCGAACCCGTGCTGGCCGGTATGCTGGCGCAAAGGCCGAGCCCTTTGCCGGCGGCTGAGCTGCGGGAGCTCGCATGAGCGCGACCATCCTGGGCATTGCCGGCTACTACCACGACGCGGCGGCGGCGCTGGTGCGCGACGGCGTGATCGTCGCGGCCGCGCAGGAAGAGCGCTTCACGCGCAGGAAGCACGACCCTTCGTTTCCCGTCAACGCCATCAACTACTGTCTCGAGGAAGGCTTCGTCGATGCCGTCGATCTCGACGCGATCGTGTTCTACGACAATCCGCTGCTGACCTTCGACCGTGTGGTGCAGAACGCCTGCGCGGGCGGGCCGGACGGACGCAGGCTGTTCGCCCAGGCCGCCGGCAATCTGCTGGGCGACAAGATCTGGGTCAACGAGCACGTGCAGCGCGCGCTCGGCACGCTCGGACGGGAAGGGCGGGTGCTGTTCACCGAACATCACATGGCGCATGCCGCCAGCGCCTTCTACCCTTCGCCCTTCGACAGCGCCGCGGTGCTGACCATCGACGGCGTCGGCGAATGGGCCACCACCAGCCTCGGCCTGGGACATGGGCGCAGGCTCGAGCTGTTCGCCGAAATCGACTACCCGCACTCGCTGGGCCTGCTGTACAGCGCCTTCACCAGCTTCTGCGGCTTCAAGGTCAATTCCGGCGAATACAAGCTGATGGGACTGGCGCCCTACGGCCGTCCGAAATACGCCGACCGCATCCGCGACCACCTGATCGACATCCGCCCGGACGGCTCCTACCGGCTCGACATGGCCTGGTTCGGCTATATCGACGGCATGGCGATGGCCGGGCCGCGCTTCGCGGAGCTGTTCGACGGTCCGGCGCGCGCGCCCGAGTCGCAGATCACGCGGCGCGAGATGGACCTGGCGGCCAGCATCCAGCAAGTGACCGAGGACATCGTCCTCAGGACCGCGCGCCACCTGCGCCGCCTCACCGGCGAAAAGAACCTGGTCCTGGCCGGCGGCGTGGCGCTCAACTGCGTCGCCAACGGCAAGCTGGCGAAGGCCGGGCTGTTCGACGGCATCTGGATCCAGCCGGCGGCGGGCGATGCCGGCGGCGCCCTCGGCGCGGCGCTGATGGCGCACCACGGCTACTTCGAGGCGCCGCGCGCGCGTCCGGCCGGGGCCGGCGACGCCCAGCGCGGCAGCTACCTGGGGCCGCGCTATTCGAGTGCGGAGATCCTCGCCTTCCTCGACCGCAAGGGCTACCGCTATCACCGCATCGCGGACCGCGACGAAAGGCTGGGGCTGGTGGCCCAGGCGCTGGCCGCAGGCAAGATCGTCGGCTGGCTGTCGGGGCGGATGGAATTCGGCCCGCGCTCGCTGGGCGCTCGCTCGATCCTGGGCGATCCGCGCAACCCGCGTACCCAGGCCACGATGAACCTGAAGATCAAGTACCGCGAGTCGTTCCGCCCGTTCGCGCCGGCCGTCCTGCGGGAAAAGTGCGCCGACTATTTCGACTACGACGGCGACAGCCCCTACATGCTGACGGTGGCGGCGGTGCGCGAGGACCGGCGCCGGCCGATGGATACCAGCGCCTTCGAGGGCGGCGACGACGACATGATGGCGCTGATCAACCAGCCGCGCAGCGACGTGCCGGCCATCACCCACGTCGACTATTCGGCGCGGATCCAGACCGTCGACCGCGACAGCCATCCGGAATTCCGCGCCCTGATCGAAGCCTTCGAGCGCCTGACCGGCTGCCCGCTGCTGGTGAACACCTCGTTCAATGTGCGCGGCGAGCCGATCGTGTGCAGTCCACAGGATGCCTACCGCTGCTTCATGCGTACCGAGATGGACCTGCTGGTGCTGGAAGACGTGCTGCTGTGGCGTTCGGAACAGGCGCCTCTGCCCGACGACGAAGACTGGAGAAAGACCTATGAGCTCGATTGACGATGCGGTACTGGGTGCGGCCACGGCGGCCCTGTTCGACGCCCTGACCGCGGGCGCCGCGCCGCCGGCCAGGGGGCAGGCGCCATTCCCGATGGGACCGGACCCGCAGCTGCCCAGCTATTACATCCAGCGCGGTCGGCCGGCGATGGCGCGTGAGGATTTCCTGTCCGCGTCCTGTCTCGATGCCGGCGAGTTCGGGCAGCGCCTGGCGGCCTGCTGGCTGGCGGCGGGGCGGCCGGCACTGGCGGCGCAGGCGCCGCTGGCGGCCGAGACGGCGGCGGCGCTGCACGCCCTCTACGTGCAGGCGCGGCCCGAGGCCGAGCTGTCGCCCTATATCTACCAGATGTTCTAGCCGGGCATGGTGGCCGAACATGAAGAACGCCGATGCGGAAGTCGCTGCGGTGGCGGCCGGTCTCGCGTGCCCGCCGGGCTTCGTCGTGGTGCCGGAGACCGTCCTCCCATGCGGCATCACGGTGCCGGCCTTCGCCGTCGCGCGCTGGCTGGCGGCGTGCGGGCCCGACGGCCAGGTCCTGCTGCGCGAGGATGCGCCGCCGTGGGTGAACGTCAGCTATCACGCGGCGCAGCGCGCCTGTGCGGAGGCTGGGCTTGGCCTGCTGACCGAACTGCAGGCCCTGGCCATCGCGCATGACCTGGCGCGCCAGGACGCGAACTGGAGCGGCGGCGAGGCCGGGGCAGGCGAGTTGTACCGGGGCCTGCACCTGGCCGGCTTCGGCTGCGCCCAGCCGCCTTGCGTGTGCTCTCCCGATGCGCGCGAGCGGCGCTGGCACGTCCTGTCGACCGGCGAGCGCATCCACGATGCCGCGGGCAATGCCTTCAGTTGGGTGTTCGACGACGTGCAGGGCAACCCGGATGGCATCGTGGCGCGCGGCTTCGCCGAGACCTCGCCCACCGTGTCGGGGGCGCCCGGCAGGCGCTGGGAGCGGGGACTGGGCTGGTGGCCGAAGGCCGGACGCTGCTGGTGGGGGCGGGCGCTGGCGCGGGGCGGCGCCTGGTCGTCGCAGGAAGGAGCGGGGCTCTTCACGGTAATCGACGAGAAACCGGGAGCGCAGCGGCCCTACGTCGGGTTCCGCTGTACTTTCCCCGTGTAGTATTTTCCTGATAAGCCGCACTATACTCGGGGCATGCACCTGTACCGCGAATATCCGCCCCATCCGCTTCTCGCAGGCCACGTCGCCTGCCTGTGGACCAGCCACGCGGCGCCGAGCGGCGCGCTGGTGCGCCACCGCGTGCTGCCGGACAACTGCATCGACATCCTGTGGCAGGACGGCGCGCCGCTCGGCTTCGTCGCCGGGATGATGTCGCGCCCGCACCGGGTCGAGGTGACGCAGCCGGTGCTGACGGTGGCGGTGCGCTTCCTGCCGGGCGCCGCGCGCGCCGTTTTCGACCTGCCGCTGCACGCCCTGCAGGACGGGCATCCGGCCTTGTCCGAGCTGTGGCCGCGCCATGAGGCGGAGGCGCTGGCGGCAGCCTTGTGGGATCGCGCATCGAGCGCTGAGCAGCACCTGGCGGTCATCGAGCGTGCGCTGCTGGCGCGCCTGGGCCGCGCCCCGGATGGCGGCCCGGATCGCGCCAGCCGCCTGGTACGCGCGGCCGTCGGGCAGATCGAGCGTGCCGGCGGCGCCCTGCGCATCGAGGAGCTGGCGGGCACGCTGGGCGTCTCGCGCCAGCACCTGGCCCAGCAGTTCCGCGAGCGGGTCGGCCTGAACGCCAAGACCTTCGCCATGGTGTGCCGCTTCCGGCGCGCCAGCGCCGCCCTGCGTGCCGAAGCGGGCAGCGGCGCGGGCGCCATCGACTGGGCCGGGCTGGCGGGGGAGTGCGGCTACTATGACCAGTCGCACCTGATCCACGAGTTCCAGCAGTTTGCCGGGGAGACGCCGCAGGACTTCGCGCGGCCGCGGACGGGCCGGGCCGGCTAGAATGCCGGCATGCCCAAGAAAACCCCCACTTTTCCCGGCCCGCGCACGGCGCGCGGCCAGGTCCTCGCGATCCTGCTGTCGAATACCGACCAGGCCGGCGCCGAGCCCCTGCGCGGACGCGTGACGCTCGCCGCCATCGTCCGTTCCCTGAAACGCAAATACCATTGGCCGATCGAGACCACCAGCTTTCCGTCGAATGCGGCGGACGGCCGCGCCACCTGGGCCACCGTGTACAGCCTGCCGGCCGAGGTCATCGACAAGGCGCTGGATGCGCGTGGACGGGATTGGTTGCGCAGCAGCCTCGGAATGTGAAAATCTCACCAAAAACTACAATCTTTACCTGGATTAACAAATTTTTCCCGGAGGAAATCGTATAGTAGGGACTCGTGTCTGGTTTCCCTTTGGCACTCTTTTGTTGAGGTCATAAAATGTTCAACAAGCTCACGATACGCACCCGCCTCATCGCGACGATGGCCTTCCTTGGACTGATCATCCTGGCATTCGGCCTGCTGGGCGTTTTCGGCATGCGCTCCCTCGAGTCCTCGCTGGAAGACGTGTATTCGAACCAGCTGGTGTCGAGCATCTCGGTCAACGATTCGAAGAATTTCCTGTCCCGCGCCCGTTTCGCCATCGACCGCGCCGCCCTGCATCCCGAGGATCCGGAAGTCGGCAAGACGCTGGAGCGCGTCGCGGCTTTCCTGGCCGATTCCGACAAGTCCTGGGCCGCCTACATGGCCCTGCCTCAGGACGCGGAGGAAAGCGTACTGGCGCGCGACGTCGTCGCCAGGCGCGACGTCTATGTCAGGGAAGGCTTGCTGGCGCTGGCGGACGCGGTGAAAAAACAGGATGCCGCGGCGATCGATGCCCTGAACAACCGGCTCCTGAACCTCTACACCGATTTCAATGACGCTGCAGGCAAGCTGGACCAGTACCAGATCAGGGAAGCGAAGAGCCATTACGAAAGCGGCGTGCACCTGGCCGACAAGGTGATGTACACGTCGATTGCCGGCATCGTGATCGGCGCCCTGCTGATCGTGGTCTCGTCGGTGTCGCTGGTGCGCGCGATCATGGGCCCGCTGGATCAGGCGCTGCGGCACTTCCATGCGATGGCCGAAGGCGACCTGGCCACCAGCGTGGTCATCGAGCGCGAGGACGAGATGGGCAAGCTGCTGGCGGGCCTGGCGAAGATGCAGGGCCAGCTGGCCCGCACCGTGCGCAGCGTGCGCGACAGCAGCAGTTTCATCGCCGGCGCTAGCAGCGAGATCGCTTCCGGCAACCTGCACCTGTCGGGCCGCACCGAGGAGCAGGCCAGCAGCCTGGAGGAAACAGCGTCCTCGCTGGAAGAACTGACGTCGACGGTGCGCCATAATGCCGACAACGCACGCCAGGCGAACCAGCTGGTGGTGTCGGCATCCGAAGTGGCGCTGCGCGGCGGCCAGCTGGTGGCCCAGGTGGTGGACACCATGGGCACCATCAGCGATTCGTCCAGGCGCATCGTCGACATCATCGGCGTGATCGACGGTATCGCCTTCCAGACGAATATCCTGGCGCTGAACGCGGCCGTCGAGGCGGCGCGCGCCGGCGAGCAGGGCCGCGGCTTCGCGGTCGTCGCCGGCGAAGTGCGCAACCTGGCCCAGCGCTCGGCGGCCGCCGCCAGGGAGATCAAGGAACTGATCACGGCTTCGGTGGCGAATGTCGATACCGGCACCGAACTGGTCGACAAGGCCGGCGCCACCATGAGCGAGGTGGTGGCGAGCGTGGCGCGCGTGACCAGCATCATGTCGGAGATCGTGACCGCCAGCCAGGAGCAGAGCGAGGGCATCGAGCAGATCAACCGCGCCGTGCTGCAGATGGACCAGGTGACGCAGCAGAATGCCGCCCTGGTCGAGGAAGCGGCCGCGGCCTCGTCCTCGCTGCAGGAACAGGCCAGGTCCCTGACGGATGCGGTCGCGGTGTTCCAGCTCGAGCACCATCAGGCACCGCAGCGCGGCGCCATGCTGTTGACCGCCTAGCGGGTGCCTGGGCCTGCGGGCGTTAGCTGGACTTTGAAGAAACTGCTGTAGGATTGTGAGACCGGCGCAACCGGTCTCTACTCAACGTGCCGTCAACCACATTGGAACACACGTGTCCTTCCGCACCCACCCGGAGCTGATCGAGCTTGCCAGCCGCGCCCCAGGCAGGAGCCAGTCGCGCTTCGTCCTCCTGACCCTGCTCGCGGGTGTCGCCGCCTACGTCGCCGTACTTGGCGTTGCCGAAGCGCCGGTCAGCCCGGCCCTGGGCATCGTCGAGATCCAGAGCGCCGGGCTGGCCATCACCGGCCTGCTCACCGGCCTGATGCTGATCGGCCAGATGCAGCTGCGCCGCTCAGCGGCCCTGGCCATCCTCGCGTTCGGCTACCTGTTCTCCTCGGTTGCGGCCTGCGCCTACACGCTGCTGTTCCCCGAATTCATCAGTCTGTTCCAGTCGATCAGCAGCCGGCAGGCCAACGACTGGCTCTACCTCGCATGGCATGGGGTCTTCTCGGCCTGCGTGCTCGGCTACGCCTTCGCGAGCGGCGAACCGTCACGCCGCCAGCGCAGGCGCCAGGCAGTGCTGTCGTTATGCACCCTGCTCATCGTCGTCATCGGATTCGCCATCGGGCCGGACCCGCTCGTCGCTTCGCTCGCCGCGAACCGCCGTGCCGGCGGGACCTATTTTGCCGGCATCGGAATCGTGCTGGCGGTGTCGATACTGGCCCTGGCCGCCGTGCTGCAAAAGCGGCCGCGCACCCTGCTCGACCTGTGGCTGAGCGTGGTCATGCTGACCTGGGTGTACGACATCGCGCTGGCGGCCTCCTTCGACAACCAGTCCTTCGATCTCGGCCTCTATGTCGGCAGGCTGGGCAGCCTGCTGGGGTCCCTGTTCCTGCTCGGCGTTCTCGGCGCCGAAAACCTCAGCATCCACGTGCGCCTGCGAGCGGCCTTCGACGACATGATCGAATCGCGGGTGCGCGAAAAGTCCAACGAATTGCTGGCGGCCGTCCTGCACCAGCTGCCCGAAGGGGTGTTCGTCTTCGACGGCGACGAGCGCCAGGCCGTCGTCAACGCACGCGGCAAGGCGCTGATCGACGGCGGCCGGTCCGGGATCATGGACATGGTCGTCGCGCAGGCCGACCGCGCGGCCGGGCAAGGCCCCTTCGAAGACGAGATCGTGGAACGCGTGGCCGCGGGAGACCGCCGGGTCTTCTCGGTCAGCGGCGCGCCGATCTACACCAGCGAAGGAAGCCTGGCCGCCAGGGTGGTCGTCGTGAACGACGTGACCGAGCGGATCGAGGCCGAACGGGCCCAGTGGGAATATCTCGAGCGCCTGCACGCCCTGTTGGAAAACACGCCGCTGGCCGCCATCGAGTGGGGCGGCGACCGCATCGTGCGGCGCTGGAGTAAGCGCGCCGAGGAACTGTTCGGCTGGCCCGCCTCCGAGGTGATCGGCAAACCGATCGATGCCCTCCAGCTCATCCATCCCGACGATCTCCACATCGTCGACGGGATCATGGCTGCGCTCGTCACCGACGAGGCCGCCTACATCAAGAGCGAAAACCGGAATATCCGGCGCGACGGCACGGTCGTGCAATGCGAATGGCACAATTCGGCGCTGCGCGACGAGCAGGGCAGGATCGACGCGGTCTTCTCGCTCGCGCTCGACATCACGGAACGCAAGCAGGCGATGGCCCAGTTGACCGAGGCGGATGCGCGCAAGGACGTCTTCATCGCCACCCTCGCCCATGAGTTGCGCAACCCGCTGGCGCCGATCGCCAACGCGGCCTCGCTGCTCGTGAGCCAGCATGCGGACCGGGAGCGCGTCGAATGGCTCGCGGCGATGATCAGCCGCCAGAGCGCCCGCATGGGCCGCCTGCTCGACGATCTGCTCGATGTGTCGCGTATCGGCCGCGGCAAGATTCAATTGCGGAAGGAGACCATCGACCTGACCGGCCTGGTGCACGAAGCGCTCCAGGTCAGCATGCCGCTCATCGAGGCCGGGCGCCATCGCGTCGACATCGCTTTGCCGGACGAACCCGTGTGGGTGCTTGCCGATCCGGTCCGGATCGCCCAGCTCATGTCGAACCTGTTGAACAACGCGGCAAAGTACACGCCCGCGGGCGGCCGGATCGAGGTGCGGCTCGAGAAAGCGGATGCGCACTGCATGTTCACCGTCAGCGACAATGGCATCGGCATCGAGCCGGACATGCTTTCCCAGGTGTTCGAGGCCTTCGTCCAGGTGGGCAGCGCGCGTCACCTGGCCCAGGGAGGATTGGGCATCGGCCTGTCGCTCGCCCGCGGCCTGGCCGAACTGCATGGCGGCACGCTCACCGCGGCCAGCGAGGGCAAGGATCGCGGCTCCACCTTCACCCTGTGCCTGCCGCTGGCCAGCCGCCATCGGGATGCGCAGCCGCCGGCCGCCGGCTGCGAACCGGCGGCGAAGCTCGAGGCCAGCGTCCTCGTGGCCGACGATAACGTGGACGCCGCCGAGTCCCTGGCCATGCTGCTGCGTGCCCGCGGCGCGGAGGTGACGGTGGCCTACGATGGCGAGCAGGCATTGAGGATGTTCGGCGAGCGCCCGGCGGACATCCTGATTCTCGACCTCGGCATGCCCCACGTCGACGGACTCGAGCTCGCGCGCCAGCTTGCGCGCGTCCATCCCAGGCCCTACCTGATCGCCCTGACGGGCCGCGGCCGCAAGGAAGACCGCACGGAATCGCTGCTGGCCGGCTTCGACGAACACCTGATCAAGCCGGTCGACCTGGAACGCCTGGCGGCGATCTTGCAGCGCGCCGCCTTGAAGACAAACCGGGAGCGAGCTTGAGGCCAGCTTCGAATTTCCTGAACTTCAACATCCGAATTTCCTGATGTTCTTATCGCTTCTGCCGCTATACACTTTGTTGGCAGTTCATAAATAGTTCGTCAGAACAATTCAGAAAGGGACATCGAAATGCGAAGCTTTCCGTTGAAGGCCTTGGGGTTTGTGATCGTGCTGATCCTGCTGGTGGCGCTGGCGCCCTTCGGCACCGTGCCGGCGGGTCACCGCGGCGTGATGACGACCTTCGGCAGCCCGAGCAGCGAGGTGCTGAGCGAGGGCATCCACTTCCGCGTGCCGCTGGCGCAGAAGCTCAACCTGGTCAACGTCTCGATCCAGAAGGGCGAGGGCGACGGCGATGCCGCTTCGCGCGACCTGCAGACCGTGCACACCCGCGTGGCCCTGAACTACCACGTCAAGCCGGAAGCCGCCGTGACGGTGTTCCGCGACCTCGGCAACGAGCCGGGCACGCGCATCATCATCCCATCGGTGCAGGAAGCCGTGAAGGCCGTCACCGCGCGCTTCACGGCCGAGGAGCTGATCGCCAAGCGCACCGACGTGCGCGACCAGATCGTGACCCAGCTGCGCGAGCGCCTGGCGCGCCACGGCATCGTCGTGGACGAGTTCTCGATCGTGAACTTCAACTTCTCGCGCTCCTTCAACGAGGCGATCGAAGCCAAGACCACGGCCGAGCAGCTCAAGCTGAAGGCGGAACGCGACCTGCAGCGCATCGAGGTCGAAGCCAAGCAGCGCGTGGCCCAGGCCAGGGCCGAGGCCGAATCGCTGGCCGTGCAGCGCCAGCAGGTGACGCCGGAACTGATCCGCCTGCGCGAGATGGAGAACCAGCGCCAGGCCATCGAGAAGTGGGACGGCAAGCTGCCCAACGTGGCCGGCGGCGCCATCCCCTTCATCAATGTGAGCCCGGCCAAGTAAAGCTTCCATTTTTCCAATACACGGCGGGCGGCGTCGGGCATGATGCCGCTTTGCCATTCAAGGAGACGAATATGATCAAGGGATTACGTACCGTGAAGTACCCGGTGTCCGACCTCGGCAAGGCCAAGGCCTGGTTCACGGAGGTGTTCGGCAGCGCACCTTATTTCGACCAGCCTTTCTACGTTGGCTTCGCCATCGGCGGCTTCGAACTCGGCCTGGTGCCGGACGGGACGCCGGGCACGGCGGGCTCGGTGGTGTACTGGGGCGTGGACGACATCGAGGCCGAGTTCGCGCGCATCCTCGGGCTGGGTGCGACCGTGCATGAAGCCATCCAGGAGGTCGGGGAGGGGATCAAGGTGGGCGAGCTGGAAGACCCGTTCGGGAATGTGCTGGGATTGATCTACAACCCCTTGTTCGATCTGGCGGCCGTGCGTTGAACGCGCGGGCTCTCCGAGCCCACGCGCAAATCAGGTCCGCTCGCGCTCGACCCGGTTCACGCCGGCCACGCGCCGCAGGTTGCGGATCAGGTGGGCCAGGTGCACGCGGTCCTTCACCTGGATGGTGAAGCGCAGCTGGGTCATCATGTGTTCGTCGTCCTCGTCCATGCCCACATAGGTGATGTTGGCGTCGGACTCGCCGATCTCGGCGGCGACTCGGGCGAGGATGCCCTTCTCGTTGTTGATCAGCAGGCGGATGCGGCAGTCGAAGCGGCGGTTCAGCTCCGTACCCCACTGGACCGCAATCCAGCGGTCCGGCTCCTTGTTGCGCAGGCGCTTGGCCTGCGAGCAATCGCCGGTGTGGACCACCAGGCCCTGGTCGCGGCGCAGCTGGCCGATGATCTGGTCGCCCGGGATCGGCAGGCAGCAGGGCGCCAGCTGCACCGACACGCCTTCGCTGCCGTAGATCGTGACCGGATCCAGTTCCGGCGAACTGCTCGGCTGGGTGGGCACCGTGTCGACCGGATTGTCCATCAGGCCGAAGATGTGGCGCGCCACCAGCGCCGGCATGCGCTTGCCGATGCCGATGTCGGCGTACAGCTCCTCCATCGACTTGGCCGAGGATTCGGACAGCAGCTTCTCGATCGTGGTTTGCTGGATTTCGCCGCGGATGCCCAGCTGGCCCAGTGCCTGCGACAGCAGTTCCTGGCCCAGTTCCACCGATTCGTTCAGGTTGATGGTGCGCAGGTAGTGGCGGATCGCCGAGCGCGCCTTGCCGGTGCGCACAAAAGAGAGCCAGGTCGGGCTCGGGCGCGAGTTCGGGTCGGTCTCGATCTCGACGATGTCGCCATTGTGCAGCTCGGTGCGCAGCTGGGCCGGCTCGTGGTTGATCTTGACGGACACGGTGTGGTCGCCGATGCCGGTGTGGATCGAGTAGGCGAAGTCGAGCGGGGTCGCGCCGCGGGGCAGGGCGATGATCTTCGACTTCGGCGTGAACACGTAGACCGAATCCGGGAACAGGTCGACCTTGACGTGCTCGAGGAACTCGGCCGAGTCGCCGGTCTGCTGCTGGATGTCGAGCAGCGACTGCAGCCAGACGTGGGTACGCTGCTGCAGGTCCGACATGTTCTGGTCGCCGGTCTTGTACAGCCAGTGCGCCGCCACGCCGCTTTCCGCGGTGCGGTGCATTTCCTGGGTGCGGATCTGGAATTCGACCGGGGTGCCGTAGGGGCCGATCAGGGTGGTATGCAGCGACTGGTAGCCGTTGATCTTGCGGATCGCGATGTAGTCCTTGAACTTGCCGGGCATCGGCTTGTACAGGGCATGCAGGGTGCCGAGCGCCACATAACAGTTCGGCACGGTGTCGACGACCACGCGGAAGCCGTACACGTCCAGCACCTGCGAGAACGACAGGTGCTTGTTGCGCATCTTTTTATAGATGCCGAACAGGGTCTTCTCGCGGCCGTAGACTTCGGCATGGATGCCGACGGCGGCGAGCTGGTTCTTGACGGCGTCGAGGATCTTCTTGACCACTTCGCGGCGGTTGCCGCGCGCGGCCTTGATCGCCTTGGCCAGGGTGCGGTAGCGCAGCGGGTACAGGTGCGAGAACGACAGGTCCTGCAGCTCGCGGTAGATGTCGTTCAGGCCGAGCCGGTGCGCGATCGGCACGTAGACTTCCATGGTCTCGCCGGCGATGCGGCGCTTCTTCGCGGGCGCCATCACGCCCAGCGTGCGCATATTGTGCAGGCGGTCGGCCAGCTTGATCAGGATGACGCGCACGTCGGATGCCATGGCCAGCAGCATCTTGCGGAAGTTTTCGGCCTGGGCCTCGACCACGCTCTGGAATTCGATCTTCTCCAGCTTGGACAGGCCGTCGACCAGGTTCGCCACCTGCGGGCCGAAGCGCTCGAGCAGCTCTTCCTTCTTGACGTCCTGGTCCTCGATCACGTCGTGCAGCAGCGCGGCCATGATGGCCTGGGCGTCGAGCTTCCAGTCGGCGCAGATCTCGGCGACGGCGATCGGATGGGAGATATAGGGTTCGCCCGACTTGCGCACCTGGCCGAGGTGCATCTCGTCGGAGAAGCGGTAGGCTTCCTTGACCTTCTTGAGTTCGGCGGGCGTGAGGTATTCGGCCAGCTTGCTGGCCAGGTGGCTGATCGACGCGACGCCAGGAGCAGGCGCCGGTTCGGCTTCCTGTGGCTTTGCAGGCCGGCTGGGCCGGCCTTTGGTGGTGCCTGAGTGGATGGAATCCGGTGGAGACAAAGTCATACTCGAAGAAAATCGGCCGCTGTGGAGAACAGCATATCAGAATAAGTCGGGGTCAGAGCCCGGTTCATGCGGTTGGGCTCTGACCCCGACTTATTCTCGATTCACTGATTCCGGCTCCAAAATCAGTTGGGGCCAGATCCCAGGCGTAAAAACCGGGATCCGACCCCAAGAAATCTGCCAAGAAATCTGACCCCAAAAATTACATCGGGACCTTTTTCAGCATTTCCAGGCCGACCTTGCCGGCGGCGATTTCACGCAGGGCGACGACGGTCGGCTTGTCCTTGGCTTCGACCTTCGGGGTGTGGCCCTGCAGCAGCTGGCGTGCGCGGTAGGTGGCGGCCAGGGTCAGCTGGAAACGGTTCGGGACGTTTTTCAGGCAATCTTCGATGGTGATGCGGGCCATGGTCTACTCCAAAATGATGATCGGTCGAGGTCGATCGGCGTCAGCCAATGACCCCGGAGGGTTTAATTTTGCGGTTGATGCGCGTGGATTCCCAACTGCGCGAACAGCGAAGCATTGCGGGCCGCCTGCTGGGCGAATCGTGCTCGTGTCGCTTTGACAATCGCCTGCAGCTCGGACAGGGCGACGTTGAACTCTTCGTTGATGATAACATACTCGAACTCGGGAGCGTGAGCGATCTCGCCGCCCGCAGCCAGCAAACGTCGCGTAATGATGTGCGGTTCGTCGGTGCCCCGCTTGTGCAGCCGCTCCTCCAGCGCCGCGATCGACGGCGGCAGGATGAAGATGCCGGCCGCATCCGGGAACAGCTTCTTCACCTGGCGCGCGCCCTGCCAGTCGATTTCCAGCAGGATGTCGGTGCCGTTCTTCATCTCCTGTTCCACCATCAGGCGGCTGGTGCCGTAGTAATTGCCGTGTACCTCGGCCCACTCCAGGAACTCGCCGCGCTCGGAGCGGGCGACGAAATCCTCGGCGGTGGTGAACTGGTAATGGACGCCGTCCTGCTCGCCCGGGCGCGGCGGACGCGTGGTGGTCGAGATCGACAGCTTGATGCCCGGCTCCTGCGCCAGCAGCGCATTGACCAGGGTCGACTTGCCGGCGCCCGACGGGGCCGCGACAATGAAGAGGCTGCCGGAGAAGGCGTTGGTGTGCATGGTTGTTCCTTTGTTACGTGTATTCGATATTCATAATGTCCGTGGGCACGGAGTGCCCACCCTACGAATCGATGTAGGGTGGGCACCCCGTGCCCACGTGCGCCAGGCAAATCAGCCCGGCGTATAGTCAGTCGGGGTCAGAGCCCACCCGCCAAGTTCGGGCTCTGACCCGTTTAATCAGTCGGGGTCAGAGCCCAACCGTGAAATTCGGGCTCTGACCCGCGATTATTCGAGATTCTGCACCTGCTCCCGCATCTGCTCGATAAGGAGCTTGAGCTCCATCGACGCATCCGCCAGCTCCTTGACCGAAGCCTTGGCGCCCAGCGTGTTCGCTTCGCGGTTCAGCTCCTGCATCATGAAGTCCAGGCGCTTGCCGACCTGGCCGCCTTTCTTCAGGATGTGGCGGGTCTCGTTCAGGTGCGCGGTCAGGCGCGACAGCTCCTCGGAGACGTCGATGCGGATGCCATACAAAGTGACTTCCTGGCGAATTCGTTCGAAAACTTCCTGTCGCGTCAGCACCTGCGGATTGCCGTGGCCGGCCAGGCCCAGCGCGTCCTGCATGCGTTCGACCGCTTTCTGCTGGAACTGCGAGATCACCTGCGGGATCAGCGGCATGATGCGCTTGACGATGGCTTCCATCGATTCGATGCGCGACAGCAGCATCGCTTCCAGGGCCGCGCCTTCGCGCTGGCGGCTGTCGACGAAGTTGGCCACCACTTTCTTGGTGAGCTCGGCGACGTCGGCCTGCAGCGACTCCTGGCCCACCTGGGCTTCCTCGATCACGCCCGGCCAGCGCAGCAGCTCGGCCACCGTCATCGGGGGAGCGGACACGAAATGGCGCGTGACCTCGCCCTGCAGCCGCGCGAGGTCGGCCAGCAGCTCGTGGTTCAGCACCTGGGAGCCGCTCGCCGCCTTGCGGCCGAACGAGAGGCGGACTTCTACCTTGCCGCGCGTGATCGCAGCCATGATCGCCGAGCGCAGGTCCGGTTCGAGCGCACGAAGCTCGTCGTTGATGCGGAACTGGAGGTCGAGGAAGCGCGAATTGACGCTCTTGATCTCGATCGTGAGGGTACCCGCAGCGCCTTCGCTGGTGGCGACCGCATAACCTGTCATGCTAGAAATGCTCAATGGAGTCCCCGGATAATCACAGGCCCTGAAGTGGCCGTTTATTCTTTACAAAGCGGTGATTTATCCACACAATCGCCGTGTTACGCAAGGAATACTTTCCCAAATGGCTGCACAAAATAACGCTCCCCTGCCCGACGGGCTGGAAATTGGCGGATATCGCATTGTAAAGAAAATTGCGTCCGGCGGGTTCAGTATTGTTTATCTTGCATATGACGGCGACGGCAATGCGGTCGCGATCAAGGAATACCTGCCCAGCGCCCTGGCGCTGCGCCAGCCCGGCGAGCTGGCCCCGAGCATTTCGAAGGCCAACCTGCCGGTCTTCCGCATCGGCCTGAAGTGCTTCTTCGAAGAGGGCAGGGCGCTGGCGAAGATCGTCCATCCGAACGTGGTGCGGGTGCTGAACTTCTTCCGCGCCAACGACACGGTTTACATGGTGATGGCCTACGAGTCCGGCCACTCCCTGCAGGAGCAGATCTCGCGCCTGCTGGCGCGGGGGCAGCGCGCCGGCGAGGGCTTCATCCGCCAGTCCTTCAAGGGCGTCTGCGGCGGCCTGCGCGAGGTCCATGCCAACAAGCTGCTGCACCTCGACCTGAAGCCCGCCAACATCTACCTGCGTACCGATGGCACCCCGCTGCTGCTGGACTTCGGCGCCGCGCGCCAGACCATCAACACCGACGTGCCGACCCTGGCGCCGATGTACACGCCGGGCTTCGCCGCCCCCGAGCTGTACGCGAAGGGCGCCACGCTCGGCCCCTGGACCGACATCTACAGCATCGGCGCCGCGATCTATGCCTGCATGGCCGGGGCGCCGCCGCAGCCGGCCGACCAGCGCAGGGGCGCGGACGAGATGGCGGCCCGCATCAACAAGATCGGCGTGGCCTATTCGGCCGAACTGGTGGCGATGGTGAGGGCCTGCCTGGCGATGGATCCGCTGGCGCGCCCGCAGAGCGTGTTCGCGGTGCAGAAGGTGCTGCAAACCGGCCCTTCGGCGCATGCGCCGGCGCCGACCCCGGCACAGGAAGCGCCGATGTCCGGCTGGCGCGGCTTCGTCAACCGCTTCCGCGGCCAGACCTGAAAGGAACCCGATGCAGTTTTCCGTCTACCAGCAGAGCCATATCGGCGGCCGCAAAGTCAACCAGGACCGCATGGGCTACAGCTACACCCGCGAGGCCCTGCTGCTCGTACTGGCCGACGGCATGGGCGGCCACCAGCGCGGCGAGGTCGCGGCGACCATCGCCCTGCAGACCATGTCGACCCTGTTCCGCAACGTGGCCACGCCCTGGGTGAAGAAGCCGGAGCGCTTCCTCGAAGAGGCCTTCATGCAGGCCCATGAAGCGATCCAGCGCTATGCCCGCGAACACGCGATGCCGGACAATCCGCGCACCACCATCGTCGCCTGCCTGGTCCAGCACAACTGCGCCGTCTGGGCCCACTGCGGCGACTCGCGCCTGTACTGGCTGCGGCGCGGCCAGATCCTGGCGCGCACGCGCGACCATTCGCACATCGAGCACCTGATCGCCAAGGGCCTGGCCGACCCCGGCGAGCGCAACACCCATCCGGACCGCAACAAGCTGTACAGCTGCCTGGGGGCGTCGGCGCCGCCCAGGGTCGAGCTGTCGCGCCAGGCCAGCCTGGAGCCGGGCGACGTCCTGCTGCTCTGTTCGGACGGCCTGTGGGGCGTCCTGCCCGACACCGAGATCGTGCACCAGCTCTCGACCCACACGATCGTGCAGGCGGTGCCGGACATGATCGGCATGGCCACCGCGATCGCCGGCCAGCGCGCCGACAACACCACCGCCCTCGCCATCCAGTGGCAGGGCGCGCATGATGCGCCGTCCGCCGGCGACGACAGCATGGTCTCGACCCTGATGCTGCCGGAAGGCGAGGTCACGACCCGCCTGGCCGAGCATCCCGCCGCCGCCGGCATGGCCGACGACTTCGACGACGATGACATCGAAAAAGCCATCGCCGAGATCCGCGACGCGATCGAGAAATCATCCCAGCTACTCAAATGACAAGGACCCCAATGAGCTTCACTTCCCGCCCCAGCAACCGTACCGTCGACCAGCTGCGCGACGTCAGGCTGACCCGCCAGTACACCAAGCATGCCGAGGGTTCGGTGCTGATCGAATGCGGCGACACCAAGGTGATCTGCACCGCCAGCATCGAAGACAAGGTGCCCGGCTTCCTGAAGGGGAAAGGGCAGGGCTGGATGACGGCGGAATACGGCATGCTGCCGCGCTCGACCCACACGCGCATGGACCGCGAGGCGGCGCGCGGCAAGCAGTCCGGCCGCACCCAGGAGATCCAGCGCCTGATCGGCCGCTCACTGCGTGCGGCGTTCGACCTGCAGGCCTTCGGCGAGCGCACCCTGCACCTGGACTGCGACGTGATCCAGGCCGACGGCGGCACCCGCACGGCCTCGATCACGGGCGCGATGGTGGCGGCCTACGATGCCTTCAATGCCCTGGTCGGCCAGGGCCTGCTCGGCGCGGTGCCGGTCAAGCAGTTCGTGGCGGCGGTGTCGGTGGGCGTCTACAAAGGCATGCCGGTGCTCGACCTCGACTACATCGAGGATTCGGACTGCGACACCGACATGAACGTGGTGATGACCGATCTCGGCCACTTCGTCGAAGTGCAGGGCACGGCCGAAGGCGCGGCGTTCTCGCGCGCCGGCATGAACCGCCTGCTCGACCTGGCCGAGCTGGGTATCCGCGAGCTGGTGACCGTGCAGAAGCGGGCGCTGGGCCTGGCGGCGTAATCCGGCGGCAGATCAGAGGAACTTCAGCGCCGGCGGCCGCAGGCGCAGCGCGTCGACGAAGGGGTAGCGGCCCTCGGCCAGCAGCCGGTCGCGACAGGCCCTGATCAGGGATTTCGTGAGTCCCGTTCTCGCCATACGGTTCATGAAGTCAGGAGCTGGCCTGATTGACCAATCCGCGGTTCTGCGCCCGGTTCAGCTTCGGGTGCACCACGGGTGTCGTCAGCATGGTACTGCCGACCGCCATCAGCAGCAAGGCCGTGAAGGTCTCGCTGGTGATGATCTGCTTGTCGAGCAGGATGTTGGCGAAGATGATCTCGATCAGGCCCTTGGTCTGCAGCAGCCAGCCGATGATCGAGGCCTCGCCATCCTTCCACTTGAGGACCTTGCCGGCGATGCGGGCGCCGGCCAGCTTGCCGGCCACCGACGCGAACAGCAGCAGGCCGCCGACGAAGAACACCTGGTAGCCGCCCAGGTCCCACTTGGTGCGCAGGCCGGTGCTGAGGAAGAACACCGGCATCAGCACCAGCAGCACGTTCTTGAACAGGGCGTCGAGCTGGTCCTGGCCGAACCACTCGGCGTCCATCACCACGCCGGCCAGGAAGGCGCCGACCATGAAGTGCAGGCCGGCCCAGTCGGCGCCGAAGGAGCAGGCGATCAGCCAGATCACGGCGACGTACCAGCGGTCGCTGCGCGGCAGGCGCGCCATCAGGCGGCGGAACAAAACGGTCAAGATGGCGAACGCGAGCAGGAAGCCGAGCTGGCGGCCCACGCGTTCCCAGTCGAGCATGATCAGCGCCAGCACGCCCCAGATGGCGACGTCGTCGAGGCTGGCGTAGCGCAGGATGCGCTGGCCCATCGGCTGGCGCAGGATGTCGAGTTTCTCCATCAGCAGCACCAGCACCGGCAGCGCGGTCACCGCGCAACCCATGCCGGTGCCCAGCATGAACTGCCAGGTCGCGGCCTTCGGTCCCATCCAGCCTTCGTAATGGACCAGCAGGAGGGCGGCGCCGCAGCCGAACAGCAGCGGCATGCCGAGCGACAGGCCGGCCGCGGTCGCGCTTTCGCGGCGGTACTGCCAGACCTTCTTGAGGTCGAGTTCGACGCCGGCCAGCATCACGAACAGCATCACGCCCCATTGCGCGACGCCGTTCAGGGTCTTCACGACGTCGGGATTGAAGACGAAGCGGTGGTATTCGGGGAAGAGGGCACCGACCACGCCCGGCCCCAGCACGATGCCCATGATGATCTGGACGATGGCCAGCGGGGCGAAGTAATCGGTCCTGAAGAGACGCCAGACCAGGTAGGGCGCGACGAAGATCAGCAGCATCGCGAGCAGGAAGATTTCGGTGGTGCTCATGGGTCTCCTCGGGATTACGTAATCATGTAATGGCGGGATGCTAGCGAACAATTAACACGATGCAAAGCAATTTCCGGTGGAAATGGGAGCGTTTCCAAACAGCCTCCATGTCTTGATAGGTAAATAGCGGCGGCAAATGATTCGTTTATCGCGAAACCACGAAACAGACGTGGACGAGCGGCGCTTTCGGAACATTCGCCTTTTTCGTCGGCGATAATAGTTTTGGGAATGACCACTTCGACTGACATCGATGAGAGTGATGAAAAAGTATCCACGTCTCGTAAGCCACGCCGCGATCTCGCTGTGGATGGCCGCCGCCGGCACCCTCGCACAGGCGGCCAACCCGATCGTCCCCGGCTGGTACGCCGATCCCGAAATCCGCATCTTCAAGGGCCAGTACTGGATCTACCCGACCTATTCCGACGACTACGGCAAGCAGGACCGTTCCACCCGCTTCACGGCCGCGCAGGAGAAGATGCGCGCGCAGAAGGAGCTGATCTGGGAGCCCTACCTGAAGCAGACCTTCCTCGACGCCTTTTCTTCCCCTGACCTGGTGCACTGGACCAGACATCGCCACGTGCTCGACGTCGAAAACGTCGCCTGGGCCGCCTACGCGGTCTGGGCGCCGTCGGCGATCGAGCACAAGGGCAGGTACTACCTGTTCTTCGGCGCCAACGACATCAAGAGCAACGGCCAGCCGGGCGGCATCGGCGTGGCCGTCAGCGACCGCCCCGAGGGACCGTTCAGGGATGCCATCGGCAAGCCGCTGATCGGCGAGATCGTCAACGGCGCCCAGCCGATCGACCAGATGGTGTTCAGGGACGACGACGGCCAGTTCTATATGTACTACGGCGGCTGGAAGCACGCCAACGTGGTCAGGCTGGCGCCGGACCTGCTGAGCGTGCTGCCTTTCCCCGGCGGCACGACCTACAAGGAAATCACGCCCGACCCCGACTATGTGGAAGGCTCCTTCATGGTCAAGCGCAAGGGCGTGTACTACCTGATGTGGTCGGAAGGCGGCTGGACCGGGCCCGACTACCGCGTCGCCTATGCGATGGGTTCCTCGCCCGTCGGGCCGTTCAAGCGCATCGGCACGATCCTGGCGCAGGACGGCAAGATCGCACGCGGCGCGGGGCACCATTCGGTGGTGAACGTGCCGGGGACCGACGACTGGTATATCGTCTATCACCGCCGGCCGCTGGGCGACGACAACGGCCACCACCGCGAGATGGCCATCGACCGGATGATCTTCAATGAGGACGGCACGATCCGGCCGGTGGTCATGAGCAATGAAGGGGTGGCGCCACGTCCTCTCGGCCCTGGCGTTTAATGGTGCAGCTGGCTCGGCATGGAAGGCTGGGCGGACTGGTCTGAACGGAAAGCCCGTTCGCCGGCCGCCGTGTCGGCATGCGCTTCGAATCGGATCACCTTGCCGTCACGCATGGTGAACGCGTGGATGAAGGGGGTATCGAAACTGCGTCCGGTCGGCTTGGCCTGCCACGTGGCATGCCCGAGGACGATGACCTTGTCGCCTTCCGCCACGAATTCCCGCGGTTCGAAGCGCAGGGCTTGCGCATTGGCGTCCAGCCGGGAAAAGAAATCCGCAATGCCTTGCTTGCCGTGGAAGGTGCCGGCGAAGGGGATGTATTCCGAGTCCGGGCTGGTCCATTCCGCATTGTCGTCGCAGCGTTCGATCACGCCGCGGATGTCGCCGTTCAGGAACAGACGGTAAGCTTCCTGTATCACTTGCTTGTTTTGTTGTGCGTCCATGACATCTCTCCAGTGACTCGGCCCCATGTGGCCGATGAATCAGCCTAGTACCGCACCCGGATAAGTCAAGACGGCTAAAATATGGCCTTCCCCGCGCTTTCCAACAAGACCATGACCCAACGCCTCATCCTTGCCTCGAATAACGCAGGCAAGCTCAAGGAATTTGCCCAGCTGCTGTCCCCGATCGGCTTCGAACTGCATCCGCAGGGCGAATTCAACGTTCCCGAAGCGGAAGAGCCTTTCGGCACCTTCGTCGAGAACGCCCTGCAGAAGGCCCGCCACGCCTCGCGCCTGACCGGCCTGCCGGCGCTGGCCGACGATTCCGGCGTGTGCGTGAACGCCCTCGGCGGCGCGCCCGGCGTATACTCGGCGCGCTATGCCGGCGAGCCGAAGTCGGACGCCCGCAACAACGAGAAGCTGATCCAGGACCTCGCAAGCCACGCCGACAAGTCCGCCTATTACTACTGCGTGCTGGTCTATGTGCGCCACGCCGACGACCCGCAGCCGGTGATCGCCGACGGCATCTGGCGCGGCCGGATCGTGGATGCGCCGCGCGGCGCCAACGGCTTCGGCTACGACCCCCATTTCCTGATCCCGGAACTGGGCAAGACCACCGCCGAGCTGGAGCCGGCCGAAAAGAACGCGATTTCCCACCGGGGCCAGGCGATCCGCGCACTGGTCGACAAGCTGAAACTGAAATGATCCCGATTAAACCCGTCGGCAACGGCGTCCCGGCCGGCACTCGCAGTTCGAACGACATGCGTTCCCCGGCCACCGCCGCCCTGCAATACCTGCAGCCTGGTTCCCTGAACCTGGCGGCGCTGCCGCCGCTGTCGCTGTACATCCACTGGCCCTGGTGCGTGCGCAAATGCCCCTATTGCGACTTCAACTCGCACGAATCGAAGGGCTTGGCCCCGGAACAGGAATACCTGGACGCGCTGCGCGCCGACCTCGAACAGTCGCTGCCGCTGATCTGGGGCCGCAAGATCCACACCGTGTTCATCGGCGGCGGCACGCCCAGCCTGATGTCGGCGGCCGCGCTGGACCGCCTGCTGTCCGACCTGCGCACCCTGCTGCCGCTGGAGATCAATGCCGAGATCACGATGGAAGCGAATCCCGGCACCTTCGAGGCCGAGAAGTTCAAGGCCTACCGCGCCAGCGGCATCAACCGTCTGTCGATCGGCATCCAGAGCTTCAACGGCAGGCACCTGCAGGCCCTGGGCCGCATCCATGACGAGAACGAAGCGAGGAAGGCTGTCGAGATCGCGCAGGCCAACTTCGACAACTTCAACCTCGACCTGATGTTTGCGCTGCCCGGGCAGACATTGGATGAGGCAAAGCGCGACATCGATACCGCGCTCTCCTTCGCGCCGCCCCACCTGTCGCTGTACCACCTGACGATGGAGCCGAACACGGTGTTCGCCAAGTATCCGCCGCAGCTGCCCAGCGACGACGAGAGCGCCGACATCCAGGACATGATCCTCGAGAAGATGGCGGGGGCAGGGTATGAGCACTACGAGGTCTCGGCCTATGCCAAGCCGGGACACCGGGCGCGCCACAACCTGAATTACTGGAGCTTTGGCGACTATCTCGGCATCGGCGCCGGCGCCCACTCCAAGCTGTCCTTCCCGCACCGCGTGCTGCGCCAGGTGCGCTACAAGCAGCCGGCTTCCTTCATCGAGGCGGCGCAAAAGGGCAATGCGGTGAGCGAGGAGCACGAGATCGCGCGCGCCGACATGGGCTTCGAGTTCATGCTCAACGCGCTGCGCCTGACCGGCGGCTTCGATCCGAACCTGTTCGGCGAGCGCACCGGGCTGTCCATCACCATGATCGAGAAGGCCCTCAACGAAGCCGAAGCGAAAGGCCTGATCGACCGCGATTTCAAGCTCATCAAGCCGACCGAGCTGGGACAGCGCTTCCTCAACGACCTGCAGGAGATGTTCCTGGCGGACTAGTACTGATTTTAGTACGACAGGTGCAGGCGCAGCGAGCCGACGTCGACCGGCCCGCGCGCCCGGTTGTAGCCGGGGTTGGCGATGTGCTGGAAGTCGAGCGTCAGCTCGACACCCTTCGCGAGCGGAATCTTGTAGTAGGCCTCGGCGATCGATTCCGGGCGGTAGTCGAGGCGGCCGTCGCCGATGAAGGCACCGACGCCGCCGGCGGCCAGGTAGGCGCGGTGCGCGGCCGACAGGCCGTTCCTCACGACGGCCAGGCCGAGGCTGTCGCCGGCCCGGCCCCAGGCCGCGCCTTGCAGCGTGACCCCGGCGGAGACGGAACGCTCGATCTCGGCGAAGGCATAGGTCTCCGAGCGGCCGTCGTTCCAGCTGGCGCGCGCGAACACGCCCGCATTCTCGCCGAGCGCCTGTTCGGCGCTCACCCCGAATCCGGTCTTGCTGCGTTCGCGGCGCACCTGCCCCACGTCCGGAATGCCGCCGTCCGCCGCCGCCAGCGCATCGCGAAAGCCGCCCATGCGCGCGCGGTCGCGGAAAGCCAGCAGGCGCAGCTTGCCGGGCTGGCCCAGCCAGGAGGTGGCGCGTTCGACTTCGAGCTGGTCGCCGTAGTGGCGGAAGATGCGCTTGTCGAGCGGCAGGCCGTTCGATTCGGCCGGCATCATGAAGCGTCCGGCGCGTACCGCCCACGGACCGTCGTAGTACTCGAGCGCCGCGCCCCAGGTATAGCCGCGGGCATCGGCCGCGAAGTCCCATGCCCCATGCGCCAGCAGGGCCCAGTTCATGAACTCGCTGCGGGCGTCGTGGGCATAGGCGTTGTTGTCGAAGATGTCGCTGACGGCCAGGTTGCCGGCCGTGAGCACCAGGCGCCGGCTATCGACCGCACCCGCCAGCTGGTTCAGGTCGGATTCCACCGCCTGCCGTTCGCCGCCCAGGTTCCAGGTCTGGCGCAGGAACAGGCGCGCGCGGTACAGCGTCGGGTTGGGGCCGCTGGTCTTCTGCTGCTCGCCGTTGCTCATGCCGCCCAGGCCGTGCAGGCCAGAGAAGGCCTTGCCCTGCACCAGTTCCGGGTCGAGATAGAGTTCGCCCCCGGCCCAGGGGCGCAGGCCGAAGGCGGCGGTGGCGCTGAAGGAATAGCCGGTCTCGCGCTGCGGCGACAGGCTGTTCGGCCCGCTGTAAGCGGCAGGGAAGGAAGGCTTGAGCTGCCAGACCCAGGTGGCCTGGGCGTGGGCATTCCAGGTTTCTTCCCGCGGCAGTTCGTCGGCGCGCGCGCCCGCCGGGGCCAGCGCGGCCAGCAGCAGCCAGGCGGCTTGTTGTTGGGTAAAACGGAACATCGGAATCTCACTTCGTGACAGCGCACGCATGATAGCCGCGTCGTATGACGGTGTCATTACAGATTGGTCATCCGTGCGTGCTTACAACGACATTACCGAACCGTAATATTTCCACTGTTCAGCCGCACCTATACTGCACGCACTCCGCACGTGGGCCTTTGGCCCCGCCATCCTTCTTCACACCGCCACACGATCACCATGCACGACCTGAGCGATATCGCCGACTGGCTGCGAAGCCACGCCATCCATCACGAATCGGCGGTGCACGACACGCTGCCCGACCCGGTGTTCCGGGTCAACGGCGAAGCGGCCGTCTCCTTCAGCACCAACAATTACCTTGCACTGGCCAACCATCCGCGCCTGGTCGATGCCGCCAAGGCCGGCCTCGATCGCTATGGCGTCGGCAACTGCGAGTCGCGCCTGCTGGGCGGCGACCTGCCGGTGTACCGCGAGCTGGAGCGCCGCCTCGGCGCCCTCAAGCACAAGACCGACGCGGTGCTGTTCGTCACCGGCTACATGACCAATATCGGCGTGCTGTCGACCTTGACCAAGGCCGGCATGCTCGCGCGCCTGCACGGCTACCGCGCCAAGACGCGGCGCAAGTACGCCTATTTCACGGACGAGTACAACCACATCAGCATCCGCGAGGGCATCCTGATGTCGGGCGCCGTGCGCCACACCTACCGCCATGCGGACATGGACCACCTGGAATCGCTGCTCAAGGCGGCCGACGGCTACAGCCCGATCATCGTCAGCGACGGCGTGTTCAGCATGGAAGGCACGATCGCGCCGCTGCCCGAGCTGACCCAGCTGGCCGAGCGCTACGGCGCCATCCTGTACATCGACGATGCCCACGCCACCGGCGTGCTGGGCGCGAACGGCGGCGGCACCTCCGAACACTTCGGCTGCTACAGCCCGACCATCATGCAGATGGGCACGCTGAGCAAGGCGCTCGGCGCGATCGGCGGCTTCGTCGCCCTCGAGCGCGAGATGGCCGACGTGCTGCGCCTGACGAGTTCCGCCTACGGCTTCACCTGCCCGCCGCCGCCGGACCAGGCCAACGCCCTGCTGGCCGCGCTCGACATCCTGCAGGAAGAGCCGGAGCGCCGCGCGCGCCTGTGGGACAACCAGCGTTACTTCGTCGAGCGCATGCGTCCGCTCGGCTACGAGTTGACCTCGACCGCCACGCCGATCGTGCCGGTGCTGATCGGCGATGCCGCGCGCTGCCAGCATTTCGCGCGCGCGCTGCGGGCCGAGGGCGTGCACGTCGACGCGATCCAGTTCCCGGCAGTGCCGGTGGGTCAGGCGCGCCTTCGCTTCATGCTGAACGCGGCGCATACGCGCGAGCAGATCGACCACGTGGTGTCCGTGATGGCGCGCCTGAGCGCCTGACCTGCCCGCCAATTTCCCTCCTCAAGTTACCGGCTCCTCGGCCGGTTGCGCCGGCGCCGCGGCCTCGCGGCGCGGGCCGCGTCCGGAAAAATACGGATAGGCCAGCGGCAGCAGCACCAGCGTGAAGATCGTCGCCGAGACGATGCCGCCAACGATCACGACGGCGAACGGGCGCTGGGTTTCCGAACCGATTCCATGCGACAGCGCGGCCGGCAGCAGGCCCAGGCCGGCCATCAGGGCCGTCATCAGGATCGGACGCAGGCGGCCCACCGCACCTTCCACTGCGCTGTGCCACGGCGCCATGCCGCCGCGCGCCACCTCGACGATCTGCTCGACCAGGATCACGCCGTTCTGGACCGAGATGCCGGCCACGGCGATCAGGCCGACCGCCGCCGAGATCGAGAAATGCAGTCCGGCCAGGGCCAGTCCAGCCACCGCGCCGACCAGCGTGAACGGCACGATCGCCAGCACCAGCAAGGCCTTGGGCACCGAGCGGAAGGCGCCGAACAGCAGCGCGAAGATCAGGAAGGCGGTCAGCGGCACGATGATGCGCAGGCGCCGCAGCGCGCGCTGCTGGTTCTCGAACTGGCCGCCCCACACGATCCGGTAGCCGGGCGGCAGCTGCAGCTGCGCGGCCACCTTGGCCTGCGCTTCGGCGACGAAGCTGCCCTGGTCGCGGCCCAGCAGGTTGGCCTTTACGGAGGCGTTGCGCTGGCCGCCTTCGCGGCTGATGCGGGCGGCGCCCTGGCGGGTGCCGATCCGGGCGATGTCGGCCAGGCGCACGCTGCCGGCCGCGCCTGGCAGGCTGACCTGCAGCGCGCCGATGCCGTCCAGCGAATCGCGGGCCTTCTCGTCCAGGCGCAGGGTCAGGTCGAAGCGACGGTCGCCTTCGTAGAACTGGCTGACGGCGATCCCGCCCAGCGCGGCCTGGATCGCGCCATTCACGTCCGCGACGTTGAGGCCGAGGCGGGCGATGCGCTCGCGGTCGATGGCGATATCGAGTTCGCTCTGGCCGCCGATGCGCACCGCCTCGACGTCGGCGGCGCCGCGGATCCCGCGCAGGATCTCGGCCACCTGTTCCGCCTTGCGGCCGAGTACCGCGAGGTCGGGGCCGTACAGCTTGACCGCGATCTCGCCCTTCACGCCGGACAGGGCTTCCTCGACGTTGTCCTCGATGACCTGGGAAAAATTCGTCGGCACGCCCGGCAGCGCATGGATGCGGCGCGAGATGTCCGCGACCAGCGCTTCCTTGTCGGCGAAGCGCCACTCCTGGTGCGGGCGCAGGTCGGCCAGGACCTCCATATTGTTCGGTCCCTTGGGATCGGTGCCGTCATCCGGCCTGCCGACGTGCGCGACGATATTCCCGACCTCGGGGTAGGACTGCAGGATGGCGCGCACCCGGTGTTCGATGCCGCTGGTGGTCTCGAGCGAGCTGGAGGTCGGCAGCTCGATGGTCAGCCACAGGTTGCCTTCGTCCAGCTTCGGCAGGAATTCGCTGCCCAGCAGGGGCGCCAGCGCCAAGGTCAGCGCCAGCAGCGCGGCGGAGGCGCCGAACACCGCAAGCCGGTGCGCGTGGGCGCGCAGCAGGAAGGCGCGGTAGGCCCGCTGCAGCCGCGCCAGCCAGGCATTCGGCCGCTCGCGCAGCGGGCTGGCGCGGTGGGCCCAGGCCAGCAGTGCGGGCAGCAGCGTCATGGTCAGCAGCAGGGCGCCCAGCATCGCGAAGCTGAGCGTGAACGCGACCGGCGAGAAGATCTTGCCTTCGACGCGCTGGAAGGTGTAGATGGGGATGAAAGCGACCACGATCACGGCCTTGGCGAACAGGATGGGCTGGCCCAGGCCGGCCACCGTGTCCCTGACCGCCGCTTCCGCGGATGGCGGGTGGGCGGCGCGCGCCTGCAGGTGCAGGCGCACCAGCAGCGCCTCGACCAGCACCACGGCGCTGTCGATGATGATGCCGAAGTCGACCGCGCCGAGCGAGATCAGGTTGGCCGGAATCCCGCGCGCGTCGAGCACGATGAAGGCGCACAGCAGCGACAGCGGGATCACGGCGGCCACGATCAGGGCGGCGCGCCAGTTGCCGAGAAAGATGACGAGGATCGCGATCACCAGCAGCGCGCCCACCACCAGGTTCTCGGCCACGGTGCGTACCGAATGCCCGATCAGCTCGCTGCGGTCGTAGATGGTGCGGATGCGCACGCCCGGCGGCAGCCGCGCGCCGAGCTGCTCCACCGCCTGCTTGACGTCGGCCACGACCTTGGCCGCGTTCGCGCCTTTGCTCATCTGGACGATGCCTTCGACCACGCTGTCCGCGCGGTTGAACGACACGATGCCGGAACGCGGGCTGTGGCCGACCTCGACCCGGCCGACGTCCGACACCAGCACGGTGCGGCCGTTGCTGGCGCTGACCACGGCGCGGCCGATGTCCTCGATGCGCTCGAAGATGCCGATGCCGCGCACCACCAGGGACTCGTCGCCGCGGCGCACCAGGCCGCCGCCGGCGTTGGCGCTGGCATTGTTCAGGGCCTGGCGCACCTGGTCCAGGGTGACGCCGTAGCGGTTCAGGGCCAGCGGATCGACCAGTACCTGGTATTCCTTGACGGTGCCGCCGAAGCTGACCACGTCGGCCACGCCCGGTACCGAGCGCAGCGCCGGGCGCAGCACCCAGTCCTGCAGCGCCCTGGCCTCGTTGCCGGGCATGTCCGACGGCACCTCGAGCACGTAGCGGAATACTTCGCCGACCGCGGTACTGAGCGGCGCCAGGGCCGGCTGCACGCCGGCCGGCAGGGTCACGTTCTGCAGCCGTTCCAGCACCTGCTGGCGGGCGAAATAATCGTCGGTGCCGTCGGCGAAGGTGAGGGTGATCACCGACAGTCCGCCGATGCTTACGGAACGCAGCTGGGTCTGGCGCGGCACGCCGCTCAGCTCGCGCTCGATCGGCAGGGTCAGCACCCGCTCCACTTCCTCGGCCGCCTGGCCGGGCAGCTGGGTCACCACCTGCACCTGCACGTCCTGCACGTCGGGAAAGGCTTCGATCGGCAGGTCGTCCAGCGCATGCCAGCCGACCGCCGCCAGGCAGGCGGTCAGGAACAGCACCGCCACCCGCTGGCGCAGCACCAGGTCGATGAACTTAGCCAGCATGGTTCGACGCCTCCGCATTGAGCAGCAGCGCTCCTTCCGTCACGATCAGCTCGTGCGAGTGCAGGCCGGTATCGATATAACTGTGGGTAGCGCCGCCGAGTGCCACGCGCACGCGCCGCTTCTCGAACGTGCCGCGGTCGCGTTCGACGAACACGTAGGTGTACAGGCCTTCGGTCACCAGTGCGGTGTTCGGCACCGGCAGGGCTTGCGCCGCGCCAGCCGCGGGCACGAAGGCGACGCGGGCGAACATGTCGGGCTTCAGGCTGCCGTCTGGATTGTCCAGTTCGCATCTCACCTGCACCCGCCGCGAGACCGGATCGACCGCCACCCCGATGCGCTTGATGCGGCCGTGGAAGCTTTTACCCGGGAAGGCATCGGTCTCCACCAGCACCGGCTGGCCGGGGCGCAGCGAGGCGGCCACGCGCTCGGGCACGTCGGCGATCACCCACAGGTGGCGCAGGTCGCTGATCACCAGTAGCGGATTGGCCTGGTCCGGCCGCACTTCCTGGCCGATGTTGAGCTGCCGGTCGGCGACGGTGCCGGCGATCGGCGCGCGCAGGCCGAAACGGCCGTCCACCTTGCCTTGCGCATGCAGGTTGCCGATTCGCTGGCGCGCGCGGCGCGCCTCGGCGTCGGCCTGGCGGTAGTCGGCGTCCGCGTTCTCGACGTCCTTGCGGGCCAGCACGTCGGCCTCGACCAGCATCCGGGTACGCGCCAGCGCCAGCCGCTTGCGCTCTTCGTCGGCGGCGGCCTTGCGTTCGTCGGCCTGGGCGCCGGCCAGGTCGGGCGAATCGAGTTCCGCCAGCAGCTGCCCGGCGCGCACGCTGTCGCCGACGTCGACCCGCTGGGCCGTGACGCGGCCCTGCACCGGCGAGGCGATCCGGCTGGTGCGGTCCTCGTCGTAGGCGATGCGGCCGGCGACCGGCTCGGCCACGGGCAGGGCCTGGGCGCTGACCGGGACGATGCGGAGGAAGGACATCTGGGCGCCGCCATCGGGCAGGCTGAAAAGTTGATCCTGGCCGGCGCGCGAAGCCGCCTGCGCTTGCGCCTGCGTCCGTGCCTGCGGCGCCGGTTCCGCGGCGGGGCGCATGGCGTACCAGCCGAGCCCGGCGGCGAGGAGGGCAAGCGCCAGCGGCGCCAGTCGTTTCTGATTCTTCGTCATGGGTGCTCTCGTGAGAGGGCGGCGTCGAGGGCCGCCAGGGATTTGGCGAAATCGGCGTGCGCCGCCAGCGCGTCGAGCTGGGCGGCGCGCCAGGCGCGGCGCACGTCCAGCACGTCCATTACGCCGATGGCGCCGTGCGCAAAGGCGAATTCGGCGGTGTCGTCGGCCTTGCGCGCGGCCGGCAGCAGTTCGCCGTCGTAGCGTTCGACGCGGCGGGCGCCGGCTTCGGCCTGGGCTCTCGCCTTGCCGATCTCGGCGCGTGCGTTCTGCCGCGTCCGGGCCAGGTTTTCCTCGGCGGCGTCGAGCGCGGCGGCGGCGCTGCGGATCTCGCCCTGCATGGCGTAGCGCACGAACAGCGGCACCTGGACCGACACCCCGATGCTGTTGCCGCTGCCCTGGGGATTGGCGGCGCTGGCCGGGTAGTGGTCGACCTGGACACCGACCGTCAGGTCGCGCGTGCGTCCCGCCAGCGCCAGCTCGTGCGCCGTCCGGGCCGCCTGCACGCGCGCACGCGCGGCGGCGACGTCGGCGCGCGCTTCGATCGCGGCGTCCGCAGCCRCTTCCAGCACCGCCGGCGGCAGCGCTGCGGGCCAGTCGTCGGCCGCGCTCAGCGCCGCCGCGTCGTCCAGGCCGAGCAACAGGGCCAGCGCGCGCCGGGCCTGGTCGAGGTCGGCGGTGGCGTCGTCGGCATCGTTGTGCACGCGCAGGGTGTCGATGCGCAGGCGGGCCGTATCGGCGCCGGCCAGGTCGCCGGCGCGGCGGCGCGTCTCGGCCGCCTGCATCGCATGGTCGGCCAGCGCCGCGGACTCGGCGGCGATCCCGGCGCGGCGCTGGGCCGCCAGCAGGTCGTAATAGGCGCCGGCGACGTCGCGCCGCAGCTGGCGCCGCGCGTCCGCGAGATCGAAGCGTGCGGCCTGCTCCAGCTGCCCGGCGGCGGCGGCGCGCAGCCGCCGCTTGCCGCCGCGTTCGATCAGCTGGTCGACGCGCACCGCGCTGTCGACGGTCTTGCTGCGCAGCGGACCGGAGCCGATGCCGGCCGCCGGATTGATGTTCATGGTTTGCAGCGTCAGCACCGGATTGGGCGCGGCAGAGGCGCTGGTCACGGCCGCGGCCGCGCTGTCGACGGCGATCGCGGCGGACTTCAGGTCGTGGTTGCGGCCGTAGGCCAGCGCCAGCGCCTCGTCGAGACGCAGGGCCTGGGCGGCGGCCGGGCCGGCGGCCAGCCAGCAGGCCAGCAGCGGCAGGATGGTCTTGCGCAAAGGTTTCACTGCCGGCCCCCCAGATCGGCGGCCGGTGGGGACAGCACACGCTCGACGCGCGCCAGCCGCCCGCCGCGGCAGTCCTGCGGCCACAGCTCGACCTCGTCGCCCGGCTGCGGCGCCAGGCCTTCCGCTACCGTCGCGACGGTCTCACGGTGCAGGCGCACGCCGCGGTAGCGTACCCGCACGTAGCGTCGGTCCGCCTGCCAGTCCCAGCCATCCGGAACGCAGGTCCGCGCTTCGGCTTCGGCCGCCTGCGGGCCAAGTGTCGCCAGCACCCTGGCGCGGCGGGCGCCATGGTCCCAGTCAACCTCGCCGTGGCCGAGGGCCTGGACGCACGAAGCCAGGCAGCCGCAGGCCGCCAGGCCGATGATGAGTGAGCCAATACGCATGCTATCCTCTGAGGAAAATACGCGCGGAAAATTCGCGCTGGACAGCCACGCATGATAGGCAGGCGCAAGCGGGGCGAGATTACCATCGAGTAATCATTACGAAGTCTTAATCCGGCCAGGGCTTGCCGTTGCAGAAACGCCCAGCTTACCGATCGGTAATGCCGGGCAATCCGCAGCTCGCCTATACTGCCTGTTCGAGCCGGCATGCCGCCGGCCCCTTTTTTCTATTGCCATGCCACATTGTCTTGTCATCGAAGACGACGCCGAAACCTGCAGCTACCTGCGCACCGGCCTTGAGTCCGCCGGCTATACCGTGGTCACGCTCGACAATGGCACCGACGGCAGCCGCGAGCTGCGCGAACGCCACTGGGACATCGTGGTGCTCGACCGCATGCTGCCCGGCCAGGTCGACGGCGTCGGCATCCTCGAGGAATTGCGCGGGCGCGGCGACACCACACCGGTGCTGATCCTGAGCGCCCTGAGCAGCGTCGACGAGCGCGTGCGCGGCCTGCGCGCCGGCAGCGACGATTACCTGGTCAAGCCCTTCGTCATGTCGGAACTGCTGGCGCGCGTGGCCAACCTGACGCGGCGGGCCAGCTGGGCGCACGAGGTCAGCCAGCTGCAGGTGGCCGACCTGCAGCTCGACCTGCGCACCAACCGCGTCACGCGGCGTGGCGTGGCGATCCTGCTGCAGCCGCGCGAATTCCGCCTGCTGGAATACCTGATGCGCCACGAAGGCCATATCGTCACCCGCACCATGCTGCTGGAAGGGGTGTGGGACTACCACTTCGATCCGCAGACCAATGTGATCGACGTGCAGATCAGCCGCCTGCGCAGCAAGATCGACAAGGACTTCGACCCGCCGCTGATCCACACGGTGCGCGGCGCCGGCTATGTGCTGAGCGCCTCAGGCTATGGCCCGTCTGCGGCTTAGCCTGCGCGGCTCGATCGTCGCGCGGCTGGCGGTCGGCTACGGCCTGCTGGTGGCGCTGTCGGTGGCGGTGCTGTCGACGGTCTTCTATGCCGGCACCGTGGGCGTGTTCGAACGTTCGATGGACAACAAGATCCAGGCCATCGCGCTGCGCCTGGTCAGCGCGTGGAATGCCGGCAGCGACGCCGAGCTGATACGCCAGATCGACCTGCAGCTGCACGACCGCATCGACAGCGACACCGAACTGGTCGGCCTGCTCGACGGCAGCGGCCATCTGCTGGCCGGCAACCTGCCGCCCTGGCAGGGCAAAGCGCCGCAGGGCCAGCTGGTGTTCGACACGATGAAGCGCAGGAAGGGCGTCGTGTCGGTGCGCCTGCTGGCCATGCCGCTCGGCGGCGGCCGGCAACTGGTGGTCGGGCGCGATCTCAGCGAACTCGACGCCATCCGCGAGGTGGTCGAGCGCGCGCTCCTGATCAGCGCCTCGATCTCGCTGCTGCTGGCCTTTGCCGGGGCCTTGCTGTTCCGGCGCCAGATCGACGCCCGTATCGGCCATATCCGGCGCACCGCCGCGCGCATCGCCGCCGGCGAACTGTCGAGCCGCATCGCGGTGCAGGGCAATGACGAGTTCGCGCGCCTCGGCACCGACATCAACCAGATGCTCGACCGTATCGAGTCCCTGATGGAAGGTGTGCGCCATGTGTCGAACTCGATCGCGCACGACCTGCGCACGCCGCTGGGCCGGGTGCGCAGCCGCCTCGAGCGGGCGCTCGCCGCCACCGCCGATCCCCAGGCCCTGGTCGGCGACGCCCGCCTGGCGATCGAAGAAATCGACAACGTGATCGGCCTGTTCGACAAGCTGCTGCAGATCGCGGCCGCCGAGAGCGGCGTGCGGACCCGCTCCTTCGGCCAGGTCGACATCGCCGCCATCGCGCGCGACATGGCCGAGCTGTACGAAGCCTCCGCCGAGGAGCGCGGCATGGTGCTGCGCTATGTCGGCACCGGGACGCCGAGCGTGCGCGGCGACCGCGACCTGCTGGCGACGGCGCTGGCCAGCCTGATCGACAACGCCATCAAGTACGCCCCCGCCGGCACCTGGGTCGACGTCGGCGTGTACGCCAGCCAGGAAGAAACGGTGGTGTCGGTGCGCGACTACGGCCCGGGCGTGCCGGAAGCCGATATCGGCAAGCTGTGCGAACGCTTCTACCGCGTCGATCAGAGCCGCCACCTGCCGGGCAACGGCCTCGGCCTGTCGATCGTGACCGCGATCGCCCAACTGCACGGCGCCGGCCTGCGCCTGCGCAACGCCGGACCGGGGCTGGAAGCCAGCCTGGTTTTCCGCGATTAGGAGCCGCCATGGACGACGACGATTACGAAGTGCCCAGTCCGCACGAGCATGCGCTGGAAGAAGCCGCCGAGCGCGAACGCGACGGCCTGGCGCAGAAGGTCGCGCTGATGACGGCGATCCTGTCGACGGTGGGCGCACTCATCAACTACCAGAGCGGGAACGCGCAGACCGAGGCGATGTTCCTGAAGAACGAGAGCATCCTGAAGCAGGCCCAGGCCAGCGACCAGTGGGCCTATTACCAGGCCAAGTCGACCAAGGCGCAGATCGCCGGCGTCGCCGCGGCGCTGGCCACCGAGCCGGCGCAGCGCCAGCGCTTCGCCGACGTGCGCGACAAGGAAGACCGGGCGCGGATCGGGGTGCAGCGCACGGCGGAGAAGCTGCAGGAGGAATCGCGCCAGCTGGCGGCGGAGTCCGACGCCAAGCTGCGCCCGCATGAGCGGCTGGCCCTGGCGCTGAGCTGCGTGCAGATCGCGGTGGCGCTGGCGGCCATCACGGTGCTGACGCGGCGGCGCTGGCTGCTGTGGGGCGTCGGGCTGTCGGCACTGGCTGGCTTCGGCGCCGCGGCCTCCGCGTTCCTCGTTTCCTGACGATGCATGAGCTGCTTCAAAGATGACTAATCTGTAACCCATGCTTACGGCATGCGGGACTAGAATCACCTGCAGTCTTTACGCACTGGGTCATCGATGGATTACGAGTCTTCCCTGATTGAACGTGAAAGGCCGCCGGTTCGCGGCGCCGCCGAGGCCGGACGGCGCCCGGCGGACCCGGCGCCGTCCGCGGGCGGGTTCGAGCGCAGCCGCTTCGTGCTGGCCGGCTCGAGCCGGGCCTTCGCCTGTTTCATCCTCCTGTATGCCTTGCCCGGCCTGCTCGGCCACGAGCCGTGGAAACAGGACGAAACCTATATCGCGGAAATCGTGCGCAGCATGTCGGCCACGGGCGACCTGGTGGTGCCGACCATGGCCGGCGAAACCTTCCTCGAAAAGCCGCCGCTGTTCTACTGGCTTGCCGCGGCGCTCGCCCGGATCTTTGCCGGCGTTCTCCCGATGTGCGACGGCGCCCGTCTGGCGGCCGGGGTCTTCGTCGTGCTTGCCTGCGGCGCGGTCGCGCGCTGCGGGCGCCGCTGGCGCGGGCGCGAGTTCGGACGCACCGCGGTCTTCGTGCTGCTCGCCTGCGTGGGACTGGAAACCTACGCCCACCTGATGCTGACCGACCTGGCCTTGCTGGCCGGCGTGGCGGTCGGACTTGCCGGCCTGCCGCGATGGCGCCAGTCGCCGGTTGCGAGCGGGCTCGAAATCGGCACCGGCGTCGGCATCGGCTTCCTGGCGAAAGGGCTGCTGGCGCCGGCGTGCCTATCTGCGTACCGGGCTGGCGGCCCTGGCCGCGGCGCTGCCCTGGCTCCTGATCTTGGCCGGCCGTCCTGTATGCCCGTTCGCCAGCGCTGTTTGCCGACTGGTTCTGGGTGAACAACATCGGGCGCTTCGTCGGCTTTGCCGTTCCCGAGCTGGGCGCGGCGCACGACAGCGGCTTCTGGTCGAGGAATCTGTGGTGGGTGACGCTGCCGGCGCTGCCGCTAGCCCTGCTGAGCCTGTGGCGCGAACGGCGCACCCTGCGCACCAACGAACTGCTGCAGGCCAACCTGGTCATGGCAGGGGTGATCCTGGGCGTGCTGGTCCTGTCGGCTTCCGCACGCGGCGGCTACGCCTTGCCCTTGCTGATCCCGCTGTCGCTGCTCGGTGCGTCCAGCGCCGTATCGCCCGGTGCACGCCTGGAACGCGCATGGCGCGGCGCCGCCCGGCTGGTCTTCGGCGCCGTCGCTGCCTTGCTGTGGCTGACCTGGGCCTATGTCATGTTTTCGGGCGATCCGCTGCACCTGCATGGCTTGTATGCCCAGCTGCCGCCGGTGCCGGACCGGCATCTCGATGCCGCCGTCGTCGGCGCCTGCGCGCTGGCGAGCGCGGCTGCGCTGGCGCTGATGTTCTGGCGCGCGCCCCGCCAGGTCGCACTGCAGACATGGGCGGTCGGTCTCGCCCTCTGCTGGCTGTTGGCGGCAGGCCTGTTCACTCCCTGGGTCGACCAGGTCAAATCCTACCGGGACGTCTTCACCTCGATGCGCCCCTTCCTGGCGCCGGGTGCGGAGTGCGTCGCCAGTCCCGGACTCGGGGAGAGCGAGCGGGCGATGCTGCGCTATTACACCGGCGTGGTCACGCAGAGAGTGGAGTCGAAGCAGGCCGCCGATTGCCGCCTGCTGCTGGTGGAAGACTGGCGCGGCGAGGCGCCCCGCCGGGTCGACGGCCGGCGGTGGGTCGCGGTATGGGAGGGGACGCGGCCGGCCGACGACCGCGAGCGATTCCGGCTGTACCGGCGCCGGCCTTAGCCGGCGCAGGCCTTAGTCAGCGGCGGCTGGTGCGGCAAGGCGGGACGCCGTAGGCGCCGGACGGACGCCGGGCTGGCGTCCACTGGCCGTCTCCGCCAGGCGGAACCGGCGCATCAGCTGCTCCAGGCGTACCGACTGGTCCTGCATGCTGGAGGCGGCGGCGGCGGCTTCCTCGACCAGGGCCGCGTTCTGCTGGGTGGCCTGGTCCATTTGCGTGATCGCCGCGTTGACCTGGTCGATGCCGGCGCTCTGCTCGCGGCTGGCGGCGGTGATCTCGGCCATGATGTCGGCCACGCGCGCCACGCTGGCGACCACTTCCTCGATCGTGGCGCCGGCCTGCTGCACCAGCGTCGTGCCATTGTTCACCTGGGCGACCGAATCGCCGATCAGGGCCTTGATCTCGCGCGCCGCGGTGGCCGAGCGCTGGGCCAGGTTGCGCACTTCGGAGGCCACGACGGCGAAGCCGCGGCCCTGTTCGCCGGCGCGCGCCGCCTCGACCGCCGCGTTCAGCGCCAGGATATTCGTCTGGAAGGCGATGCCGTCGATGACGCCGATGATGTCGACGATCTTGCGCGAGGCGCCGTCGATGGCGCCCATGGTATCGACCACCTGGCCGACGATCTCGCCGCCGCGCGCGGCCACCTGCGAGGCCGCCTGCGCCATCTGGTTGGCCTGGGTCGCGTTGTCCGCGTTGTGACGCACGGTGGAGGTGAGTTCTTCCATCGAGGCCGCGGTTTCTTCCAGCGAGCTGGCCTGCTGTTCGGTGCGCGCCGACAGGTCGAGGTTGCCGCTGGCGATTTCGGTCGATCCGGCGGCGATCGTCCGCGAACCGGCCTGCACCTCGGCCACGACCTTGGCCAGGCCGTCGCTCATGGATTGCATCGCGCGCATCAGGGCGCCGATCTCGTCGCGGCGGCCGTGGTCGTAGGACCCGGTGAGGTCGCCGGCCGCCACGGTTTCGGCCGCACGCACGGCGCGCGACAGCGGACGGACGATGCTGCGCGTGATCGCCACCGCGGCGAATGCGCCCAGCACGATCATCAAAGCGTTCAATAGCAGCACCAGGCGGGAATGTTCCTCATAGGTGGCGCGGCTGTCGCGGGTCATTGCGTCGATGGTGCGGCGCTGGATCGACAGCAGTTCCTGCAGAGCGGCGGAATAGGCCTGGGCGGCGGGGGCGAAGCCCTCGTCGTAGCGGCGCTCGGCGGTCGCGGAGTCGCCGGCCTTCTTGGCATTCATCACCTCGACCTTGGCGGCCTGGTATTTGGCGCGCAGGGCCTGCACTTCCTGCAACTTGGCCTTTTCTTCCGGAGAAACGAGCAGGGGCTCGACCTTCTTGATGATCTCGGTGCTGCGGGTGACGCTGTCGGCGATGTCCTTGGCGAAGACGGTGCTGAGGGTGTTGTCGGTGCTGCGCGCAATCAGCGAGGTGCGCACGATCGCGGAATAGGTGTTCACGTTCCAGTCGGACACCATGCGTTCCTTGGCCAGCGGCACGGCCAGCATCCTTTCGGTGGCCTCGGCGTTGGCGCGGGCGGTCATGAGGGCGGAAGCGGTGGCGATGGTGGCGAGCACCAGGATCAGGGCAAAAGCGACGGCGAGGCGGGTGCCGATGCGCGTATGGCGTAGCAGGTACTTCATGTGTCTCCCATGGTTTTTGTTGTAGGGAAAGTATGCGATATTTACTTGTGGTATGGAAATTCTTTCGAGCGAAGGGCGCAATCTGTGGCAATTTTGCCGCGTCCGAGATCTGTTCAATATTTCTCAGGCGCAGCCAAGAATATCCGCCACCTCGATGAGCGAATCGGCAACCACGTCCCAGTCTTCCTCGGCCCGCAGGTCCTGGTCCTGGTCCGGTCCATACTCGTGCGGCCGGCGCACGAACACGGTGTGCATTCCCAGCGCCCGCGCGGCCCGCAGGTCGCCGTTGTGGGCGGCCACCAGCGCCGCCTGGCCGGGCTCGAAGCCGGCCGCTTCCAGCGATTTCAGGTAGGTGGCGGGCTGCGGCTTGTAGCTACGCGAAATCTCCGCGCCCAGGATGGCGTCCCAGGGCAGGCCGCCGAAGCGGGCCAGTTGCAGCATGCCGGCGATATGGCCGTTCGAGATCGGTGCGATGGCGAAGCGGCGCTTCAGGCGCGCGAGGCCGTCGGCGACATCCGGCCACGGGTCCAGCCTGTCCCAGGCGCGGGTCAGCTCGGCCAGGTCCTGCTCCGGAATATCGTCGACCGCCACGCCATGGCCGGCGAGCAGCCGCTCCAGGTTTTCGCGCTGCAGGACGTCGAGCCGGACCCAGGGCCGTTCGCCCGAACGCACGCTCTCCATTGCCGGCTGGTACAGCGCGCGCCAGGCGTTGGCAAAGTCGAAGGGATCGAGTGCGATGTCGTAGCGCTCCAGGAAGGGCGCGGCCGCGCGCGCCACGCCCGAACGCCAGTCGACCACCGTGCCGAACACGTCGAAACCGAGGAAGCCGACCTGCTGCAGCCTGCAATTCATGTCCGCTCCCGGCTCAGCCCTGGGCGCCGGCTGCCAGCGCCACGATGGTGCGCGCCAGGCCCTCCAGCACGCGCGCCGTGGCGGTGTAGTCGAGGCTACCCGGCGTGTCACCGGCCTGGTCGCCGGCATCCATCTTGTAGTAGGGATAGCGCAGGAAGGCGGTGTCCGTGACCATGACGGCGGGATAGCCGGCGTGCCCATAGGACGCGTGGCCGGACAGGGTCACGCCCTGCACATAGGCCGGTGCGGCCAGGCCGTAGGAGGGCAGGTCGGAAGTCGCCCGGAAAGCGGACAGGGCATCCTGTACCCGGCGCGAGGATTCGAGCGTGCCGACGTAGGCGATGAAGCTGCCGGCGTCCGGGCTGCCGGTGTCCGGACGTGCGGCATCCTCCTTCGCGCCGGGCGGGAGTTTGCGGCCGTGGCGCCGCAGCGCGTACCATCCGGCGTCGTGCGGCGCCGGCGCGTCTTCGAGCCGCTGCGCGCTGCCCGGTTCCCCATCCCTGGACCAGGACGGCTCTTCGTCGATGAAGAACACGAACTTCACTTCGGTGCCCTGACTGGGCCGCAGGTCCTTCAGCAGGCGCGCCAGCTCCAGCACCGCCGCGGTGCCGCTGCCGTCGTCGTCGCCCGGCGCCGGGTCGCAGCGCGCGCCGACGATGAAGATGCGCGTCGGCCTGGCGCCGGGCGCGAGATTCGATACCGCGACCTCGATATTGCGCACGAGGCGGGGCGCATGCGGTCCGCCGGCCTGGTAGCGCTGCCGCCGGATCGCGTAGCCGTCGCCGCGCAGCACGTCCTCGATGTAGCGCGCGGCCCGTTCCCGCCTGGCCGGAGTGGCCGCGCCGCGCTCGCCGGCATCGATGGCGGCCACGTGGGCGCGCAGGCGCGAGGCCAGCGGGATCTCCGGCACCGCGGCGCCGGGGCTCACGGTGAACAGCGCCAGCACCACCAGCAGGACGATGGCGACCAGGGCTTTCCAGTGTGCGCGCAGAAAGATTCGCATGACATGAAGACGCCGCAAAAAGAGACCGGGGCCGGCCTGCGATTTCATGATACCGAAATCACAAGCCGGCCCCGGTAGGGCGCTTTCAATTACGCGGAGTAACTCAGAGCTCAGCGCGCCGCGGTCGTGTTCCCCGCCGGCTCGGTCCAGCCGCCGCCGAGCACGCGGTACAGCGTGACCTGGTTCTGCAGTCGCGCCAGGTTCGCTTCGATCGCCTGTTGCTGGGCGGTGAACAGCGAACGCTGGGCATCCAGCAGGTCGAGGTAGCTGGCGGTGCCGTTGCGGTAGCGCAGGTCCGACAGGTTGAAGCGGTCGCTTTCCGCTGCCGCCACGGCCTGCTGGGCGCGCAGCTGCTCGCTGAAGGTGGCCTGGCCGGCGAGGGCGTCCGAGACTTCGCGGAAGGCGGTCTGGATCGACTTCTCGTAGCGGGCCACGGCGATGTCGCGGCCGGCAACGGCGCTCTCGACGCCGGCGCGGCGGGCGCCGAAGTCGAACAGCGGCAGGATCGCCTGCGGTGCGAAGCTCCAGCCGAAGGAGCCGGACTTGAACAGGCCCGACAGCTCGGAGCTGGCGCTGCCGGCGCTGCCGGTCAGCGAGATGCGCGGGAAGTAGTTCGCGCGCGCCGCGCCGATGTCGGCATTCGCCGCGATCAGCTGCTGCTCGGCCGAGCGGATGTCCGGACGCGCGACCAGCAGGTCGGACGGCAGGCCCGCCGGCAGGTCCGGCAGGTTGGTTGCCGCCAGGGTCGCGCCCGGCGGCAGGTTGTCCGGAATGGTCTGGCCGACCAGCAGGGTCAGCGCATTCGTGTCCTGCGCGATAAGGCGCTGCTGCTGGGCCAGCACGGTGCGGGCCTGTTCGACCAGCGAGACCGCCTGCTGCAGGTCGAGCTTGGAGATCACGCCGTTATCGAAGCGCAGCTGGGAGAGGCGCAGCGATTCCTCGCGCGTCTTGAGGGTCTGCTGGGTCAGGTCCAGCAGTTCCTTGTCGGCCAGCAGGGCCAGGTAGGTATTGGCCACCGTGGCGATCAGGCTGATCTGCGCCGTCTTGCGTGCTTCCTCGGTCGCCAGGTATTGCGCCAGCGCCGCATCGCTCAGGTTGCGCACGCGGCCGAACAGGTCCAGCTCGAAGGCGGACACCGACAGGCCGGCCTGGTAGACGCTGGTCAGGGGCGCGTCGCCGGGCGTCGAGGCGCGGTTGGCGGTCAGGCCCGCATTAACCTGCGGGAAACGCGCCGCCCGCTGGATCTGGAAGGCGGCGCGCGCCTGCTCGATGTTCAGGATCGAGACGCGCAGGTCGCGGTTGTTCGCCAGCGCCATCTGGATCAGCTGCTGCAGGCGGGCGTCGGCGAAGAAGCGCTGCCAGGCGATGTTGGCCGGGGCCTCGGCCGCCACCGGGTTGCCGCTGTGGACGGTGCCTTCCACGGTCGGGAAGGCGCCGGCCACCGGCGCGGCCGGGCGCTCGTACTTGGGCGCCAGGTTCACGCAGCCGGTCATCAGCATGGCCAGGGCCAGGGGAGTCAGGACTTTTTTCATGGTTCCGTTCATATTTCTTCTTTCGCAATACCTGCGGCTTCGGCGTGGTGCTCGTAGATCTCCTGCTGGCGTTTGCTGCCCTTGAAGATGCTGCGGATGACCACGAAGAACACCGGCACGAAGAACACGCCGAGCGCGGTCGCGGTGATCATGCCGCCCATCACGCCGGTACCGATGGCGCGCTGCGAAGCCGCGCCGGCGCCGCTGGCGATCACCAGCGGCAGCACGCCGAGGATGAAGGCCAGCGAGGTCATGATGATCGGACGGAAACGCAGGTGCGCCGCCTCGATCGCCGCCTCGATAGGCGACTTGCCCTGCGCCTGCAGGTCCTTCGCGAACTCGATGATCAGGATCGCGTTCTTCGCCGCCAGGCCGATCACGGTGATCAGGCCGACCTTGAAGTAGACGTCGTTCGGCATGCCGCGCATGGTCGCGGCCAGCAGCGAGCCGAGCACGCCCAGCGGCACCACCAGCAGCACCGAGACCGGGATCGACCAGCTCTCATACAGTGCCGCCAGGGCCAGGAACACCGCCAGCAGCGAGAAGCCGATCAGGACGAACACGGTCGAGCCGGACAGGATTTCCTCGCGCGACTGGCCGGTCCATTCGTAGGCGAAGCCGGCCGGCAGCTTGGCCGCCAGGTTCTGCATCTCCTGCAGCGCGTCGCCCGACGAGTAGCCCGGCTTCGGTTCGCCGGTGATGCTCATCGCCGGATAGCCGTTGTAGCGGGTGGTCTGCTGCGGACCGTTGATCCACTTGGTGCTGGCGAAGGCCGACAGCGGCACCGGCTGGCCCTTGGTATTCAGGGCGTTCAGGCGCAGCAGGTCTTCCGGTTGCATGCGGTCCTTGGCGTCGGCTTGCACCACCACGCGCTGCAGGCGGCCGGCGTTCGGGAAGTCGTTCACGTAGCTCGAACCCAGCGAGGTCGAGATCGCGGTGTTGATCGCGTCGAAGGTCACGCCCAGGGCGTTCGCCTTGTCGCGGTCGATCTCCAGCTGCAGCTGCGGCGCATCTTCCAGGCCTTCCGGACGGATGCCGGTCAGAACCGGGGATTGCATCGCCATGCCCAGCAGCTGGTTACGCGCCTGCAGCAGGGCTGCGTGGCCGAGGCCGCCGCGGTCCTGGAGACGGAAGGAGAAGCCGGCGCCGCGGCCCAGTTCCGGGATCGGCGGCGGGCTCACCACGAAGATGAAGGAATCGCGCAGCGACATCAGGTGGCCCGTGATGCGGCCCGCCAGGCTCTGTGCGTCCGAACCCGGCGCCTTGCGCTCGTCCCAGGACTTCAGCGGGATGAAGGCGAGACCCATGTTCTGGCCCTGGCCGGAGAACGAGAAGCCGGTCACGGACACCATGTCGGCGACTTCCGGCTGCTTCAGCACATAGGCTTCGGCGGCCTTCAGCACGGCGTCGGTACGCTCGGCGGTGGCGCCCGGCGGCAGCTGGATGTTGGCGATGATGTAGCCCTGGTCTTCGTTCGGCAGGAAGGAGTTCGGCATCCTGGTGAACACCAGGCCAACCAGGCCCAGCAGCAGCACGAAGGCGACCAGTGCGCGGCCGGTGCGGCGCAGGATCTTGCCGACGAAACCTTCATAGCGCTTGGCGCCGGTGCTGAAGGTGCGGTTGAACCAGCCGAAGAAGCCGCGCTTCTCCATGTGGTGGCCGGCTTCGACCGGCTTGAGCAGGTGGGCGCACAGCGCCGGGGTCAGCGACAGCGCCAGGAAGGCCGAGAACGCGATCGAGGACACCATCACCGCCGAGAACTGGCGGTAGATGTTGCCGACCGCGCCGGCGAAGAAGGCCAGCGGCACGAACACCGAGATCAGCACCACGGTCACGCCGATGATGGCGCCCGAGATCTGGCCCATGGCCTTGCGGGTCGCCTGCAGCGGCGGCAAGCCTTCCTCGGACATGATGCGCTCGACGTTCTCCACCACCACGATGGCGTCGTCGACCACGATACCGATCACCAGCACCATGCCGAACATGGTCAGCACGTTGATCGAGAAGCCCAGCGCCAGCAGGGTGGCGAAGGAGCCGAGCAGGGCGACCGGCACCACGATGGTCGGGATCAGGGTGTAGCGGATGTTCTGCAGGAACACGTACATCACGATGAACACCAGGATCACGGCCTCGATCAGGGTCTCGATGACCTGGCTGATCGAAATCTGGATGAACTTGGTGGAGTCGTAGGGAACCGCGTACTTCATGCCGTGCGGGAAGTACTTCTGCAGCTCGGCCATGCGGGTCTTGATCAGGTTGGCGGTCTCGAGCGCGTTACCGGTCGGCGACAGCTGCACGCCGATACCGCTGGACGGCTTGCCGTTCAGGCGCGCCGAGGTCGAATACGCCTGGCCGCCGATCTCGATGCGGGCCACGTCCTTCAGGCGCACGGTGGAGCCGTCCGGATTCGCGCGCAGCACGATGTTGCCGAACTGTTCGACGTTCGACAGCTGGCCGGTCACGACCACGGTCGCGGTGATCTGCTGGCCCACGTTCAGCGGCAGGTCGCCGATGGTGCCGGACGCCACCTGGGCGTTCTGGGCGCGGATCGCGTTGTTGACGTCGGAAGCGGACAGCTTGAAGCCGACCAGCTTGGCCGGGTCGATCCAGATGCGCATCGCCTTCTCGGTACCGAACAGCTGGGCCTGGCCCACGCCCTTGATACGCTGGATCTCGGGCAGCACGTTACGCGAGGCGTAGTCGCCCAGCGCGATCGGGTCCCAGTTCGGGTCGTCCGAGGAGAGGATGGTGAACAGCAGGAAGTTCGAGCGGGCCTTGTCGACGCGCACGCCCTGCTGGGTCACGGCAGCCGGCAGGCGCGGGGTCGCGCGCGACAGGCGGTTCTGGACGTCGACCTGGGCCAGGTCGGGATCGGTACCGGTCTCGAAGGAGATCGTGATGGAGCCGGTGCCGTTGGCCTGGCTGGTCGACTCCATGTAGACCATGCCGGGCGAACCGTTCATCTCGCGCTCGATCACGGAGATGACCGAGTCCTCGAGGGTCTGTGCGGAAGCGCCAGGGTAGGCGACGCTGACGACGATCGACGGCGGCGCCACGGTCGGGTATTGCGCGATCGGCAGCTGCTTGATGGCGACGCCGCCAAGCACCATGATGAACAGCGCGATCACCCAGGCGAAAATTGGGCGGTCAATAAAAAAACGAGCCATTGGGAAGTCCTGTTTCTAATGTTGCTCTTACTGGCGGGTAGTGCCCGTGCCGGCGGCGGCGGCGGCCGGCGAACCGGTCGCGGCCGGGGCGCTGTTGGCGTTCTGCGGAGTCCATGCCACCGGCTGTACCGGGGTGCCCGGCGGCAGCATCTGCAGCTTCTGGAAGCCGTCGACCATCACTTTCTCGCCTTCCTTCAGGCCGCTTGTCACGACCCAGTTGGCGCCTTCCTGCGAGGCGATCTTGACGGTGCGCGGGGTCGGCTTGTTGTCCGCGCCGATCACCATCACGGTGTCGCCGGTCTGGCCGCCGCGGGTCACGGCCTGCTGCGGCACCAGGATGCCCGACGGCAGCTCGGCCTGGGCCAGGCGCACGCGCACGTACTGGCCCGGCAGCAGGGCGCTGTCCGGGTTCGCGACCTGGGCGCGCAGGGTGACCTGGCCGCTGGTCGGGTCCACGGTCACGTCCGAGAACAGCAGCTTGCCTTTGCGGCCCAGTTCGCTACCGTCGTCGAGGATCACCGACACCGGGATCGCCGAGTCGATGCCGCGGTTGCCAGCGCTCTTGCGCAGGCGCTGCAGTTCGGCGGCGGACTGGGTGATGTTCAGGTAGACGTTGTCGGTCTGCTGGATCAGCGCCATCTGGGTCGCCTCGGTGCTTGATACCAGTGCGCCTTCGGTCACGAGGGCGCGGCCGATACGGCCCGAGATCGGGGCGTAGACGTTCGCATAGCCATAGTTGATCTGGGCGATCTTCACCTGCGCCTTGGCGGCGTTGACGTCGGCTTCGGCCTGCTTGGCGGCGGCGACGGCGTTGGTGAACTCCTGCTTGCTGACCGCATTCGCCTCGACCAGCGGCTTGTAGCGCTCGACGGTGGCCGAAGCCGAGGTCAGGTTGGCCTGGGCGCGGCCGAGCGAGGCCTGGGCGCTGTTGAGCTGTGCCTGGTAGGGCTCCGGATCGATCTGGAACAGGGACTGGCCCTGCTTGACCATGCTGCCTTCGGTGAACAGGCGCTTCAGGACGACGCCGTTGACGCGGGCGCGCACCTCGGCCACGCGGATCGCTTCGACGCGGGCCGGCAGTTCGGTTTCGAGGGCAACCTGCTGGAATTTGGTCGTGATGACGCCGACTTGCGGCGCCGGCATCTTGCCGCCGGGGGCACCGGCGCCGGCCTGGGCGGCATCCTTGTGGCCGCAGCCCGACAGCAAGGCCAGGGCGGTCAGGGTGCACGCGGCAATCCTGGTCAGATTCAGGGTAGATGGTTGGGCAGAACGCATTAAGTGCTTCCTTCTGTTGAAAAAAGGACAAAACCGTCCTGCAGTACTACTCCGGCACCGCACAACGATTCGTCATTGGCTTTTAGGTAAACGGGGATATACTATCACGAGTGTATGTTTAATGTTTCTTGACCACCAAAAAATGGAGATAGGCGCCAATGGCCCGCAGAACCAAAGAAGAGGCCGCTGCCACGCGTGACAGCATCCTTGATGCTGCAGAGAAATTGTTTGTTGAACAGGGTGTTTCGAGAACGACCTTGCAGCATATCGCAACCGCTGCCGGTGTGACGCGCGGTGCGATTTATTGGCACTTCGACGACAAGGGCGCCCTGTTCAACGCGATGATGGAGCGCGCGATCCTGCCGCTGGAGGCGGAGCTGCAGGTGCTGGACGAAGCCGATTCGAGCGATCCGCTGGCCGACCTGCGCGAGTACATGCTGGCCGTGCTGCGTCGCACGGTCGAGGACCCGGTGGCCCGCCGCGTGTTCGAGATCGCCATGCTGAAGGTGGAGTTCGTCGACGAGATGGATGCGGTGCGCTGCCGTCGCCAGCATAGCCTGAGCCAGTGGATGGCGCGCGTCGAACGCCGCATCAAGGTGGCCGCCGACCAGGGCTTGATCTCCTGCAAGGTCGAGCCGAGCACGCTGGCGCTGGCGATGTGGACCATGATCGACGGACTGGTCCGCAACTGGATGTTCGCGCCCCAGAGCTTCGATCTGCTCGAGTTGGGGAAGTGCGTGATCGATCCGTATATGGAAGGCTTGCGGGCGGGGCGCGCCTGAGCCCGCCTGAGCCCGGCAAGCCTTCGAGTATGCATGTTTACAATATTGCCAACTGATGCAAGGATGGGGCCTGTTTCCTTGTGGAGGACGGCATGCGTACCAGACTGACCATTGCGCTAGCCTTGTTCATGGTTGTACTGCTGGGCTGGCAGCATTTGCACGGCGGTGTCCCGGCCCACCACCTGCTGGCGCGCGAAGACCTGCCCGCGGTATCCAACTGGTGGGGAGTGCTGACCCTGCCGGTCCTCGCCTGGTTCCTGCTGGGCCGCATCGAGCGCCGCCGTGAAGGCGGGCAGGGCGGTACCCGTGCCATGGCCGCAGGTTTCGTCGCCAGCCTGCTGTATGGATTCACGCTGGCGCTGTGCTTCGTCTCCGGCAAGCCCGAGGTCAGCGACATCATGGCCCAGGGCGTGTTCGTCATCGCCTTGTTCCTTCCGGTTTACCGCGCCGAATGCGTGCTCGGTTTCGTGATGGGGATGAGCGTGTTCCTGGGCGCCATCCTGCCGATGATCGCCGCGCTGGTCTTCGCCGCGGTCGGCGCGCTGCTGTATCACGCCGTCCGCTTCGTCTGGCTGAGGCTGTCGGCACTGGCGCGCTAGCTCATGAGATTGTTGTTGGCATTCCTGCTCGGCCTCGGCTGCGCCCCTTCGGTCCTGGCGCAGGCGCAGGCGCTGCCGTTCGCGGGCCGCTGGCTGCTGGACGATCGGCCGGCGGCACAAGCTGCCTATACCGTCCTGAACATCAACAACGATCGCCTGCGCTGGAGCGGACCGGATAAATCGGTCCCGCCCTGCGAGCAGGAATTCGCGCTGAAAAAGGAAAAGCCCGGCACGGTGTACCTCGATGGACGCGGCACCAGATTCCTGGCCGGCGTCCCGGGCAGCATCCCGACCTATCTGCTGACCTTGCGCAGCAGCACCTGCGGCCGCGCCGGCGAGGATGTGAGGATCCGCTATCCGCTGATCTACGATGCCCAGCACATCGAAGTCATCGAATACGAGAACGGCAAGCCGGTGAGTTCGCGGCGTTTTCACCGCAAGAAATAAATTCTTCCGAAAGATCAATGCACATCGGCCGGCATTTCTTCAGGGGATTCCGCGCGCAGCATCGAGATCAGGCCTTCCAGCGCCAGCGAAGCCTCGCCGCGCCACACCAGGTGGGTCCGGTTCTCCGCGATGTGTGCCGGCAGCTTGTGCTGCCTCACCTTGTCCGCGGCCTGCAGCGCGCCGAGCACGCTCTGCGGCACGACGGCAAAGCCGGTCCCCGCCGCCACGCAGGCGATCATGCCCTGGTAGGAACCGAATTCGAGCACCCGTTCCACCGTCACGTTTTCGCTGCCCAGCCATTCGTCCAGGCGCCGCCGGTAGGAGCAGCCGTGGGTAAAGGCGATCATGGTCAGGCGGCCGAGGTCTTTCGCATCGCGCACCGGACCCGTGGCAAGGGGCGTGATCAGCACCAGCTCTTCGCGGAACACCGGCAAGGCTTCCAGCTCGGGCGCGGTGAAAGGCTCGGACACGAAGGCCGCTTCGATCTCGAAGTTCCTGACCGCCTTGAGCAGGGCGCCGGTGGTGCCGGTGACGAGCTCCACCACCACGCCCGGATGTTCTTCGTGGAAGCGCGACAGGATGGGCGCCAGGCGGCTGCCGGCCGTGCTTTCCAGGGAACCGAGGCGAAACACGCCCTGCGGCTTGCCGCTGCGCAGCTCGTCGACGGCTTCGTCGGCCAGGCGCAGCAGGCGGGTCGCGTAGTTCAGCAGCGTCCTGCCTTCGGCGGTCAGGCTGAGCGAGCGGCCGTCGCGGCGGAACAGGCGCACGCCGAGGTACTCTTCCAGTTGCCGGATGCGGGTGGTGACGTTGGATGGCACGCGGTGCAGCTTTTCCGCGGCCCGGTTCACGCCACCCTCGCTGACGACGGTACGGAAAATGAGCAGGGCTTCCAGGTCGATCGTTCTCATGGAGAGAATGATAGTCCATTTTTATTCATTAGTCAGCGCGCCCAGCTTGCGCTTTAATTTAGGCATGGATAGCACGACACTTCCCCTTGCCGCCAGGAGCGGCCGCGTTGCCGCCGCCGTCTGCGCCGCGGCCATGATCTCGCTGGCGGTGGCCATGGGCATTGGCCGCTTCGCCTTCACGCCCCTGTTTCCGCTGATGGTGAGGGACGGGCTGCTCGACAGCCACGCCGGCGCCATGCTCGCCGCCGCCAACTACCTGGGCTACCTGGCCGGGGCGCTGGCGGCCTCGCGCCTGCGCATCAAGCCGGCGCTGCTGCTCGCCCTCGGGCTGGCCGGCACCGTGCTGATCACGGCGGCGGTCGGCTGGACCGCCTCCGGCTTCTGGTGGGCCGTGCTGCGCTTCCTGGCGGGCGTGATGAGCGCCTGGACCCTGGTCGCGACCAGCGCCTGGGGCCTCGGCTGGCTGGCGGCGATCGGGCGTCCGGACCTGGCCGGGGTCCAGTTTTCCGGCGTCGGGATCGGCATTGCCGCCGCCGGCATGTTCTGCCTGCTGCTGGGGCGTTCGCTGCCCTCGCCGCAACTATGGATCGGCCTGGCGGCGCTGGGCGCACTGGCGTCGATCCTGCCGCTGGTGCTGAGCCGCAGCCTGCCGGCGCCGCCGGCGCCCATGCCCGCAGCCGCAGCGGCCGCCACCGGGCCCGCCGCGCCGCAAGCCACCTTCGGCCTGGTCGTCTGCTATACCCTGTTCGGCTTCGGCTACATCCTGCCCGCCACCTATCTGCCGGCGCTGGCGCGGCAACTGGTCGACGATCCCGCCGTGTTCGGCCTGGCCTGGCCGGTGTTCGGCGCCGCGGCGGCCATCTCCACGGTGCTGGTGTCCTGGCGCCTGGCGAAGGCGCAGCGCCTGGGCGTGTGGGCGGCCGCCCACCTGCTGATGGCGGCCGGCGTGCTGCTGCCGGCCGTGTGGACCTCGCTGGCCAGCGTGACCCTGGCGGCGCTGCTGGTGGGCGGCACCTTCATGGTCATCACCATGGTCGGCATGCAGGAGGCGCGCGCGCGTGCCGAAGGGCAGGCCACGCGCGTGCTGGGCAGGATGACGGCAGGCTTCGCAGTCGGCCAGCTGGCGGGGCCGCTGGTGAGCGCGAGCATCGCCCGCCTGACGGACACCGAGGCCGCGGCCCTGCACATGGCGCTGGCGCTGTCGGCGCTGGGCCTGCTGGGCAGCGCAGCCTGGCTGTGGAAAACGAACTCGCACATTGCACATCGAAAGGGGAAACCATGAATCCGAGCCAGAGCCAGCAATTCCTTGAACGCCTCGCGCTCCAGTATCCGATCATCCAGGCGCCGATGGCCGGCGTGTCGACGCCGCGCATGGCGGCGGCGGTGTCCAACGCCGGCGGCCTGGGATCGCTGGGACTGGGAGCGAGCAATGCCGCCCAGGCGCGCCAGATGCTGGAAGAAACGCGCGCCCTGACCAGCCGCTCCTTCAATGCGAACGTGTTCTGCCATGTGCCGGCACGCCGCGATGCCGAGCGCGAAGCGGCCTGGCTCGGCCACCTCGCGCCCCTGTTCGCCGATGCGGGCATCGCGGCACCAATCTCGCTCGACGAGATCTACAAATCCTTCAACGAAGATGAAGACATGTTCCGCATGCTGCTCGAGCTGCGTCCGGCGGTCGTGAGCTTTCACTTCGGCCTGCCGTCCGCCGAACGGCTGGCCGCCTTTCACGAGGCGGGCGTGTTCACGATGGCCACCGCCACCAGCCTGCGCGAGGCCGGGATCATCGAACGGGCGGGTGTGATGGCGATCGTGGCCCAGGGCATCGAGGCCGGCGGCCACCGCGGCATGTTCGATCCGGAACAAGGCGACGAAGGCCTGAGCACCTCGGTGCTGGTGCGCCTGCTTGTCAGGAAGACCGGCCTGCCGATCGTCGCCGCCGGCGGCATCATGGACGGTGCCGGAATCAGGGCCGCGCTGGACCTGGGCGCGGTGGCGGCGCAGCTGGGGACCGCCTTCATCCTGGCGCCGGAATCCTCGGCCAGCGCCGTCTACCGCGCAAACCTGAAGAGCGAACGGGCCGAGGCCACGCGCATGACCGCGGCCATTTCCGGACGCCCGGCGCGCGGCATGCTCAACCGCCTGATCGCCCACGGCGACGCGGCCGGCAGCCCGCCGCCGGCCTCGTATCCGGTCGCCTACGATGCGGCCAAGCAGCTGCACGCCGCGGCCGCCAAGGCCGGCAACCACGAGTTTGCGGCGCAGTGGGCAGGGCAGGGAGCGCCGCTGGCGCGCGAGATGCCGGCGGGGGAGATGCTGCAGCAGCTTGCCAGGGAAATGGCGATGTAAACGGAAAACGGCGGCACGAATGCCGCCGTTCACCCACTACCGTCATCCCCGCACACACCACCACGTCGTCCCCGCGCAGGCGGGGATCCAAGTTCTGCGTGCGTTACGTCAGCTTATGCAAAATCAGCGCAGCTCCTCGATCATCTTCTTCAGCTTGACCGAATCCGCAACGAAGGCACGGATACCCTCGGCCAGCTTCTCGGTCCCCATCGCGTCTTCGTTCAGCATGAAGCGGAAGGTCTTCTCGTCCATCGCGATCTTTTCGATGTCCGCGGACTGGTCGGCCACCAGCTTGCGCTCGACGGTCGCGTCGGCGTCGGCCAGCTTCTGCAGCAGGTCCGGCGAGATGGTCAGCAGGTCGCAGCCGGCCAGTTCCAGGATCTGCGAGGTGTTGCGGAAGCTCGCGCCCATCACTTCGGTCTTGTAGCCGAACTTGCGGTAGTACTGGTAGATGCGCTTGACCGACTGCACGCCCGGATCGTCGGCGCCCTGGTAGTCGGTGCCGGTCGATTTCTTGTACCAGTCGTAGATACGGCCCACGAACGGCGAGATCAGCTGAACGCCCGCTTCGGCGCAGGCCACGGCCTGGCACAGCGAGAACAGCAGGGTCAGGTTGCAGCGGATGCCGTCTTTTTCCAGGATCTCGGCGGCGCGGATACCTTCCCAGGTCGAGGCGATCTTGATCAGCACGCGCTCGCGCTTGATGCCGGCGGCTTCGTACAGGGCGATCAGTTCGCGGCCCTTGGCGACGGTCGCTTCGGTGTCGAAGGACAGCGCGGCGTCGATCTCGGTCGAGACGCGGCCCGGTACGAACTTGAGGATCTCGACGCCGAAAGCGATCAGCAGGCGGTCGACGATCTCTTCGACCGAAGCGCCCTTGGAGTCGGCGACGGCTTTTTCCAGCAGCGGACGGTATTCCGGCTTCTGGACCGCCTTCAGGATCAGCGAGGGGTTGGTGGTCGCGTCTTGCGGCGCGTAGGCCTTGATCGACTGGAAGTCGCCGGTATCGGCCACCACGGTGGTGTACTGCTTGAGCTGTTCGAGTTGGTTCATGGTGCGTGGCAAGTGATGTGAGATACAGATTCCGTGATTGTACCGCACCGGCAGCCGGCGATTTATTCGAAAAAACGCATGCCGGCATATGGCGCCGCACGGCACTGGGCCAGGCGGCTGGCCAGTTTGCCGACGTGGACCTCGAGCTGGTGGCCGTCCGGATCCAGGAAATAAAAGGAATCGCCTTCGCTCCTGTTTTTCCGCCACTCGACGGCGCCGGCCTCGAGCAGGCGCGCACGGAAGGCGGCGAAATCGACCTGGGCGACATCGAAGGCGTAGTGCGTATAGTCCGGCTCGGCCGGGGCTGCGCGCTTGCCGTCGAGCGACAGGCACAGCCATAGTTCGCCCAGGCTCAGGTAGGCGCCCGTGTTCCAGATCGCTGCCGGTTTGAAGCCAAGCAGGTCCTTGTAAAAGGCGAAGCTGCGCTCGAGGTCGGCAACGGCCAGGGTCAGGTGATTCAGTCCGCTCAGCAATCGGTGGCGTCCAGGAAGGCCGCGACCATGCGCTCCAGGCCGGCCTTGTCTTCATCTGAGAAACGTTCCAGCTTCGGGCTGTCGATATCGAACACGCCGACCAGCTTGCCGTTCTTGATGACCGGAAGCACGATCTCCGAGGCCGAGGCCGAATCGCAGGCGATGTGGCCGGGGAAGGCGTGCACGTCCGGCACCACGATGGTCTCGCGCTGCACGGCGGTGGTGCCGCAGACGCCGCGGCCGAAGGGGATGCGGGCGCAGGCCGGCTTGCCCTGGAAGGGGCCGACCAGCAGATCCTGGCCTTCGCCCTTCTTGCTCGGCACGGTGAAATAGAAACCGGCCCAGTTCAGGTCGGCCAGGGTGTCGTAGACCAGCGCCGAAAACTGCGAGGCGTTGGCGGTGAGGTCGCGCTCGCCTTCGAGGACGCTGGCGACCTGGCGTACCAGCAGGTCGTAGTCGGGGCGGGTGCTGCGTTCGGGATTGATGTGCATGGCGTGAGCTCGAAGGAACTGATCGGAAAGCGATATTTTACCGCCAGCATGGCAATACTGCCGGGCCGAACCGGATGGCGCCTTTCAGGCGGCGGCCAGCTGCCGCAGGGCCGGCAAGATGGCATGCAGGCTGTCGACTTCGCAGGTCGGCACGGCCTCGCTCGCATTGCCCAGCTTGCCCGGATTGAACCAGCAGCTGTCGATGCCGAAGCGGTTGGCGCCGAGGATGTCGGCGTCCAGCCGGTCGCCGACGATGACGGTTTCCCGCTTCGCAAAGGCGCGCGCCATCTTCGCCGCGTAGTCGAAGAAGCGGCTGTCCGGCTTGGCAAAGCCGCAGGCTTCGGAGGTCGAGACAAAGGAGATGTGGTCCTTCAAACCCGAGCTGGCGATGCGGCGGGTCTGGATGTGCTCGACGCCATTGGTGATGATGCCGACCTCGCCGATGGCGGACAAGGCTTCGCAGACCTGCCTGGCGCCGTCGATGAGGACGACGGTGTCCGACAGCGACTCGAGATAGAGGTGGCTGGCGGCTTGCGGATCGAGGTCGAGGGCCTTCTGCGCGAAGGTACGGCGGAAGCGTTCGACTTTCAGGAAATCCTTCGAGACGGTCCCCAGCTCGAATTCCTTCCACAGCGCAATGTTGATGGCCTGATATTGCGGGAACAGGGCTTCGATGCCGTCTTTCAGGCCGAGCGCCTGCATGGTGCGCACGAAGGAAAGCTGTTCGGATGCCTTGAAGTCGAGCAGGGTGTCGTCGAGGTCGAAGAGGAAGAGCGTATGTTTCATCGGCTATATATTAGCCGAGCATGCGAACTCTGTCTCAGGTGGTCAGCGGCGTCATCACCAGCTTGTGGAAGGCCGGGCGCGCCGCAAGGCGGTCGAACCATGCCTGCAGCCCGGGCAGGGGTTCGCGTTCGATCGGCAGGGCGAACCAGCGCCAGGCCGCGCAGCCCACGGCGATATCGCCCACCGTGAACGTGGCGCCGCCGACGTAATCCTGGTCGCCCAGATGGCGGTCGAGAATGCGCATCGTGGACAGGGCGGCAATGCGCTGCTCCTCGATCCTTGCCGGATCGCGGTCGGCCGCGGGCGTGCGCATGAAGGCGCGGAACAGGGGCAGCAGGGCCGGCCACAAGGTCGAATTCGTCCAGTCCATCCAGCGCTCGGCATCGGCGCGCGCGCGCGGCTCGAGCGGCAACAGGCCGTCCAGCGCGTATCGCCCCGCGAGGTACCTGACGATGGTGTTGGATTCCCAGACCACGAAACCGTCGTCGTCGATGGTGGGCACCAGGCCGTTCGGATTCAGGATGCGGAAGGCCGGCGTGCCGACCACGCCGAAGTGGCGTCCGGCGTCGATGCGGCGATAGTCGAGCGCCAGCTCCTCGCAGCACCAGAGGACTTTCTGTACATTGATCGAATCGGCGTTGCCCCAGACGGTAATCACGGCGCCGGCATCAACCGATGAAGGAATCGAACTGCATGTCGAATTCCTGCAGCGCCTTCTGCGCATTCTGCATCTTCTTCCTGAACTCCGGCCCGCGCTTCAGGGCCAGGCCGACCGCCAGCACGTCGATCACGACCAGGTAGGCCAGGCGCGCCGAAATCGGCGTGTAGGGGTCGATCGCGAACACGAGGTCGATCGGGATCAAGAGGCTGGCCATGTCCGCCAGCGGGGTGCCGGAGGGCGCCAGCACGATCACCTCGGCGCCGCCGCGGCGCGCCAGTTTCGCGGAACGCGTGAGTGCGGGATTGTTGCCGCGTTGAGAAATTGCCACCACCACGTCGCCTTCGCGCAGCAGGGCCGCGGCAATCGAATGGATCGCCGGATCCGTGTAGGCGATGGTCGGCACGCCCGAGCGGAAGAACTTGTGCTGGGCGTCGGCGGCCACGAAGCCGGAGGTGCCCTGGCCGTAGAACTCGATCTTGTTGGCGCGCGACAGGATGTCCAGCGCCTTCTGGATCAGCTCCGGCTTGAGGTTGTTGCGCAGGTCGAGCAGGGTGTTGATCGAGCGGCTGCAGATCTTGTTGACCAGGTCGGCGGCGAGGTCGTCCTGGGCCGGCTGCTCGGTGGCGCCGGGCAAGGCCAGCGCCAGGCCTTGCGCCAGTTTCAGCTTGAACTCGTGCCAGCCGTCGTAGCCGAGGGTGCGGCAGAAGCGCACGACGGTCGGCTCCGAGACCCCTGCTGCGCGCGCCAGCGCGGTGATGTTCTGGCTGACGGTGGCGCTGGGCGATGCCAGCACGGCGAGCGCCACCTTGCGTTCGGATTTCGACAGCGAGTCGAGCTGGGTGCGGATGGAATCGAGCAGCACGGGGTCGGCGTCCTTAATCTTCCGGCAGCGCTTCTTCGCGCCACTGCAGGCCGTCGCGGCCGATCAGGGCGCTGGACGCGGCCGGGCCCCAGGTGCCGGAGGAATAGGGCACCGGCGAGGTGTCGTCCTGCTCCCAGTAATCGAGGATGGGCTCGACCCATTCCCAGGCCGCTTCCAGCTCGTCGCCGCGCATGAACAGGGTCAGCTGGCCGCGCAGTACATCCAGCAGCAGCCGCTCGTAGGCTTCCATGCGCGGCGCCTTGAACTGCTCGCGGAAATCGAGTTCGAGCTCGGCCTGCTTCAGGCGCATGCCGTCGCCCGGGGTCTTGGACATCAGGTTCAGCGACAGGCCCTCGTCCGGCTGCAGGCGGATCACCAGGCTGTTCGGCTGGAAGCTGGAGGTCGGCTGGTTGAAGATCGAGTGCGGAATCGGCTTGAAGCGCACGACGATCTCGGCCAGGCGGTCGGCCATGCGCTTGCCGGTGCGCAGGTAGAAGGGCACGCCGGCCCAGCGCCAGGTATCGATCTCGGCCTTCATGGCGACGAAGGTCTCGGTCTTCGACTGCTTGGGCGCGCCCGGCTCGTCGCGGTAGCCCGGCACCGGCTGGCCGTCGACGTAGCCGGCGCGGTACTGGCCGCGCACGATGTTCTGCGTCAGCGTGGTCGGCGTGAAGCGCTTCAGCGAGCGCAGCACCTGCAGCTTGGAATCGCGCACGGCGTCCGGCGCGATCGAGGTCGGCGGTTCCATGGCGACGATGCACAGCAGCTGCAGCAGGTGGTTCTGCAGCATGTCGCGCAGGGCGCCGGAATTGTCGTAGTAGCCGAGGCGGTTGCCGACGCCGATCTTCTCGGCGATGGTGATCTGCACGTCCGAGATCCACTCGCGGCGCCACAGCGGCTCGAACAGGACGTTACCGAAGCGCAGGGCCAGCAGGTTCTGCACGGTCTCCTTGCCCAGGTAGTGGTCGATCCGGTAGATCTGCGATTCGGCGAAGACCTTGCCGACGTCCAGGTTGATCTGCTTGGCCGACTCCAGGTCGCGGCCCAGCGGCTTTTCCAGCACCACGCGCGAGTTCGGCGTGGCCAGGCCGCTGGCGGCCAGGTTGTCGCAGATCTTCGCGAACAGCGAGGGCGGGGTGGCCAGGTAGTACACGCGGGTCAGGGACTCGTCCTTGCGCAATGCCTCGACCAGGCCGGCGTAGCTCTTCAGGTTGACGGCATCGACGGACACCCAGGTGATGCGGTCCAGGAATTTCTTCCACGCGGCTTCGGCGACGCTTTCCTTGATGTGCGGCTTCGAATTCGTCTCGACCATCTGCAGGAAGCCTTCCTGCGTCATCTCTTCGCGGCCCACGCAGATGATGCGCGCGCTCGGGGGAAGGTCGTTGGCGACGTCGCGGGCATACATCGCGGGCAGGAGTTTGCGCATCGCGAGGTCGCCGCTGCCGCCGAAGAAAACGAGATCGAAATCGGAAAGTGCCATGGAGTATCTGATCGTAAGGGAGGGATAAGCTTGAATTGTAAATTTACTACACGAATATTGATCGCGCAAGAAAATTTACTACGCCATCGAGCGATCCGAGGAAATATGGTGCCACATCCATTTAATGGCCGGCATTCGCGTGGGCACGGTGTGCCCACGCCGGCCGCGCCCGCCCTACATCAGCCGCGGTATTCCGGCATCTCGAGCCCGGCCACGTCGACGCGGAAGGCCAGCACCTTGCCGCTGTCCGGCATCGCCGCCAGCTCCTCGGCCGGACGGCCGCCGCACGCACTGGTGACGTACAGGGTACGCAGGTCCGGGCCGCCGAAGCAGACCGCGGTCGGGCACTTCACCGGCAGGTCGATCTGCTGCAGCAGTTCGCCGGTGGGCGACAGCTTCAGGATGCGGCCGCCTTCGTACATCGCGATCCAGTAATTGCCTTCGCTGTCGAGCGCGGCGCCGTCGGGACGGCCGCCATAGGTGCCCGAGGTTTTATCGGCCTCGAAGGTGACCAGGTTGCGGCGGTTCGACGCGGTGCCGCTGGCGAGGTCGTAGTCGTAGCAGTCGATGCGGTGGCTGGTGGTATCGGCGTGGAACATGGTCTTGCCGTCCAGGGACCAGGCCAGGCCGTTCGAATTGGTCATGCCGCCGCTCCAGGCCAGGCGCAGCTCACCCCTGTCCAGCACGTACATCTCGGCCTTCGGCTGGTCGCGCGGTTCGTAGATGGTGCCGACCCAGAAGCGCCCTAGCGGGTCCACGCGGCCGTCGTTGAAGCGCATGATCTTCGTATCGTAGGGCGCGGGCGCGATGTCCTCGACCTCGCCGCTGCTGGTGTTCAGGTAGACGAAGCCGTTGCGGGTGGAGATCACCAGGTTGTTGTCGACGTCGACGGCCAGGGCCGACGGTTCGCTGTCCATCTTCCACGCCGAATACTTGCCGCTCGCCGGATGCAGGCGGTGCACGGTCAGGCCGGGAATGTCGACCCAGTACAGCGCCGATTCGACCGCATGCCAGATCGGGCATTCGCCGGTCTTCATCGCCTCGTCGTGCGCTACCACGAAATGTTCGGTTTTCATGAGGAATCCTTACAGAGACTCAGATGGCGGCCTTGGCGCGCGCGATCAGGCCATTGGTCGAGCTGTCGTGCCGGGCCGGCTGCACGTCGCCGTTGAGCTCCGCCTCGATCTTCTTGGCCAGCACCTTGCCCAGTTCGACGCCCCACTGGTCGTAGCTGTTGACGTCCCACAGCGCGCCCTGCACGAAGACCTTGTGCTCGTACAGCGCGATCAGGGCGCCCAGGGTGGCCGGGTTCAGGTAATCCATCAGGATGGTGTTGCTGGGGCGGTTGCCCGGGAAGGTCTTGTGCGGTACCAGGCGCTCGATTTCTTCCGCCGGCTGGCCGGCCAGGTCGGCGCGTACTTCAATCGCGGTCTTGCCCTTCATGAAGGCTTCCGACTGCGCGAAGCAGTTGGCCAGCAGGGCCGCGTGGTGGTTGTGGAACTCGTGGGCCGGGCGCAGGGCGGCGATGAAATCGATCGGCGTCACGTCCGTGCCCTGGTGCAGCAGCTGGAAGTAGGCGTGCTGGCCGTTGGTGCCGACGTCGCCCCAGATCACCGGGCCGGTGTCGTAGTCGGTGATGGTGTCGCCGGCGCGCGTGACGCGCTTGCCGTTGCTTTCCATGTCGAGCTGCTGCAGGTAGGCCGGGAAGCGGTTCAGGTCCTGGTGGTAGGGGGCGATCGAGACCGAGGCGCAGTCGAGGAACTCGCGGTTCCAGAAGCCGACCAGGGCCAGGATCATCGGCAGGTTCTGCTCGATCGGGGCGCTGCGGAAGTGCTCGTCCATGGCGTGGGCGCCGGCCAGGAAATCGCTGAAGTAGCCGAAGCCCACGCACAGCGCGACCGGCAGGCCGATCGCCGACCACACCGAGTAACGGCCGCCGACCCAGTCCCAGAACGGGAACATGTTGGCCGGGTCGATGCCGAAGGTCTTGATGGCTTCGACGTTGGTCGACACCGCCACGAAGTGCTTTGCCAGCGCTTGTTCAGCCGACTGAGCCGGCGCGTTCTGCAGGAACCAGGCGCGGGCCGTGTTCGCGTTCATCATGGTCTCGGCCGTGGTGAAAGTCTTCGAGGCGATGATGAAGAGGGTGGTTTCCGGGTTCACGCGCGACAGCGCCGCGTCCATGTCGTGGCCGTCGACGTTGGAGACGAAGTGCATGCTCAGGCGCGGATGGGCGAACTGGCGCAGCGCCAGGCAGACCATCTTCGGGCCGAGGTCGGAGCCGCCGATGCCGATGTTGACGACGTCGGTGATCTCCTTGCCGGTGTAGCCCTTCCACGAACCGTTGCGCACGCTGTCGCTGAAGGTCCGGATATGGTCCAGCACGGCGTGCACGTCGCCGGTCACGTCCTGGCCGTCCAGCGTGAAAGGCTTGTTGCGCGGCGCGCGCAGGGCGGTGTGGAGGACGGCGCGGTTTTCCGTCAGGTTGATCTTCTCGCCGGCAAACATGGCGTCGCGCAAACGCTCGACGCCGCGCTCGCGCGCGAGTTGCGCCAGCAGTTCAAGCGTGCGCCCGTCCAGACGGTTTTTTGAATAGTCTAGGAACAGCCCGGCGGCCTCGCAGGAGAGGCGTTCGAAGCGCTGCGGATCCTGTGCGAACAGCTCGCGCATCTGCCACTCCCGGGCCTGGGAAGCATGGTTACGGAGCGACTGGTAGCTGGTGGTGCTGGTGAGAAGAGGTTGGCGCATAGGTAGTGGTGACGACGGACGGTATGATGTCATTTTGTGCAGGTTATCGAATCATACAGGAAGTGGGCGTAAAATCACTACAAATTGTGTTCGAAGTTGCGTGAACGTGGTGCTCACCCTACGGCAGGGTGGGCACACCGTGCCCGCGATCAACACCCGAATTCCCGAAGGCTGCAATTGAAAGCGGGGCGCCAGCATGCGCCCGCTCGCATTTTGTAGTAAAATTTCAGAAATCCAATTCATAAGGAACGATCATGGCGGTGCATCCCATAGTAGAGAAGGTGACCCAACGCATCATCCAGCGTAGCCGGCCCTCGCGCCAGGCTTACCTGGCGCACCTGGACGCGGCGCGCGTCAAAGGTGTCCAGCGCGGGACGCTGGCGTGCACGAACCTGGCGCACGGCTTTGCGGCATTCCCGGCCAGCGACAAGCTCAAGCTGCGCGAGCAGAAGCAGCCGTCGGTGGCCATCGTTTCCTCGTACAACGACATGCTGTCGGCCCACCAGCCCTTCGAGTACTTCCCGAAAGTGATCAAGGACGCGGTGCGCGACGTCGGCGCGGTGGCCCAGTTCGCCGGCGGCGTGCCCGCCATGTGCGACGGCATCACGCAAGGCCAGCCGGGCATGGAACTGTCGCTGTTCTCGCGCGATACCATCGCGATGTCGACCGCCATCGCGCTGTCGCACAATATGTTCGACGCCTCGCTCTACCTGGGCATCTGCGACAAGATCGTGCCGGGCCTGCTGATCGGCGCGCTGCACTTCGGCCACATCCCGGGCATCTTCGTGCCGGGCGGCCCGATGACCACCGGTATCTCGAACAAGGAAAAGGCGGCGATCCGCCAGCGCTATGCGAAAGGCCAGGCCACCCGCGAAGAGCTGCTGGAAGGCGAATCCGCGGCCTACCACGGCGCCGGCACCTGCACCTTCTACGGCACCGCCAACAGCAATCAGATGCTGATGGAGATGATGGGCCTGCACCTGCCGGGCGCCGCCTTCATCACCCCGGGCACCCCGCTGCGCGATGCGCTGACCCGCGCCGCTGCCCAGCGCGCCGTCAAGATCTCCCAGCAGGGCGGCGAGTACATGCCGATCGGCCACATCGTCGACGAGAAGAGCATCGTCAACGCGATCGCCGCGCTGCACGCGACCGGCGGCTCGACCAACCACACCATGCACCTGATCGCGATCGCGCGCGCAGCCGGCATCGTGGTCGACTGGAACGATTTCGACGAGCTGTCGAAGGTGGTGCCGCTGCTGGCGCGCGTCTACCCGAACGGCGATGCCGACGTGAACCACTTCCAGGCCGCCGGCGGACCGACCTTCGTGATGCGCGAACTGCTGGATGCCGGCCTGGCCCACGACGACGTCAACACCATCCTCGGCCGCGGCTTGCGCGCCCACTGCAAGGAACCCTTCCTGGACGGCGACCAGGTGGTCTGGAAAGACCTGCCGGAACAGAGCGGCGACGAGGCCGTGCTGCGCAAGCACACCAACCCGTTCAGCCCCGATGGCGGCCTGATCCTCGTGCAGGGCAACCTGGGCCGTGCCGTGATGAAGGTCTCGGCCGTCAAGAAGGAACACCACATCGTCGAGGCGCCGGCCAAGACCTTCGATTCGCAGGAAGACTTCATGCATGCGTACAAGGCCGGCCATCTGAACACCGACTTCGTCGCCGTGATCCGCTTCCAGGGCCCGCGCGCCAACGGCATGCCGGAACTGCATGCGCTGACCCCGGCGCTGTCGAACCTGCAGGACGCCGGCTACCACGTGGCGATGGTCACCGACGGCCGCATGTCGGGCGCGTCCGGCAAGGTGCCGGCGGCGATCCACGTGTCGCCGGAAATCCTGGCCGGCGGTCCGCTGGGCCTGGTGCGCGACGGTGATATCATCCGGGTCGATGCGACCGCCGGCACGCTCGAGGCGCTGGTGCCGGCCGACGTGTGGGCATCGCGCAAGATGGCCACGGCCGACCTCAGCAGGAGCCACATCGGCATGGGCCGCGAGCTGTTCGAGGTGTTCCGCAAATCCGTCACCGCAGCCGAGGAGGGCGCCGCCCACTTCCCGCTGCCGTCGCTGATCGACACCACCGTCCCTCTGCACGAAGGCACCGACAGCGGTGAAATCATGCCGGGTTCCGACGAAGATTTCCTGTTCCGCAAATCCACCGCCAAGTGAAAGCAAACGATGAGTACTGATATGAGCCTGCTCGACATCATGAAGTCGGCCGTCGTGATCCCGGTGATCGCGATCGACGATCCGGACCACGCCGTTCCCCTCGCCAAGGCGCTGGTCGCCGGCGGCATCCGCGTGCTCGAGGTAACCCTGCGCACCAGGCACGGCCTGGAGGCGATCCGCGCGATGGCCCAGGTCGAAGGCGCGATCGTCGGCGTCGGCACCCTGACCCAGCCGGAAGAATTCGCCGCTTCGCGCGATGCCGGTGCAGTGTTCGGCGTGTCGCCGGGCCTGACCCCGGCCCTAATCGATGCAGCGAAGAAGAGCGGCCTGCCGCTGCTGCCGGGCTGCATGACGCCGTCCGAAGTGATGGTGGCGCGCGAAGCCGGCTTCAAGCAGCTGAAGCTGTTCCCGGCGGTGCCGGCGGGCGGCGTCGGCATGCTGAAGGCGATCGGCGGCCCGCTGCCGGACGTGAGCTTCTGCCCGACCGGCGGCATCTCGATCGAAACCGCGCCGCAGTTCCTGGCGCTGAAGAACGTGGCCTGCGTGGGCGGCTCCTGGCTGACCCCGGCGGACGCGATGAAGGCTGGCGACTGGGACCTGATCACCGACCTGGCCAAGTCCGCGTCGAGCCTGCGCGCCGCTGCTTAAGGTCCGGTCCGGGTCCGCATGGCGCGCGGGTTGACCCCGGGCGAGATCGCGATGGCGTCGCTGCTGTTCGGCGGCGCCATCGACTACGGCCGCGTGCGGGTCCACGACCGCCGCTACCTGCCGCTGCAGCCGAAGAACTGCGCGATGTCCCCCAACGGCAGCATCTACTTCCACCGTTCCTGCTTCCTGCCCGACTACAGCCTGGGCAATCCCACCGTCATCCACTGGTTCATGCATGAGATGGTGCACGTGTGGCAGCACCAGCTCGGCTACCCGGTCCGCCTGCGCGGCGCGATCCGCCTGGGCCTGTCCTACCACTACGAACTGCGCGATGGCGCCAGCCTGGCCGACTACAATATGGAAGCCCAGGGCGAGCTGCTGGCCGATTATTTCGCACTGAAATTCCTGCAACTGCCGCGCATTGTGCGCCAGCGCAGGCATGCGCATCAGCTGGGGTTGTACGAACATGTGCTGGCCGGATTCCTGTCCAACCCGAGGGACCGCGATAACCTCCCAAAGGGCCGGGCCCGCAAGTTCATACGTCGTCCCCGCGAAGGAGGGGATCCAAGTTCATAGCGCCGCCACCAGCCCAGGCAAACCCCACTTGTGCCCAATCAACCCCCAGGCGAGCCCGCCAACGTAGGCTTTCCCGCGTACGTTCGTTCCCAGGCGAGACCGTCATGCGATTCCCACCCCTTCTCTGCGTGCTGTGTATCCTCGTGCCGGCTGCGGACGCCGCGGCCCGCATCGGCGCGGCCGAGGTGCGTGAGGGCCCGCGCGGCGGTCCGTGCTTCACCATCAGTCCGCGCGAAGACCGCGAAGGAACGCCGGACTTCCACTCCGTCACCGTTTCGGACGGCCAGCGCCCGCTGTGGAAGATGACCATGCCGCCCGAACGCACCTTCCCGCTCCGTTTCTCGATGTGCGTGCCCTACGGCGGGCAGGTCGCGTCCCTGCCGCGCACCAGGGCGGCCACGCTGGAGCCGGGCAAAGTCTATTACCTGCGCATCGAGGCCAGGCCCGGCAAGCTCCGCGGCACCGTCCAGGCCTACGAGGCGCGCTTTTGCCTGGCAAAGCAGCGCGACGGCAGCGCCGCCGTGCACCAGATCTGGGATGGCGAGCGGCCGGGCAAGCGCCTGTTCGGCTGTCTGCCGCCGGAGTAGTGACTAGTCTTCGGTACGTCCGTCCGGGCGGTCGTATTCGTAATGCCTGGCGAGGGGAAAAGGCGGCAGCCAGGATTCGCGGCTGACGGTCCACAGTTCGTAGGTCGGCCTGAACTGGTCCGGCTTGTCCAGCGCCCTCAGGTAGACCTCGATTTCTTCCCCGCTTTTCGCGAACACCAAAGAGCCGCAGTGCGGGCGGAAATGCCTGCCGCCATAGGCGCGCTTCGCCTTCGATGTCCACCGCCTGTTCCGGGAAGATCGCGGATGCGTGAAAGACGGCGCCGTGATGCTTGCGGCAGTCGAGGCAGTGGCAGAGGCCGACACGGTAGGGGCAGCCGCCGGTGAACTGGTCCACGATGTGTCTCCTGTATCTCGCCCGATCCCTCAGGGGCTTCAGGGCTTCCGGACTTCCTCGTAGGTGCTTAAACGGATCTGGAGGAAAGCCAGGATGAGGACGATCGTCATCTCCCAGAAAATATCCAGGTCAATATGGATATGAAAGAGCAATCCCATCAAGCTCCGGCTCATGAAATAGGCCGGCAGGATGAAGTTGGTCAGCTTGATTTTCACCTTCAGCTCGGCAGCGCAGGTGGGGCATTTGACCCGGCCATCGAATGGCGGAGACAATTGCGTCGCACCCGAGATCGACAGGTCGCCGCAGTGCGGACAGCGATACATGGTATCTCCCTTGGTGGGTTTTCAGGGAACCGGCTCCCATCCGGTTTTCGTCCAGCGCAGCAGCTCCGGCGAGAGCGGCGCCGGCACCTTTTTCATGACGTCGTTTACCAGGGCGCGCAGGGCGTCGATGGCTTGCGGCGACTCTTCACCGACATAAAAAATAACATCCCGCGCGGGCGCCGCAACGATCAGGGTGCCGCCCTGCGCTTCCGCCAGCGGCGCCTAGCTGTCGTGCAAGGCCAGGCGGCTGGATTCGTAGGCGTCGCCGGTGAGGTCGCCGATCTGGCCGTGTTTCGCCACGCGCGCCTGCGTCATCAGGGGCGCGAGGGTCCGGACCAGATTGTCTCGTCCGAGCTGGAGGACCTGCTCCGCGCTCAGCCCCAGTTTCTTGAAGTCGTCCTCGTTCAGGGAACGGGTGGTGCGGGGCGAATCCAGCACGGGCATGACCACCAGGCCGCCGCTCAGGGGCCAGCTCCGCACGTTTTTTCCGGTGGCCGCGGCCGACTGCTGCAGGTACGAGCTCGGGCGAACGGCAAGGCGCACGTCTTCCTTGCGGGGCGGCGCATTCATATCCTTGATGACTTGCGCGACGCCCTGCACGTAGCGGTCGATCTCGCCCTGGCAGGCTGCGGCATTCGCGCCGCAGAAACCGAAAACCCGGTCCAGATTGGCCTGCAGATCCCCTACCTTCAGGGTCAGCGGGCCTTTGATCGTGACCGCCTGGCCGGCCAGGGGCTGCAGGCGCACTTGCGCGGCGACGTATTCCGTGAACGCGGCTTCAGCGGTCGGGATTTGCTGTGCAAACGCATTCGCCGTCGCCGCCAGCGCGGCCAGCAGGATCGCGGGTTTCCAGTTTCCGATCATGAGCAGCTCCAGTCGGCCTGCCTCAGCCCCGCCGCGCCGCCTCGATGGCCGCGACATCGATCTTCACCATGCCCATCATCGCTTCGAAGGCCCGCTTGGCCGCCGCCGGGTCCGGGTCGACGATGGCTTCGGACAGCACGCGCGGCGTGATCTGCCACGACAGGCCCCATTTGTCCTTGCACCAGCCGCAGGCGATTTCCTGGCCGCCGTTGCCGACGATGGCATTCCACAGGCGATCGGTTTCTTCCTGGTCTTCGGTGGCGATCTGGAAGGAAAAGGCGTCCGTGTGCGGGTGGCCCGGACCGCCGTTCAGGCCGAGGCAGGGAATGCCGGCCACCGTGAACTCGACCGTCAGCACATTGCCCTGTTTGCCGGCAGGGTAGTCGCCCGGCGCGTGATGGACCGCCGTGACCGCGCTGTCCGGAAAGGTGGCGGCGTAGAACTGCGCCGCTTCCAGTGCATCCTTGTCGAACCACAGGCAAATCGTGTTCTTGCTGATCATCCTCGTCTCCTCAGGGGTGAAAAATGCCGGCTGGGTAGGGTGCTTCTTGTGTTATTGTTGGCAACAATTCATGGCACGCCAGTCTAGCAGTCTTCTGTCCGGCAAGGCACTGTAAGTTCTTGCAGGCCGGCGTGTTCGAGGTATCACGGTTCCCTTACCTGGAGAGCAGGGTGGCGCAGCAGTTCGGCATGGATGGACATCAGGATTGGCTGCACGGCCTGGCGGAAGCGCGCAGCGAGGCCGCCTTGCTGGACCTGCTGGCAAAGGCGGCCGGGGAACTCGGCTTCGATTACTGCGCGTTCGGCATGCGCCTGCCGCTGCCGTTCTCGAACCCGCGCACCATCATGGTGAACAATTACCCGCAAGCCTGGCAGCTGAGATACCAGTCCGAGCATTACATGAAGGACGATCCCACCGTGGCCCACGGCATGACGTCGACCCGGTCCCTGCTGTGGTCGGAGGCGCTGTTCGCGTCCAGCCGCGCGCTGTGGGAAGATGCGCGCGCCCATGGATTGCAGATCGGCTGGGCCCAGCCGACGCACGACCTCAAGGGTGTCGCCAGCCTGCTGACGCTTGCCCGTTCGGGCGAACCCATCGCGCACAGCGAATACCAGGCGAACTCGCAGAAGATGCACTGGCTGGCCCAGGCGGCGCATGCGGCGCTGTCGAACATCCTGGCCGCCAGGCCGGATGGCGCGGCCTCGATCAGGCTGACCGAGCGCGAGGTCGAGGTGCTGCGCTGGGCCGCGGACGGCAAGACGGCCTCGGAGTCCGCCGAGATCCTGGCGATCTCGGAGCGCACCGTAATCTTCCACATCGATAACGCGCTGCGCAAGCTGGGCGCGGCCAACAAGACGGCGGGTGTGCTGAAGGCGGCGATGCTGCGGCTGATCTGAGCTTCGCCCGCATCCGGTAGAATGGCGGCATTTCTCACCTACCAACAACACCATCATGACTCAGGACGAACTCAAGCAGGCGGTAGCCCGCGCCGCCATCGACTATGTGGTCGACGGCGAAATCATCGGCGTCGGCACCGGCTCGACCGCCAATTACTTCATCGACGAACTCGGCAAGATCAAGCACCGCATCAAGGGCGCGGTCGCGTCTTCGGAAGCCACCGCCGCCCGCCTGCGCAGCCACGGCATCGAAGTGCGTGACCTGAACGAGGTCGACTCGATCTCCGTCTACGTCGACGGCGCCGACGAGATCGACGCCTCCGGCGCCATGATCAAGGGCGGCGGCGCGGCCCTGACGCGCGAGAAGATCGTCGCCTCCGTCTCGAAGAGCTTCGTGTGCATCGCCGACGGCTCCAAGCTGGTCCAGACCCTGGGCAAGTTCCCGCTGCCGGTCGAAGTCGTGCCGATGGCGCGCGCGTCGGTGATGCGCAAGCTGGCGGCCCTCGGCGGCCAGCCTCGCCTGCGCACCAAGGCGGGCAGCGATGAAGCCTTCGTCACCGACAACGGCGGCCACATCATCGACGTGGCCGGCCTGTCGATTACCGATCCGGTGGCGCTGGAAACGGAAATCAACCAGATCGTCGGCGTGATCGCCGTCGGCCTGTTTGCCCAGCGCGGCGCCAACGTCTGCCTGCTGGGCATGGCGGAAGGCGTCAAGACCCTGAGCTTCTGATCCGGAGCGCGGCATGAAGCGTCTGCCATGCATGATCTTCCTTGCCGCGCTGCTGGGCGGCTGCTCGATGTTCCACAAACCGATGCCGCCCGTATCCGCGGCGGCGGCGGTGCCGGCCAGGCCTGCCGGGCCGGTCGACGCGGACGGCACGCCGATCCAGAAGCTGCCGTTCCGCCTGGGCGTCTCGTCGAACACCGTCGAGAAGCTGGCCAGGCAGCAGGCCTGCACGGGCGGGCAGGGCGCGGCCCTGGTTACCGAGCCGGGGCCGGTCGAGGTCTACCGCATGCAATGCGATAACGGCAAGGTGTTCATGGCGCGTTGCGAAATGCGCCAGTGCCGCCAACTGTGAGGCGAGAGGGTTCGCCGCGCCTGGCCTTCGCCATCCAGCTGGCGCTGATCCTGCTGGTCCTGCTGGTGTCGAAGCCGGACAAGGCGGGAGATTTCTTCGAATACGGCGTGACCACCGTCGCGATCGCCAGCCACGGCACGCCCGAGCTGCGTGTGGAGGATGCCGCGCTGGCCGCCGCCTTGTCGCCCGAGCCCGGCTATCGCGCGCTGTTCCTGTCGATGCGTGACAAGATCGCGCGCGGCGAGCAGATACCCATGCCCGGCCTCTACCGCGGCAGGGATGGCATCTACACCATCCACTTCTTCGCCTACCCGGTGCTCGCCGCCCTGCCTTTCCGGATGTTGCTGGAAGCCGGCGCCGCCAATCCCTTCAAGGCATTCCAGATCGTTAATTTCGGTGCCCTGTGGCTGCTGGGCATCGTGATGTTCCATTTCTTCGGCTCCGGCAGGCGCGCCTTCGCGGCCCTGGGGCTGGTGCTGCTCAGCGGCGGCATCTTGTACGGCAACTGGTGCAGCCCCGAGATGGTCACGGCGGCGGCCCTGCTGGCGGGCATGATGTTGTTCGTCCAGGGGCGCCCGCTTGCCGGCGGCCTGCTGGCCGGCATGGCGGCCATGCAGAATCCTTCGCTGGCTTTCTTTTCCGTATTCGCGCCCTTGTTCGCCCTGCTGGTTGCGCGCGGCGCGGAGAGGGACGTCCAGGCGCCGCACTGGGGGCGTTTGCTGGCTGGTGCCGTCCTGCAGGGCGGCCTGGCCCTGCTGCCTTTCGCCTTTGGGCAATGGCAATGGGGAACGCCCAGCGTCATCGCCCTGTATTCCACCGACCGCCATCTGGTCGGGCTGGCGCGCCTCTGCTCGTATTTCTTCGATCTCAACCAGGGCATGATCCTCGCCATCCCCGGCATGCTGGTCCTGCTGGCGGGCGCCTTCCCGCGGCGCCGGCGCGGACTGGCACTGGCGGCGGGGATGCTCACGGCGCTGTTCATGCTGGCGCTGGCATTTCCGGCGCTGTCGGCGGTGAACTGGAACGCCGGCGGACAGGGCGTCCTGCGCTACGCCTTCTGGGGTGCGATGCCGCTGCTGTTCCTGGCCTTCTGGTGGCTGCGCGGCCGCGCTCACTGGCCGCGTGCGCTGCTGGGCATGGTCTTCCTGCTGCAGGCCGGCGCCATGGTCCACGCCAAGAAATACGCGTACACGCAATTCAGCCCGCTGGCGCGCCATGTGCTCGACCACGCTCCCGCTCTCTACAATCCCGATCCGGAGATTTTCTTTGAACGCAGCCGCAACGTGGACGGCGGCATGGACCTGCAGGCAACTGCCGTCTATCCACAGACCGGCCAGCCGCGCAAGGTGCTGTTCAATGCCGGCAGCGACAGCGTCGACCGCCTGCTGTGCCCCGCGGGCCAGCGCCTGGCGCCAGGCCTGCCCGTGGTGGAGCTGCGCGGCGGCTGGCGTTACCTGAACGCCGCCCCCGCCTGCCTGCCGCGCTGACGCTGCGGCGTCATTCCGCGTTTGTGCGGGCGCCGTCGCGCGCTCGGCGCTTTTGTGTGCTTTTCGTTCATCCAATCGTGCGCATGCATGCTTGCGCAGTGCACCATGCTATCGTCTTGACATAAATTTACCAATTCTTACAGTTCATTTGCATTTCGCATGGCTGATTCCCCATAGAATTTCCGCATCGTCTTCAGTGCAAGGTCGGAATATGAAACCAGCAGGTGAGCAATCCATCGGGCTCGATACCTGGCGCAAGCATGCCGCCAAGCCCGCTTTCGCCGGGCCTTATGTTGTGCCGCAACCATCGGGATTCGATGCCGTCCGTCCTTTTCCTCCGGCCATGCAGGCCCCGCTGGTCGCTCCCGCACTGCTGCGGCAAGCCGACAAGATCCTGTTCATCGCCCACCTGGCCATCGGCGACTTCACTTACCTGCAGGCCTGCTTCCAGGCCTTCGCCCAGGCCCATCCCCACCTGAAGATCCACCTGTGGGTCGACGAGCGCCGCCGCACCTCCCGTTCTTCGGAATGGGAGCAGCTCCGCAAGTATGCCTTGTACGACTGGCTGGCCGAATGCTCCTGCATCCACAAGGTCTACGACGAAACCTACAGCCCCCGGCTCTACCGCGAATCGCTGGAAGCGGCGCGCCGGGAAGACTATCCGGTCGTGGTCTCGCTCGCCGTGCTGGAGCGCCACAAGTACGCCAGCCTGGCGCGCAGCATCAGCCCGCAGGGCTTCGTGGTCGGGCAGAAGAAACGGGTGCGGCCCTACGACCTGCCCAAGCGCCTCATCTACCGCAAGCTGGATGCCTTCATTCCGGCCTACACGGCGGCTTCCCATGCCGGGCAGCACATCAGCGACATCTACGCCGGCTGGTTCACCCAGCTGTTCGGCATGGAGATCCCGCCGTCCGCGCGCTTCCCGGTGCTCCAGGTGGCGGACAAGTGGATGGCCTATGCGCGCAGGCAGTTCGCGGACTGGGGCTTCATGGGCGTCGACGGCAAGCCGTCCCGCGTGGTTTTCGTCAACGCGTTTTCCAAGTCGGTGGAACGCAGCTGGCCGCTCGAACGGGTCATCGGGCTGATCCGGACCATGCGCTGCGAGGCGGACTGGCGCGACGCCGGCTTCGTCGTCAACGTGGTGCCCGAGGAACTGGGGCGGGCCCGCGAGCTGTTCGCCGCGGCCGGGCTGGAGCGGACCTGGCTGTTCAGTGCGGAAGACAACTTCTTCCAGCTGCCGGCCGTGTTGAGCCTGTGCGAGCTGGTCATCTCGGTGGAAACGGCCGTGATGCACCTGGCGAATGCCGTCCACGTGCCGGTGATCGCCCTGATGCGGCAGAACAATCCGGAATGGGCGCCGATCGATCGGGCCAACAGCACCGTGATCACCGCCCCCCAGCGCGGCGACTGGGTCGACAGGATAGTCGTGCAGGATGTGATGGCGGTGCTCAAGGCTTGAGCTCACCCTGAGCGCTTCGTCTTGCGGAAACGACAACGGCGCCAGATCTGGCGCCGTTTTGCTTTGCTGCGATGCGGACGATCAGGCCGTCGGCGGCACGTAACCGGCCGCCTCATCGGCGCCTTCGCCAAAGAAATGGCGCTCCATCTGGGTCGCCAGGTATTTGCGGGCGCGGGCGTCGGCCATGTTCAGGCGGTTTTCGTTGATCAGCATGGTCTGGTGCTTGAGCCAGCCCTGCCACGCTTCCTTCGACACGCTTTCATAGATCCGCTTGCCCAGTTCGCCCGGGTAGGGCGGGAAGTCCAGGCCTTCGGCTTCCTTGTTCAGTTTGATGCAGTGGACGGTGCGCGCCATGTTCTTGCTCCTGGTTCGAAATTCGAAAGCGACAATTATAAGGTCTTGATGAAAATCTGCGACCGGCGCTGCCAGTTATACATGTGGGCGCGGTCCTTCGGCAGGTCGTCCACGGTGGCCGGCACGAAGCCGCGCTTCTTGAACCAGTGCGCGGTGCGGGTGGTCAGCACGAACAGCCTGGTCAGGCCGGCGGCCCTGGCGCGGTTTTCGATGTTCTTCAGGATGCGTTCGCCGTCGCCCTGGGTCTGGGCGTCCGGGCTCACGGTCAGGCAGGCCATCTCGCCCATCTTCTCGCCGGGGAAGGGGTAGAGCGCGGCGCAGCCGAAGATCACGCCGTCGTGCTCGATGACGGAGAAATGGTCGATCTCGCGTTCGATCAGCTCGCGCGGACGCTTGACCAGGGTGCCGTCGGCTTCCAGCGGCTCGATGAGCTTGATAATTCCGCCGACGTCCTCAATTGTGGCCTGGCGCAGGCTCTCCAGGTTCTCGTGGCTGATCATGGTGCCCACGCCGTCGTGGGTGAACAGTTCGAGCAGGGCCGAGCCGTCCAGTTGGAAGGGCACGATGTGGGAGCGGTCGACGCCGCTGTTGCAGGCCTTGATCGCATGCTGCAGGTAGAACGAGGCGTCGTTCGGCAGGAAACCCGCCTGCAGCACGGCTTCGGCCTGGTGCGAGGACAGTTCGCGGATCTCGGCGCCGGCGGCGTCGAGCATCATCGGCGTTTCCGTGATGAAGATGAGCTTTTCGGCATGCAGGGCAATCGCCGCCTGCGAGGCCACGTCTTCCATGGTCAGGTTGAACACCTCGCCGGTCGGCGAGAAGCCGAGCGGCGACAGCAGCACGATATTGTCCTCGGTCTGCAGGATCGGGTGGATCTTCTCGGCCGCGATCTTGCGGGTGACGCCGGTCAGTTCGAAGTCGATGCCGTCGATCACGCCCAGCGGACGCGCGGTCACGAAGTTGCCGGAGACGATGCTGATGTGGGCATTCGACATCGGCGTGTTCGGCAAACCCTGGCTGAAGGCAGCCTCGATGTCCAGGCGCAGTTCGCCGGCCGCTTCCTTCGCGCATTCCATCGCCGCGCCGTCGGTGATGCGCACGCCGTTGTGGAAGCGTCCCTCGACGTTACGCAGGGCGAGCTGCTCGGCGACCTGGGGCCGCGAGCCGTGCACCAGCACCACGCGGATGCCGAGGCCGACCAGCAGGGACAGATCCTGGGCCAGCACGGGCAGGGCGCCGGCGGCGACCAGCTCACCTGGGAAGGCGACGACGAAAGTCTTGCCGCCGAACGCGTGAATATACGGTGCGACCGAGCGCAGCCACTGGACGAATTGGGTAGGGTTTTCCATTTGCCGCATTATAATTGGCTGCGCGACTTGCGCACCAAATACCTTGTAAAAATCAATGTCAGAACAGAGTAACAAGCCTTCGCCGAGCCCGGCGCGCGCCGCTTCCACCGACCGCAATCCAAGCCCGTCCCGCCAGGACGCGGGCGGCGCCGACACGCGCGCGCCGCTGACGAAGACGCCGGACCTGCAGGCCAAGCCGGAACGCGTGCACCGCGAGGCCGGCGAGCGCCGTGGTGGCGATGGCCGCCAAGGTGGGGGCCAGCGAGGTGGACGCGATGGTGCGCTGGCGAATGCGCTCGCGCAGGCGAAAGCGCGTGCGCCCGCAGCGACGCCGCAAGACGGCGAACGTGCGCAGCCACGCAAGGAGCCGGGACGCAGCGAGCAGCCGCGCGCCGAACGCAAGCCGCCGATGCGCACGCCGCTGCCCGTCATCACCTTCCCCGAAGACCTGCCGGTCTCCGGCCGCCGCCGCGAGATCGCCGAAGCCCTGCAGAAGCACCAGGTCATCATCGTCTCCGGCGAAACCGGTTCCGGCAAGACGACCCAGCTGCCGAAGATCTGCCTGGAACTGGGCCGCGGCGAGAAGGGCATGATCGGCCACACCCAGCCGCGCCGTATCGCGGCTTCAAGCACCGCCAAGCGCATCGCCCACGAACTGGGCACGCCGCTGGGCGAGCACGTGGGCTACAAGGTGCGCTTCAACGACACCCTGCAGCCTGGCGCCTGGGTCAAGCTGATGACCGACGGTATCCTGCTGGCCGAGACCCAGACCGACCCGCTGCTCAAGGCCTACGACACCATCATCATCGACGAGGCCCACGAGCGCAGCCTGAACATCGACTTCCTGCTGGGCTACCTGAAGCAGATCCTGCCGCGTCGCCCGGACCTGAAGGTGATCATCACCTCGGCGACCATCGACGCCGAGCGCTTCGCGCGCCATTTCGGCAGCGAGACCAAGCCGGTGCCGGTCATCGAAGTCTCCGGCCGCCTGTACAAGGTCGAGGTGCGCTACCGCCCGGTCGACCGCGACCCGGTCACGGCCGGCGCGCCCGCAGAGGGCAGGCAAGATGCGGGCAAGTCGGTGTCGAAGGCCCAGGCCGCGCGCGACAAGCGCGACCTGATCGACGCCGTGGTCGACGGCGTGGATGAGCTTTGCCGCCTGGGACAGGGCGACGTGCTGGTCTTCCTGCCCGGCGAGCGCGAGATCCGCGACTGCGCCGAAGCCTTGCGCAAGCAGCATCCGCCGCACGTCGAGATCCTGCCGCTGTTCGCCCGCCTGTCGGTGGAGGAGCAGGATCGCGTCTTCAAGACCACCAATGCGCGCCGCATCGTGCTGGCGACCAACGTGGCCGAGACCTCGCTGACCGTGCCCGGCATCCGCTACGTGGTCGACTCCGGCCTGGCGCGCGTGAAGCGCTACAGCTACCGCAACAAGGTCGAGCAACTGCAGGTCGAGCCGATCGCGCAGTCGGCGGCCAACCAGCGTGCCGGCCGCTGCGGCCGCGTGGCCGACGGCGTCTGCATCCGCCTGTATGAAGAACAGGATTTCCTGCAGCGCCCGAAATTCACGGAGCCGGAGATCCTGCGTTCCTCGCTGGCGGCCGTCATCCTGCGCATGAAGTCGCTGCACCTGACGGACGTGGAGACCTTCCCGTTCGTGGAGTCGCCGCAGGGCCGCGCGATCGCCGACGGTTACCAGCTGTTGCAGGAGCTGGGCGCGGTCGACGATGCCAACGAACTCACCCCCATGGGGCGCAAGCTGGCCAAGCTGCCGCTCGACCCGCGCGTGGGCCGCATGATCCTGGCCGCCGTCGACAACAACTGCCTGACCGAGATGCTGATCATCGCGTCGGCGCTGTCGGTGCAGGACCCGCGCGACCGGCCGATGGAATACCAGCAGCAGGCCGACGAGAAGCACAAGAAATTCGCCGACGAGAAGAGCGAGTTCCTCAGCTACGTGAAGATCTGGCGCTGGTTCGAGCAGGCCATCGAGCACAAGAAAACCAACCGCCAGCTGCAGGAGAACTGCCGCGAGAACTTCCTCTCGCAGGTCCGCCTGCGCGAGTGGCGCGACGTGCATTCCCAGCTGCTTACCATCGTCAGGGAGCAGGGCTGGCGCATGAACGAAGCCCCGGCCACCTACGATCAGCTGCACATGGCGCTGCTGACCGGCCTGCTGGGGAACATCGGCTACAAGATGGAAGACGACTCCGGGGCTTACCTCGGTGCGCGCGGCATCAAGTTCCACATCTGGCCCGGTTCCTACCTCGGCAAGAAGGCGGGCAAGTGGGTGATGGCGGCCGAACTGGTCGAGACCACGCGCCTGTACGCGCGCACCCTGGCCCAGATCCAGCCCGAGTGGGTCGAGAAGATCGGCGGCCACCTGCTGAAAAAATCGTGGGGCGAACCGCGCTGGGAGAAGCGCAGCGCCCAGGTGACGGCCAGCGAGCGCGCGACCCTGTACGGCATCGTCGTCTACAGTCAGCGCCGCATCAACTACGCCAACATCAATCCGGCCGAATCGCGCGAGATCCTGATCCGCGACGCGCTGGTGGCGGGCGACTACGACACCCGTGCGCCCTTCTTCGCCCACAACCACAAGCTGATCCGTGAAATCGAGAACCTCGAGCACAAGTCGCGGCGCCTCGACGTGCTGGTCGACGACCAGCTGATCGCGGCCTTCTACGACAAGGAGATCCCGGGCGACATCGTCAACGGCGCCGGCTTCGAGAAGTGGTACAAGGACGCGTCGCGCGACAACCCGAAGCTGCTCTTCCTGAACAAGGAGGAGTTGATGCGCCACGAGGCGGCCGGCGTCACCACCGAGCTGTTCCCGAAGACGATGAACGTCACCGGCATCGAGATGTCGCTGAGCTACCACTTCGAGCCGGGCAGCCCGCGCGATGGCGTCACGCTCACCGTGCCGCTGTTCGCGCTGAACCAGATCCCCTCAGCGCGTCCGGGCTGGCTGGTGCCCGGCATGCTGAAGGAAAAAGTGCAGCTGCTGCTGAAGTCCCTGCCGCAGAAGCTGCGCCGCCACTGCGTGCCGCTGCCGGACTACGCGGCCGGCTTCTTCGAGCGCAACCAGGACCCGGTGCGCTTCGGCAGAGGAGATCTCATCGATGCGCTGATCGCCGACATCCACCAGCACACCAGTGCGCGCGTGCTGACCACCGACTTCAAGCTGGAGACCCTGCCGGCCCACCTGTTCATGAACTTCAAGGTGGTCGACGAGCATGGCCGCCAGCTCGACATGGGCCGCAGCCTGGCAACCCTGCAGGCGGAACTGGGCAGCCAGGCGCGCCAGAGTTTCCAGCGCATGGCGGAATCCACGCCGGCGGCCGTGGCCAGCGGCCAGGCGAAGGCGCAGGCGGCGTTCGGCAAGCCCGCTGCGGCATCCGGCTCGGCGTCCGGCACGGCTTCCGCTCCTGCTGCCGCTGCGAATGCGCCGGCGGCGAAAGGCAAGGAAGCGGCAGCGGCACCGGCCAGCACCCCGGCGTCGGCCACTACCAACATCACCAGCTGGACCTTCGGCGAGCTGCCGGAACTCCTGGAGATCAACCAGGGCAAGCTGACCCTGATCGGCTTCCCGGCCCTCGTCGACAAGGGCACGCACTGCGACCTGGAGGTCTTCGACGACCCCAACGTGGCCGCGCGCACCCACCGCATCGGCCTGCGCCGCCTGTTCGCGCTGCAGTTCAAGGACCAGCTCAAGTTCGCCGAGAAGAACATTCCCGGCCTGCAGCAGATGGGCATGCAGTTCATGTCGGTCGGTTCGTCCGACGACCTGCGTGAGCAGATCGTCAACAAGGCCATCGACATCGCCTGTCTGCAGGATCCGCTGCCGATTGATGCCGCGTCCTTTAACAAGCGCAAGGACGAGGGCAAGGGCCGCATCGGCCTCCTGATCAACGAGATCGCGCGCCTGGTGGGACAGGTGCTGGCCGAGTTCCACGGCATGCCCAAGCGCCTGCAGAACCTGCCGCAGGCGGTGGCCGCCGACATGCAGGCGCAACTGAAGGAACTGGTGCACAAGCGCTTCATCGCCGACACCGAGTACAGCCAGCTGGCCCACTTCCCGCGCTACCTGAAGGCGATGAACGTGCGCCTCGAAAAGCTGCGCACCAATACGGCGCGCGACGCCCAGCTGATGGCGGAATGGCAGACGGCGGCGACCCAGTTCCAGCGCACCATCAAGAACCAGCCGCTGAAGAACCTCGATCCGCGCATGACGGACTTCCGCTGGATGCTGGAAGAGCTGCGCGTCTCGCTGTTCGCGCAGGAGCTGAGGACGCCGATGCCGGTGTCCAGCAAGCGCCTGCAGAAGGTGTGGGAGTCGATGCTGCGCTGAGCCGCGCGGCTATGCCGCCGACGCGGATGCCGCGGCCTGCGCCGCCCGCGCCTGGATTTTTCGCACGGTGAACAGCATCGTGACCGGCGCGGCCGCGTGCAGCACGATCAGCCACCACAGGCTCCTGGTGAGCGCATAGCCGATCGCGAAGGCGAAGGAGGCCGCGATCGAGCCGGCGAACTGGCGCGGATTCTTGTAGCCATGCGCCGCGCCGTAGGCGATGGCGGCCAGCGCGAGCGCCACGGGCAGGCCGGTGAACGGCGGTACCACGAGCAGCAGGTAGCCCCGGAACAGGATCTCCCAGGCCGCGGTCATGAGAACGGAGGTGGCCAGGTAGGCCGCGGTCTCGAGCGCCGTGCGCGGCATCACGAAGGGCAGCTGCTGCAGCCGTGCTTCCTGCGCCGCGAGCTGCGCCGGCGTCATCCTGCGCTCCATCCGCTTGCCGGCCAGGTGCAGGGCCAGCAGCACGCCGCAAGCGATGGCCAGGCCCCAGGCCGCGGCAGACGTCCGCGGGAAGGCCAGCCCCAGGTTTGCCGCCGAATGCCCGCCGGTCCACATGACCGCAGCCAGCGCGGCAAGCAGTACCAGCACGAAGCGGGCCTGTTTCCAGTAGGTCCGCAGCGGCGGCAGCGGCGGCTTGCGCGGCGCCGGATGCAGGCTGCGCCACAGGCGTTGAAGAGGGAAGACGAGCAGCAGATACAGCGTCAGAAGCAGGTCGGGCAAGGGAAAAAAGTGGATACTGTTGGCCATGCTGGACAATAGCAGCCGCGGGTGCCCAACAAATCCACGCTTTGTCACAATCATAAGAAAGAATGAGCATGCCAATGTCACGTATCACTTCCGCCGTCTTCGCGATCTGCCTGTCGATCGGCTGCTGGAACGCCGCGGTGGCGGCGCCGGCAGTCGCGTCCGCAGCCGCGCCGCTGTCCATCGGCGACACCTGGACCATCCAGTCCGCCGCGCTCGGCGAGACCCGGCGCATCAATGTTTACGTCCCGGCCGGCATCCCCGCCGGCACGCCGCTGCCGGTGCTGTACATGCCGGACGGCGGCATGCTGGAAGACTTCCTGCACGTGGCCGGCCTGCTGCAGGTCGGCGCCGGCAACGGCACCGTGCGGCCCTTCCTGCTGGTGGGAATCGAAAACACCCAGCGCCGGCGCGACCTCACCGGCCCTACCGAGGTTGCGAAGGACCGCAGCATCGCACCCCAGGTCGGCGGCTCCCAGGCCTACCGCAACTTCATCCGCACCGAGCTGATGCCGGAAGTGGAAAAGCGCTACCGCGTCACGCGGGAGCGGGCGATCGTCGGCGAATCGCTGGCCGGGCTGTTCGTGGTCGAGACCCTGGCATTGGAGCCCGACCTGTTCGACACCTATATCGCCATCGACCCCAGCCTGTGGTGGAACGACCGCCGGCTGGCCCAGCGCCTGCGCACGCAGCCGCCGTCCGGCGCGGCGAAGAAGACCCTCTACATCGCGGCCAGCGCCGACGGCCTGCCCGACATGGATGCCGCGCTGAAGAACAGTCTGGAAAAGGCGCCGGGCCTCGGCTTCAGTTATGAAGCCTGGCCCGGCGAGACGCATGCCACCATCTATCATCCGGCTGCGTTGAAGGCATTCCGTGCGGTGCTCAAGCCGCGCTGATCGCGCACGGCGGCGACATCAAGCGCCAGGCGGCCCAGGAAGCAGCCGTTGAAGACGCCGAACAGGGCGCACACGCCGGCTGCCACCAGCGCATCCTGGCGCGCATGCGGCAGCACCGCCAGCAGCACCGAGGCCGCGTACTTGGTGAAGAAGATCGCCATCATCATCGCCAGCGGTACCCAGCTGCCGCGCACGATCACGCTGCCGGGGCCCGAGCCGGGCGCCGTGCGGCTGCGGCCGGATTTCCACACCAGCAGCGCGCTGATTGCCGCCGCGGCGGCCCAGACGGCGTAGGCCAGGCCGCTCGAGCCGAATTTGCTGCCGACGTCCTGCAGCGACAGCGCCAGCATCACGGCCGGGACGATGAACAGGCTGCGGACCTTCATCTCGCGGTCGCGCAGGGCGGCCGTGCCGCGCCAGACCAGCACGGCCAGGATGGCCCAGACGTAGACGGGGGTGTGGATCAGGATCTGCTGCAGCATGATGGGCTCCTTCGGGTTCGTTGGGTAAAGTGCATCGGGTGAGCACACTTTGCCCTGGCCGTGGAGAAGGCGGGACGGCATGCGACGAATTGCGGCGAACCGGCGCGAAATGCAGCCTGGCGGCGCGAGTTGCAGCGCCTCCGTGGCCTGTCTAGCCGCCGAAGCGCTCCCGGAACCAGGCCGCCGTCTCCGGATCCGCCGGAAAGAAGGACTCCAGCCGCAGCTCGTGCACCGTCACGTCGTGCGGCGTGCCGAGCGTGGTGATGGTGGTGAACAGGTTCAGGCAGATGTCGTCGCGGGCGATCTGCAGGGGCAGGAAGGGCAGCGCCCTCCGCTCCAGGTTGGGCAGGTGGCCGGCCGAGGGCATGCCGGGCAGGATGGAGAGTTCCGCCAGCAGGGCGGTCGCTTCGCTGCCCGGGCCGTCGGCCATGGCTTCGCGCTGGATCCACAGCAGGCTGTCGGCGCACACCGCTTCCCAGTTGAGGAGGTGGCGGCGCAGGCCGTCGGGGCTCAGCATCAGGCGCAGCACGTTGACCGAACCGTCGCGCGGGATGACCGCTTCTTCCGGCATGCCGAGCAGCCACTTCATCATGCCGGCGGCGGGCTCGTTGAACATCACGAGGTTCCACAGGCGGTCGACCACCAGCGCCGGAAAGGGGGCCTGCTGGCGCAGCATGAATTCGAGGGCCTGCATCACGCTCGCCAGCTCGGGGTCGGACAGGCTGCGTTCCTGGTAGGCCGGCGCGAAACCGGCGGCCAGCAGCATTGCATTGCGCTGCCGGAGCGGGACGTCGAGCGCGATGCCGAGCTTCAGGATCAGGTCGCGGCTGGGCTGGGAGCGGCCGCTCTCCAGGAAACTCAGGTGGCGCTGCGAGACCCCGCTGTCGGTCGACAGCCGCAGCTGGCTGACGCCGCGCCGGGTGCGCCAGTAGCGCAGCGCGGACGCGAAGTCGCTGAAGTATGTCGACTCCGCCCCGGTGCCGGCGCCTTCGATGTTTGCTGTGGCTGTGCTCATCCTCGCTCCTGTCGGTCGCGCCCAATGTAACCGGGCTCGGAAATGAACTCAAGCAGATCGGTGTTCACCCGCTCGACATGGGTCACGAACATGCCGTGGGCCGCGCCTTCGATCACCCGCAGGCGCACGTCCGGGACCAGGGCGGCGCTGCGGCGCGCGGTCAGGTCGAGCGGCGCCGAGACGTCCCGATCTCCCGCAATGATCAGCACCGGCACGTCGATGGCGCGCAGCTCGTCCACCATGTCGGCGCCCTGGACCGCGGCGTGGCAGTCGTGCAGGGCCTGCAGCGAATTATCGAGGGCCATCGCGGCCAGCCAGGCCCTGGTCGTCGCGTTCGCGCCCGGCACGAAAGGCTCGATGTTCTCCTCGATCCACAACGGGTAGTCGCGCAGCAGCTGCCGGCTGCGGAACTGCTCGAGCAGCGCCGGATCGACCCCGCCCGTGGCCGCGGCGGTCGAAGGCGACGCAGCGCAGGCCGCGGCGCTGCAGGGCCATCATCTGGTAGCCCCAGGAGCTTGATGCCATCGACCAGCCGCCGACGAAGAGGACGGGCTGGGCTTGCGCGCGGCTGCCGGGCCAGTCGCGGTAGAACAGCTGGACCCCATCCGCGGTGGCGATGGTGTTGGGGCCGGCAATGCGTGCATGGGGGCTCATGGTGGTCTCCTCAGACGGCGTCGAGGAAGCCGGTGACCTTGAGCAGGCGGCCGCGCCCGTCGATGTAGGCGACGTCGCTGCCCCTGGCCACCGGCGCGGCGCCGTCGGCGGCCAGCGTCCACGAGAAGCGCACCACGTTGTCGTGGCCGTCCGGCGCGCCGTGCAGGCTGAAACGCAGGCCGGGGAACTGGCGCTGGGCGGTGGCGATCATGCTGTCGATGCCGTCGATGCCGCTGCCGTGCATCATCGGGTCGGCATAGGTGGCGTCGGCGGCGAACAGCTGGGCGACGCGGGCGCGGCGGGTGATGTCGTCGCGTTCGTTCCAGACGGCGAGGTAGCGGTCGGCGATGATGGTGGCCTGGGTGGCTGCGTGGTTCATGGCGATCTCCTTGTGGCGGGTGGTTGATGGAGACCAGTGTGCCGGGCAGCGTGCCGCGTGGCGATTACCTCCCAGGTAATGGCGGACCCGCATCCGGGGACGGCGGCGGCGGGGCGGCCAGTTGCTGCGCAGGGGCGACAGCGTACACCTTGCCGGCTTCCACGCCGGAGTCCTGGCGGCGCGCGCGCAGGTCGCGGTAGACGGCGGCGCGCATCAGCATCATCGAGACCACCGGCGCCGTCATCAAGAGGAAGGCGGCGATGATCAGTTCGTGCATCACCAGGCGCGATTGCGCGGCCGTGAAGTACAGCATCGACGCCAGCAGCACGGAGCCGGCGCCGAGCGTGATCGTGATCGCCGGCCCGTGGATGCGCTGGTAGAAGGTGCGCAGGCGCAGCAGGCCGAGGGCGCCGATCAGGGTGATGCTGGCGCCCAGGACCAGCAGCAGCGCGGCGCCCGCCAGTGCCCAGGAAGGGGGCTGTTCCAGGCCGCTCATTCGATGATCTCCCCGCGCATCAGGAACTTGGCCAGGGCGACGGTCGAGACGAAGCCCAGCAGCGCGATCAGCATCGCCGCTTCGAAGTACACCTGGGAGCCGTAGCGGATGCCGAGCACCAGCGCCAGCAGCATCCCGCACATCCACAAGGTGTCGAGCGCCAGCGCGCGGTCGTGGGCCGAGGGACCGGCCAGCAGGCGCACGGTACACAGCAGCATGGCCGCCAGCACGCACACGAGCGCATAGCCGACCGCCAGTTCAAACAGGGTCGCCACGGGAAGCCTCCGTTTCAAAGATGTCGATCAGGGGTTGTTCGTAACGGGTCTTGATGGTGGCTATCCACCATTGCGTGTCCTTCAGGTCGAACACGTGCAGCGCGAGTTCGTGGCGCTCGGGCAGGATCTCGACCCAGACCGTACCGGGCGTCATGTTGATCAGGCAGGACAGGGCCGCCAGGCCGTAGGGATCGCGCAGGGTCAGCTGCACCCGGATGAACTGCGAATTGACCCGCGTGTAATCGGCGAACAGGATGATCCGGCACACCGCGAAGCAGGAGCGCACCACTTCCACCGAAGCCATGGCCAGCAGGCGCACCAGGGATCGCCACTGCGCCGCCGTGCGCATGCGCGGGTAGCCGAGTGGCTGCAGCTTGCGGCTCAGGAGCGGCGCGGCGATGCCGATGGCGGCACCCAGCAAAAGGTGGGCCGGGTGCACGGTCTGGTTCAGCAGCAGCCACAGGGCGCACAGGGCCAGCGAGACGAAGGGGAAGGGCAGCCAGCGCCTCATTTCGCCTCCACCGCGGATGCCACCGGCGGCTGGCCCAGCACCCGGGCGATGTAGTCCGCCGGCCGGTGGATGCCTTCGCTGGTGCGGCCCAGGTAGCCGAAGATCGGTCCGGCTTCGACCGTCATGAAGACCGTCAGCCCGAGCAGGAAGACCACCGGCAGGACTTCCGAGCGCTGCAGCCTGGGCGGCGCATCGACCCTGCTGGCCCAGAAGGTGCGTACGCCGAAGCGCATCATCGAGAGCACCGCCACCAGGCCGGCCGCGATGATCAGGGTCATCAGCGCCCAGCCGGCGGCCGGAATGGGGCCGTCCGGTGGATTCAGCAGCGCGTGGAAGAGGCTGAACTTGGCGACGAAGCCGGACAGCGGCGGCAGGCCGGCGATCACCAGCGCGCAGGCGGCGAAGGAGAGCCCCAGGAAGGCCATCGCGGCCGGCACGCCGCGCCCCTCCGGCTCGTCCGGCTTGTCCTCGACCGCCCAGACCTCCATCGTCAATGCCAGCATCGCCGCGCGCGGGGTGCGGATCCGTTCGATCAGTTCGATCAGCAGCAGGAAGGCGGCGATCGCGAGCGTCGAGCCGGCCAGGTAGTACAGCCCGGTCGCCACCAGCGAGGCCTGGCCGTAGCCGATCACCGCCAGCAGCGTCCCCGACGAGACGATGGCGCCATAGCCGGCCAGGCGCCCGGCGCTGTCCGTGGACAGCATGCCGGCGGCGCCGAACACGATGGTGGCCATGCCGCCCCACAGCAGCGCAGGGTAGCCGAAATTCGAGCCGAAGCCGGCCGCCGCGCCTTCGGCTATCGGGAACAGCAGCAGCCACAGGCGCAGGATGGCGTAGGCGCCGACCTTGGTCATCAGCACCAGCATCGCCGCCACCGGGGGCGAGGCGGCGGCATAGGTGGTCGGCAGCCAGAAGCCGAGCGGCCACATCGCGCTCTTGATCAGGAAGGCCAGCGCCAGCACGGTTGCCCCGAGCTCGAGCAGGCCGCGGTCCGCGGGCGGCATGGCGGCCACGCGGGCGGCCAGGTCGGCCATGTTCAGGGTGCCGGCGGCGGCATAGATCAGCGCTGCGCCGAGCAGGAACAGCAGCGAGGCGGCCAGGTTGACGGCGATGTACTGCATGCTGGCGCGCAGCCGTTCGGCGTTATACCCGTGCAGCACCAGGCCGTAGGACGCCGCCAGCATCACCTCGAAGAACACGAAGAGGTTGAACAGGTCGTGCGTCAGGAAGGCGCCGTTGATCCCCATCAGCAGGAACTGGAACAGCGTATGGAAGTGCGCTCCGATCCGGCCCCAGCGCTGCCTGGCGAAGTGCAGGGCGGCGAGGCCCAGCAACGCGGTGAGCAGCAGCATCAGCGCAGCCAGGCGGTCGGCCACCAGGGCGATCCCGAACGGCGCCGCCCAGTTGGCGGCCAGGTAGACGCCGATGCCGTCCTCCCAGTAGCCGCCGTCGGCCAACGCGGCCAGCGCCAGCGCCGTCGCCAGCATGCCCAGCACCGAAGCGTAGCCGAGCGCGAACTTGAGCCGGTGCCAGCCCTGGGTCAGCGGCGTCAGCACCGCGCCGCACAGCAGCGGCAGCAGGATCGGCACCAGCAGCAGGTGGTCCAGCGCCTTCATGGCTCGGGCTCCCTGCCGTCGACGTGGTCGGTGCCGGTCAGGCCGCGCGAACCGATCATCACCACCAGGTAGAGCGCGGTGGTGGCGAAGCCGATCACGATCGCGGTCAGCACCAGGGCCTGGGGCAGCGGGTCGGCCAGCGCGGCCGGATCGGGCGCGCTGCCTGCTGGCAGATCGGAAGGAATGAGCGGCGGGCGGTCGATCCACAGCCGGCCCATGACGAAGATGAACAGGTTGACGGCATAGGACATCAGCATCAGCCCGCACAGCACCTGGAAGCTGCGCGGCCGCAGCACCAGCCAGATGCCCGCGCCGAAGACGATGCCGATCGCCAGCGAGATGACGGCTTCCATTACTGGATCTCCTTGGCCGGCGGCAGCGCCGACGGTGCCGCGGCGCGTGCGGCGCCGGGCGGGAGCCGGTGGCTGCGCAGCGACTGGTGGGCCAGCGCCACCAGGATCAGCATGGTCGAGCCGACCACCACCAGGAACACGCCGAGGTCGAACACGAAGGCGCTCGGCACGTGGATCTCGCCCAGCACCGGCAGCGCCAGGTGGGCGGTATGGCTGGTCAGGAAGGGGTAGCCGAGCAGCCAGGCGCCCAGGCCGGTGCCGCAGGCGGTTGCCAGGCCCCAGGCGATCCAGCGGTGCGGACGCAGGCGCAGGTGGGCCTCGACCCATTCGGTGCCGGCCACCATGTACTGCACGATCAGGGCGGTGGCGAAGATCAGGCCGGCGACGAAGCCGCCGCCCGGCAGGCTGTGGCCGCGCATGAAGAAATAGGCGGCGATGGTGCCCATCACCGGCAGCAGCAGCCGCATGTAGACGGCGGGGATCATCAGGTAGCCGCCGGCGGCCTGCAGCGCCGGCGGCTGGCGCACCGCCGGGTCGGCGTCGTTGGCCTGCTGCAGCGGGATCGCCACGCTCTCGGGCGCCGGCCGGAAGCGCCGCAGCAGCGCGTACACGGTCAGCGCCACCGCGCCCAGCACGGTGATCTCGCCCATCGTGTCGAAGCCGCGGAAGTCGACCAGCAGCACGTTCACCACGTTGGCCCCGCCGCCTTCCGGCAGCGCGCGCAGCACGTAGAAATCGCTGATGCTGCGGCCGCCGGGGCGGGTCAGCACGAGGTGGCTGAGGGCCGCCAGTCCGAGGCCGCCGGCCAGCGCCAGCAGCAGGTCGCGCGCGCGGCGGAACTGGGTGGAGGCCGGCGGCCGCGCCAGCAGGCCGGGCGGGGCCCGGCGCAGCGGCAGCCAGCGCAGGCCGAGCAGGATCAGCACCGTGGTGACGGTTTCCACCATCAGCTGGGTCAGCGCCAGGTCCGGCGCCGACAGCCACAGGAAGCTGATGCTGGTGGCGATGCCGGTGCCGCCGACCATGATCAGTGCCGCCAGCCGGTGGTACTTGGCCTTCCAGGCCGCCGCCACCGCGCAGGCGGCGCCGATCAGCCACAGCAGCGAGAAGCGCGGGTCGAAGTCGCCCAGGTCCGGCGGGTTCCAGGCCGGCAGCGGCCGGGCCAGCAGCAGCGGCGCGGCCACCAGCATGAACACGATGACCCGGAACTGCGGCTGCAGGCGGCGGGTGGCGGTCCAGCGGATCAGCCAGGCGGCCGCAAGGCTGAGCCACTGCATGATGTTCTCGTAGGCCTGGGCGCCCTTCAGGTGGTGCAGCACCGGCACGTCGGTGCGCTGGCGCAGGTTGGCGCGGCGGCGCAGGAAGACGTAGAATACGCAGCCCCCGGCCAGGGCGACAAAGCTCATCAGCAGCGGCAGGTTGAAGCCATGCCAGATGGCGAGGTCGTATTCCGGCATGTTCGGCCCCAGCACCGCGCGGGTGGCCACCGCCAGCACGGCGCCGACCGTGCGCGCCGGCAGCACGCCGACGGCAATGCACAGCAGGACCAGGCACTCGACCGGGAAACGCATCCAGCGCGGCGGCTCGTGGATCTGGTGGGCCGGGCGGTTCGGGATGTCATGCGCGAGCGGGCCGAAGAACACGCCGATGAAACGCAGCGAGTAGGCGACGCTGAAGATCCCCATCAGGGTGGCCGCCACCGCCATCGACCAGTCCTCGGTGCCGCCGGCCAGCGCCGCCTCGGCAAAGAACATCTCCTTCGACAGGAAGCCGTTCAGCAGCGGCACCCCGGCCATGGCGGCGCTGGCGACCACGGCCAGCGCTGCCGTGAACGGCATGACCTTCCCGAGCCCGCGCAGGATGCGCATGTCGCGGGTGCCGGTCTCGTGGTCGATGATGCCGACCGCCATGAACAGCGACGCCTTGAACACCGCATGGTTCATGGTGTGGAAGATCGCCGCCACCACCGACAGCTGGGTGCCGATGCCCAGCAGGACGGTGATCAGGCCCAGGTGGCTGATGGTCGAATACGCCAGCAGGCCTTTCATGTCGTGCTGGAAGATGGCGTAGAAGGCCCCCAGCAGCAGGGTGCAGACGCCGGCGCCGCCGACGATCCAGGTCCATTCCTGGGTGCCCGAGAGTACCGGCCACAGGCGCATCAGCAGGAACACGCCGGCCTTGACCATGGTCGCGGAATGCAGGTAGGCCGAGACCGGGGTCGGCGCGGCCATCGCGTGCGGCAGCCAGAAATGGAAGGGGAACTGCGCGCTCTTGGTCAGCGCGCCGAGCGCGATCAGCACCAGCGCGGTCGGGTAGAGACGGTGGGCCTGGATCCGGTCGGCCGCCTTCAGCACCGCATCGAGCTCGTAGCTGCCGGCCATGTGGCCGAGCGTCAGCATGCCGGCCAGCAGGCACAGCCCGCCCGCCGTGGTCACGGTAAAGGCCATGCGGGCGCCGCGCCGCGCATCGTTACGCTGGTGCCAGTAGCCGATCAGGAGGAAGGACGTGAGGCTGGTCAGCTCCCAGAACACGACCAGCTGGATGATATTGCCGGACAAGACCACGCCCAGCATCGAGCCCATGAAGGCCAGCATGTAGGCGAAGAAGCGGCCCAGCGGATCGCTGCGCGACATGTAGTAGCGCGCATAGACCAGCACCAGCAGGCCGACGCCCAGCACGATCACGCTGAACAGCCAGGCCAGCCCGTCCATCCGCCAGACGAGGTCGAGGCCGGCCTCGGGCAGCCAGGCGGCGCGCGCACGCAGGACCTCGCCGGTGCGGACTTGCCCGAACCGGGAAACGGCCAGCAGCAGCGCGGCCAGGGTCGCCAGCCCGGCCACCGCCGCCGGGCGCGTGCGCGAGCCTTCCGGCATGCACACGGCCACGAAGGCGCCGATGAACGGAAGCAGGACCAGGAGGGACAGCGGCCACATCGGCATCAGCGCTGGCCCGGCAAGTTGTGATGGTTGAAGTCGTCTCGCATTCCGTTTCGCAAAGTGGCTCCTGACGACGGGCCTCAGCCGATATTGCTGCCGCGGATGTGGCTCAGGTCGTCGTCGCCGCCCTGATTGCCGGCGCGCGGATCGGTGCTGATGCCGCTGCCCGAGCCGAGGTCGCCGCCACCCGCGCCGCCGCCCACGCCCGAGGCCACGCCCGCGCCGGTCTGGACGCCGCCCGCATGGCCGGCGCCCAGGCCGCCCATGCCCGCGCCCATGCCGGACACCGAGCCGGCGCCGCCCGGCATGCCGCGCATCGCCACGTCAGGACCCATGCTCGGCGGGCCGCCGCGGTCCGGGTCGGTGCCGTAGAAGCTGTGGACCTGGCTGGCCCACTGGACGTCGGCCATGTCGGGCCAGGCATCCTTGTCGAAGCCCGGGGCGGTTTTCAGGCGCTCCTTCTCGACGTCGAGCACGAAGCGGTGGTTGACGGTGTCCAGGTGCAGGGCCTGCCAGGGCACGGCGAACAGCTTCTCGCCCATGCCGAGGAAGCCGCCGAAGGCCAGCACGGCGTAGGCGACCTGGCCGGTGTTCATGTCGAGCATGATCTCCTTGATGTCGCCCAGATCCTCGTTGGCGCCGTTGACGACGCCGTCGCCGAGCAGGGTGTCCGCCCCCATCAGGGCGGGGCCGGGACCGGCGTGGCCGGTGTCCTTGTACATGCCGTATTTGTCGCGGTCTGCATAACTCATGACGGTTCTCCTGCTGGTATTGGGTTGGTGTCGGTGCAACCCGGTCAGGGTAAAAGGCGCGTACCCCGCGCGTTTGATGACGATCAATTGTGCCGGCTGCTCTCCTCTGGCGGTCAGGGATTCCCCGCGCCGCCGGCCACCCCGTACACCTGGCCGGTGGTGTAGCTGGCGTCGGCGGCAGCCAGCGCGACATAGGCCGGCGCCAGTTCGGCCGGCTGGGCCGGACGCTTCATCGGCGAATCGTCGCCGAACTTCTCCAGCTTGCCCTGGGTCTGGCCGCCGCTCACCTGCAGCGGCGTCCAGACCGGCCCGGGCGCCACCGCGTTCACGCGGATGCCCTTGTCCGCCAGCTGCTTGGCCAGCGATTTCGTGAAGGCCACCCGGGCCGCCTTGGTTTGCGAATAGGCCAGCAGGTTGGGCGAGGGGTCGTAAGCCTGCACCGACGCCGTGGTGATGATGCTGGCGCCCGGCGGCAGGTGCGGCAGCGCCGCCCTGGTGATCCGGAACAGGGCGTACAGATTGGTCTTGAAATGCCAGTCCAGCTCCATCGTGGTGAGCTCGAGGATGGAATCGATCGACTGCTGGCGCGCCGCATTGTCGACCAGGATGTCGAGCCCGCCCAGCTGGTGCACGGCCTGCTCCACCATCTTCTTGCAGAAGGCTTCGTCGCGGATGTCGCCCGGCAGCGCGACGGCATTGCGGCCGGCCAGGCCGGGCCAGTCCTGCTTCTGGCGCGGGAAGGGCGGACCGGGATAGGGAGGCGGCGTCAGGGAACGGGCAGCGACCGGCGCTGCCTGGGCGCCGGGCTGGGCCTGGGCCAGTGCCGGCGCCGCGGCGAGGCCGGCGGCCATGGTGCCTACGAAGCGGCGGCGCGAGGGCTGGACCCCGCGCCCGTCCTTGCGGTCGGAATCGTCCATGAGGGTTCGTCCATGCGGCTGGAAACTGAACAGATACTAGCCGCAAACGGCCTCGAGGCGCGTCCGATAGACCTCAGGCAAGAAATCAGTCGAGATCGGCGGCGTCGTGGCGCTCGGCCACCTGTTCCTCGGGCTTGCCGCGCACGCGGTTGACCTTGCGGCCGCGGATCACGGCCGGGCGCGCGCCGACCTCGTCGGCCCAGCGCCGCACCTGCTGGTAGTTGTGCACGGACAGGAATTCGGCCGCCTCGTACAGCTCGCCCATCACCATGCCGCCATACCAGGGCCAGATCGCCATGTCGGCAATCGTGTACTCGTCGCCGGCGACGAAGCGGCGCTCGGCCAGCAGGCGGTCGAGCACGTCGAGCTGGCGCTTGGTTTCCATCGCATAGCGGTTGATCGGATACTCCAGCTTTTCCGGCGCATAGGCGTAGAAGTGGCCGAAGCCGCCGCCCACGAAAGGCGCGGAACCCATCTGCCACATCAGCCAGTTGAAGGTCTCGGCGCGGGCCGGCAATTCCTTCGGCAGGAAGGCGTCGAATTTTTCCGCCAGGTAGACCAGGATTGAGCCGGATTCGAACACGCGCACGGGTTTGTCGCCGCTGCGGTCGACCAGGGCCGGGATCTTCGAGTTCGGGTTGATCTCGACGAAGCCGCTGCCGAACTGGGCGCCCTCGTTGATCTTGATGAGCCAGGCGTCGTATTCGGCGCCGGCGTGGCCGGCGGCCAGCAGCTCCTCGAGCATGATCGTGACCTTCTGGCCGTTCGGCGTACCCAGCGAATACAGCTGCAGCGGATGCTTGCCGACCGGCAGCTCCTGCTCATGGGTGGCGCCGGCGATCGGGCGGTTGATGTTGGCGAAGGCGCCGCCCGATTGTGTGGCGGGCGACCAGACCCGTGGCGGGACGTAGGTCGAGAAGGGGTTCGAGCTGCTGGTCATCGATTTCTCCTTGTTTGCGTGCTATCGAGGAGGACGATGATGCCGCAAATCGGGCGAGTTTGCCGACAATGGCTACGGTGCGGGACCGGAGCCGTCCGCGCCCGTCAGGATGGCGATCATGGCGCGGGTGGCGGCCGACTGGCGCCGGTGCGGCGCGTACACGACCGAGAAGGGACGGGAGCGGCCGCGCAGTTGCGGCAGCAGTTCCACCAGGCGTCCGCTCTCCAGGTGCGGGGCCACGATGAAGTCATAGCTCTGGGCGATGCCGATGCCCGCCACCGCCAGCGACACCACGCCCAGCACGTCGTCCGACACCGCGATGGTGGACGGCGCCGTCCACTCGATGTCCCGGCCGCCATCCCTGAACACCCATGGCGCGATGCGGCCGGTGCGCGGCAGGATGAAGGGCAGGCAGGCGTGCCCTTGCAGCGCGCCCAGGGTCTGGGGCGTCCCCGCGCGGCGCAGGTAGTCCGGCGAGGCTACCAGGCATAGCGGCTCGTCCGCCAGCTTGCGCGCCACCAGGCCGCTGTCCGGCAGGTGGCCGAGCCGGATCGCCAGGTCGAAGCCCTCGGCGACCAGGTCCACATTGCGGTTCGTGATGTTCAGCTCGACCCGCACCTGCGGATAGGCGCGCGTGAAACGGGCCAGCAGCGCCGGCAGGCGGTGATGGCCCCAGGTGGTGGGCACGCTCATGCGCACCCGGCCCGTCATGGCGTCGGCCTGGCCCTGGATCTCGCGCTCGGCGTCGCCCAGCAACGTGAAGGCGGCGCGCGCCTGCTCCAGGTATTGGCGGCCGGCCTCGGTCAAGGTCACCTTGCGGGTCGAGCGGCGCAGCAGCTGTCCGCCGAGCCGGTGTTCCAGCCGCGTCACGGCACGGCTCAGTACCGAGGCCGTGGTCGACAGGGCCACGGCGCCGGCCGTGAACGAGCCGTGATCGGCCACCGCGAGAAAGGCTTCGAGGTCGTCCAGGTAATCGAATTGGCGGCTGATTTTATCCTCCTGAGAACAAATACTTTGCTTTTTGCGTAGTTTATCTCGCCTACGGGTGGGAATAAAGTGGTGGACCTGAACACAGCATTGGAGAAGCACATGGATCTGCAATTGAATGGCAAGACCGCTCTCGTGACGGGAGCGACCGCCGGTATCGGCCTGGCCATTGCCCGCACGCTGGCGAAGGAAGGGGTGAAGGTCAGCATAACCGGACGCAGCCAGGACAAGCTCGATGCCGCGGCGGCGCAGATCGGCGCCGCCGCACCCGGCGCCACGGTCACGACCCTGGTGGCCGATCTCGCTACCGCCGAGGGCGTGCTGGCATTGACTGCCGCCCTGCCGGACACCGACATCCTGGTCAACAACCTCGGCTATTACGAAGCCAAACCCTTCGCCGAGATCCGCGACGTGGACTGGGAGCGCATGCTCGACCTGAACCTGATGTCGGGCGTGCGCCTGGCACGGCACTACTTCCCGCGCCTGTTGGAAAAGAATTGGGGCAGGGTGATCTTCATCTCGAGTGAAGTAGGCGCCTTCACGCCGCCGGACATGATCCATTACGGCGTCAGCAAGTCGGCCCAGTTGGCGGTGTCGCGCGGCCTGGCCGAACTCACGCGCGGCAGCGGCGTGACCGTGAACAGCGTGCTGCCCGCGGCCACCCGCTCGGACGGCATCGTCGAGTACCTGCGCCAGACCGCGCCGCGTCCCGGCATGAGCGATGCCGAGATCGAAACCCACTTCTTCGATACCTATCGCCCGAGCTCCCTGATCGCACGCATGATCGAGGCCGACGAGGTCGCCGCCATGGTGGCCCTGCTGGCCAGCCCGCTCGGCGCCGCAACGAATGGCGCCGCCGTGCGCGTCGAAGGCGGCAGCTTCCGTTCCATCCTCTAATTCGCAGGAGTCGCCATCATGAAAGCGCATCGCTTTTTCCTGGCCGCCTATGCCGCGGCCACCACCCTGTTCCTGTCCGGCGCCGCAAGCGCGGCCGACCGGCCCGCACTCGAGCGCTGGCGCAGCTACGCCGGCGTGAGCTGGGACGCCGCCGCGGGCGGCCGCGACCGCGCTCCCTTCGCCGGTTCGGTCGGCGCCCCCATCGCCGGCATCCATTTCGACGCACACGGACGCGCTTTCGTCAGCACGCCGCGCCTGGTATCGGCCGACAGCCCGGCCACCCTGAGCATCCTGGATACGGGCGCCGCCACCGGGCCGGCGCGGCTGACGGCCTTCCCCTCGGCCGCGGCGAATGCGGTATCCGGTGCGCCCGACAGTCACTTGCGTAACGTGCTCGGCTTTTACATCGATAAACGCAATGGCTGGCTGTGGGCGCTCGACCAGGGCTTCGTCGCCGGCGAGGCGAGCGCACCCAAGGGTGGGCAGAAGATCATGGTGTTCGAGCTATATACCGGGAAGCTCGTCAAGACCATTACGCTGGACGCGGTGGCGGACCGCAAAGGCAGCTTCCTGAACGACATCGTGGTCGATGAAGCGCGCAGGATCGCCTACGTCTCGGACAGCGGCCTGCGCAGCGCGCCGGCCAACCAGGCCGGCCTGATCGTCGTCGACTTCGGCACTGGCCGCGCGCGCCGCCTGCTCGACCGGCATGCCAGCCTGATGCCGCAGCCCGGCGTGAAGGTGATGTCGCATGGCGAAGAGGTATGGCCCGGCAAGCCCCTGGTGCTGGGAGTGAACGGCATCGCGCTGTCGCCGGACGGGCAGACCCTGTACTGGACCGTCACCACCGGCACCCATGCCTACGCCATGCCGACCGCCCTGTTGCGCGACCCGCGCGCCGGCAAGGCCGCGCTGGCCAGGGCGATACGCGACCTGGGCGAGGTCGGCGGCAATACCGACGGCATCGTCACCGACGCCGAGGGCCGGTTGTGCATCACGGACGTCAGCCGCAACGGCATCGTCGAATACGATCCGCGCACCGGATCGATGGAACTGCTGGCTGCGGACGAGGGCGTGCACTGGCCGGACACGCCGGCGATCGGTCCCGACGGCAGGCTGGTCTTCACCTCCAGCAACCTGAACCGGCATTTCGCCGGCCAGGTCAAGCCGGGCGAGGAGCGCTACGAGCTGTGGCGCGTCAGCCGCAAATAAGGGAACCCGCTCAGCCGGCGACCGCCGTCCTGGCCGGCTTTTTCTTCGGCTTCGGCAGCGGCATCAGCGCCGCCGTTTCCTCGATCAGGCGGCGCAGCAGATCCGGATCGTCGAGCAGCTCGTCGGCGATCGGATAGTCCTTTGTGCCCGGGTAGGGTGGCCCCTGCGGCAGGTCTGGCGCCAGCCTGCCCACAGCCTGCGAAGGCTTGATGAAGAGGCTGTTGTCGCAGGCGAAGGCGACGACTTTCTCGTCCAGGTAGAGCGCGTATTCGCCGAACATCTTCCGGTACGTCATGCGGCTGCCCAGCCTGACGGTTTCGAGAACGTATTCGACGAAGCTCAGCTCAGTTGCCATGTGTACCCTCAAGGATGTCGATACCATGGAGGGTAGCAGATGTTCGATACTAGGTCCTCGCTTTCCGCGGCGGCAGCGGCGCCTCGGGCGGCACCAGCCCCTCGGCGCGCAGCGCTTCCCAGAACGCGGCCGGAATCTCGATGTGCATGAGCGTGGCATTGCGCCGCAGGTGCTCCGGGCTGCTGGCGCCGGGGATGGTCGCAGCCACCACCGGATGGGCGACGCCGAACTGCAGCGCGGCCGCCGGCAGGTCGACGTGATGGCGGCTGGCCACCTGGCGCAGGCGTTCGCGGTGCGCATGCTGCTCCGGCCTGGCCGGCTGGTAGTCGTAATGCTCGCCGCCGGCCAGGAAGCCCGAGTTGAAAGGGCCGCCCAGCACCACGTGGGCGCCGCGCCTGGCGCACAGCGGGAACAGCTCTTGCAACGGCGTGGTTTCCATCAGCGTGTAGCGGCCGGCCAGCAGGAAGATGTCGGGATCGGAATCGCGCAGCGCGCGCAGGCAGGGATCGACCGTGTTCACGCCCAGGCCCCAGGCCTTGATCGAGCCTTCCTCGCGCAGCTTGAGCATGCCTTCGAAGGCGCCGCCCTTGCCGGCGGCGATCCGGTAGTAATGCTCGAATTCTTTCCCGAACATGTCGGGCGAAAGGTCGTGCACGTAGGCGATGTCGATGTGGCCGAGGGCCAGGCGCTGCAGGCTGTCTTCGACCGCACGGCGCACGCCGTCGGCCGTGTAGTCGATCACGCGCTTGAAGGGCAGGGCGCCGACGAAGGGCGCTTCGATTTCGCCGGGCATGTGCGGCGCCAGCAGGCGCCCGACCTTGGTCGACAGCGTGTACTCATGGCGGGGCCGCTTGCGCAGCGCCTGGCCGAAGCGGTGCTCGGACAGGCCGGCGCCGTAGTGGGGCGCGGTGTCGAAGTAGCGGATGCCGGCTTCCCAGGCGGCATCGACGGTGGCGATGGCTGCCGCGTCGCTGGTGGTGTGGTACATGTCGCCCAGCCCGGTGCCGCCCAGGCCCAGGCGCGTGATCGGTTGGTAGCGCTGGTTCACGGTGGATCCTTTCTCATGCTCGGTTGCGGAACATGCTACACCGTGGGGGAGGGCGCACGGTTGAAGAACCGGACTATGCGCGCCGGCGCCGCCACGCCAGGCTGCCGATCTTCGCCACCAGCAACCAGAACAGGCTCGTGAGCCCCAGTCGTGGCCACAGGATGTCATCCTCGCCGGTCAACAGGGACAAGGGATCCCGGGCCACCGAGCCGACCGGCGACACTGCCTGGCTGTCCGCGAGGAAGGGCAGCGGAAAGCCATAGGCGAGCACTGGACAATAGCTTGGGGTGACGACATTGGAACACACCGCGCTGACCCGTCCCGGCACCGCCAGCGAGGAGTAGGTCAGGGTAGCTGCGATCGCGCATGTCGCTGCGACGGTCTTGAAGTGCGAAGCCATTTGTTCGACTCAGCGCAGCAGCTTCAGGCCCGGCGGCAGCGCATCGCCGAACATGCGCGTGGTGCTGGCCTGGTCGAGTTCCACGACCTCGCGCACCATGGCGGCCCAGCTGGCCGGCGCGCCGCTGGCGGCCAGCTTGTGCAGTACCTGCTGGCGCAAGGCCTCGCCAATGTCGCGCGAGCGGTCGCCGGTCTTGCGCGCGATGTGGGCGGCGGCGAAGCCGGCCGGTTCGATGCGCTTCCAGTCGAGCTGCAACAGGATCTCCAGCCAGCGCTCGGCCGCTTCGATGGTCGCGACTTCGTGGGCGCTGGATTGCAACGACTGGCGCGCGCCGACCCTGGCCAGGGCCCAGAGATAGCGCGCATAGGTGGCGGCGGTTTTCGCATCCGGCTTGGGTGCCGGCGGAATCGCCGTGATTCTCCCCAGCATCCAGTCGCCGATCTCGACCTTGTAGGCGGAGGGGATGCGCTCGAGCGAGGCGCCCAGGCGCAGCATGTCGTCCTCGCTGCCGTCGACCAGGGTGACGGGGCGCCTGGCGCGGTCCGCCGGCTCGGCCTGCAGGTTGAAGGCGAAGTCGTCGAGCAGGCGCAGCTGCGCATCAAGGGAGAGTCCGCCGGCGACGCGGCGCCACAAGGTCCACCACTCGGCGCGCACCTGGCTGTCCTTGTGATACTGGACGCCGGTCTCGAACAGGGCCCACAGCTGCTCGATGCGCCATTCGTCGAGCGGGTGGCCGAAGCCGGGACGCAGGCACCAGCCGGCCAGGTTGAGCCAGACCCGTTCGTGTTCGCTTGATCTGCGCCGGCCCTTCGCGCGCTCCATCAGGGCGTCGAACAGGCGGCGCAGCAGCGGCGTCTCCCAGCGTTCGCGGCCGCCCAGCAGGTGTTCGAGGCTGCCGCGCAGCTGGCGTACTTCGCGGCTCTCGACCTGCTGGTTGCGGGCGCCGAAGATGCGGTCGATGCGCTGGATGGCTTCATCGAGTCGCGGCGGCAGGTCGCCGTCCGCGCTGTCGTCGCGGGCCTCGTCTTCCTGCCCGCGCAGCTGGAACTCGAGCTTCCAGCGCTGGCCGCTGCCATCTTCGGCGACGCAATGCACTTCCAGCGTGCCGACCTCCGACAGCGAAGCCGCCAGCTGGACCGGCATCTCAGTCTTCGCGCCCGCGTCCCTTGCGCGCAGCACGGTGGCGATGGCCGGCAGGCGCACGACCTCGAGCGGATCCAGTTCGAGCAGCTCGCCCGGCTGCGGCCGGCTGCCTTGCGGATCGGCGATCGCCGACACCAGGTGGAAGCGCACCGGCCGTCCCAGGCGCAGGCCGAAGCTGCGATCGAGCAGGCGCACTTCGACGCCGGGCTTTTCGCCGCGCGGCAGCAGGCAGACGGCTTTCAATGCGCCGCCGGCCTGGGCACGGGTTTGCAAGTCTTCCAGCAGCAGGAAGTAGCTGCGCGCCGAACCGCTTTCGATGCCCGGGGCCAGGCCCTGGCGCGCCAGCGAATAGGCGACCGCGCCGCGCGCCACGGCGACGTCGGGGTCGGCGTTGTGCAGCACGCGGATGCCGGCGCCGCGCCAGGTGGACAGGGTGTCGGCCAGCCGCCGTGCGAGTGCGGCGCCGCGGAATACGCCGCCGTTCAGCAGCAGCGTGTCCGGGACCGGCATGTCCCGGACCGGCAGGCTGCCGTCGTCGCCGATGCCGAGGGCTTCGCGCGCTGCCCTGGCGTGCTGGCGCAGGAAGTCGGCCAGGTGGCGCGTGATGGCCGCATCGCTGGCATAGGGCAGGCCGAATTCGACGATGCCGGCGCGTGCCCGGTGCGCGCCTTCCCGCGCCTCGTTGAGCGGGAAGAAGCCGTCCAGCACGATGCGCTCGACGTCCTCGCGCGTGAGCGGGGCGCTGCGGCTGGCGCCGATCAGGCGGGCGCCGGCGCCCAGCAGGGTCACGCTCACCTGGTCCGGCGCATCGGGGGCCAGCAACTGTTCCTTGGCCGCGCGGCAGCGTTCGGTCAGCTGGGCCAGGCGGGCGGCGGACAGGCGTGCAGGCTGGCCTTGCTGGCCATCCTGCGCCGCCAGCCTCGATTCGATCAGGTGGGCGAGGGCGAGGTCCATATTGTCCCCGCCCAGGATCAGGTGGTTGCCGACGCCGATACGGGTCAGCCTGGGCGTTCCATCCTCCAGCGCCACCTTGACCAGGCTGAAGTCGGTGGTGCCGCCGCCGACGTCGGCCACCAGCACCAGGCGCGTGTCCGCCAGTTCGGCGGCCAGGGTATCGCGGTGGCGGTGCAGCCAGTCGTACAGGGCGGCCTGCGGCTCTTCCAGCAGGCGCAAGGAGGGCAGGCCGGCCAGGCGCGCCGCTTCCAGCGTGAGCGCGCGCGCGCCCTCGTCGAAGGAGGCGGGTACGGTCAGGACCAGGTCCTGGTTTTCCAGCGGCTGCCGGGGATGGCGTGTATTCCAGGCCGCGCGCAGGTAGGCGAGGTAGCCGGCACTGGCCGCCAAAGGGGAGACCTTGGGCACTTCGTCCGGCGCGCCCCAGGGCAGGATGGGCGCGGTGCGATCGACGCCTTGGTGGGACAGCCAGCTCTTCGCAGATGCAACTAACCGACCAGGAGTGTGGGCGCCCAGCAGGCGGGCAAGCCGGCCGACCACGGCATCCGGCACCCCGGCCGGGTCGGCGGCCTGCCAGGGCAGTTGCAGGGCGCCGGCCGGCAGTTCGCCCGCGGCCGGGTGGTAGCGGCTTGATGCCAGCAGCGGCGCCGCGGCGACTTCGCCCGGCGCCACCAACTGGTCGATGGCAAAGGTGTCGACCTGCTGCGTTCCAGGTGCCGCATAGGCCAGCACCGTATTGGTGGTCCCCAGGTCGATGCCGACCAGCCAGGCCGGCGCTGCCGCCGATGTGCCCACGGCGCCGTTCACACTCACCTTTTACTGCTGCTCGGTGGCGCGGACGTCGAACTCGACCTTCCAGCGCTGGCCTTCGCGCGACACCGCGATCAACTCCAGCGTGCCGGCCTCGGTAGCGAGCGCGTGCAGCTTGACCTGGGCGACGTCGCCCGGCGTACGGCCTTCCGCCGGCAGCTCGGCCTGGATCTCGTTCAGCTCCTGCAGCTCGTCCGGACCCCAGAACTCGAGCACTTCGCCGATACGGTCCTGGCGGCGCACCGTCGAACCGAAGAAGCGGAAGTGCACCGGCTCGCCCACCACCAGGCCGAACTCCTGGCCCGGCAGTTCCAGCTCGCTGCCTTCTTCCATGCCGAAGGGCGCCACGCACAGGGCCGTGATCGGCGGCTCCATGCCGGGGATGGCCGGCATCGAGGATTCCACGCCCACGTAGTAGGAACGGGCCGTGCCGCCGCGGATGCGCACGCCGCCGCCGCGCCGCGCGTAGCCGTAGTAGGCCGCGCCGCGGGCGACCGCCAGGTCGAGGTCGGCGCCTTCCAGCATGCGCGCCGGTTCCGCGCCTTCCATGTACAGCCAGTCGTTGATGGTGTCCATCACGCGCTGGGACAGGATCTCGGACTTGAACACGCCGCCATTGAACAGCACCGCGGTCGGGTGCAGGAAGCTATGTTCCGGGTTGACCTGTCCGTTGAAGCCTTCCAGCTCCGCGGTGGCGCCGGCCTGGCGGGCCAGGAAGGCGGCCAGGTGGCGGGTCACCGCGGCGTCCTGCGCATACGGCAGGCCGATCTGGGTCAGGCCGGCGCGGGCGCGGGTGGCCGGTCTGCTTGATGCTTCGACCTTCGGGAAGAAGCCGTCGGTGATGAAGGTGGTGACTTCGTCGCGCGTGAGTTCGGTGCGGATCGAACCGCCGATCAGCTTCGAACCGCGGCTCGGCACCACGATCGGCCAGGTGGTGGCATTCGCATCGGCCAGCAAATGTTCCTTGGCGCCGCGGCAGGCGTAGGTGAGGGCGCGCATCTGCCAGGCGTCGAGCTGGGTGCCGTTCGCCTGCAGCTTGCGCGCCACCAGGTGCGCCAGCGCGAGGTCCATATTGTCGCCGCCCAGCAGGATGTGGTCGCCGACCGCGACGCGGTGCGGCTCCAGGTTGCCGTCGCGCTCGAGGATGGCGATCAGCGAGAAGTCGCTGGTGCCGCCGCCGACGTCGACCACCAGCACGATGTCGCCGGCTTTCACCTGCTTGCGCCAGCGTCCGCCGCTGCCTTCGATCCAGCTGTACAGGGCCGCCTGCGGCTCTTCCAGCAGGGTCGGGCTGCCGTAGCCGGCATGGCGCGCGGCTTCCGCGGTCAGCTCGCGCGCGCCGGGATCGAAGGAGGCCGGGATCGTCACGGTGACGGCCTGCTGGTCGAAGGGCGCTTCCGGATGCGCGGCATTCCAGGCATTGCGGATGTGTTCCAGGTAGCGGGTCGAGGCCGCCAGCGGCGACACGCGCCCGACTTCTTCCGGGGCATCCGTCGGCAGGATGGCGGCGCGGCGGTCCACGCCCGGGTGGCTCAGCCAGCTCTTGGCCGAGGAGACCAGGCGGATCGGGGTGCCGGCGCCGCGACTACGGGCCATTTCGCCGATGATGGATAAAGAAGCGGGCGCGGCCTGGCCATCGGTCCAGGGCAGGGCCAGCTCGCCCGGCGCCAGTTCGTCCGGGTGCGGCAGGTACATGAAGGAGGGCAGCAGCGGCAGCGCCTCGACGGTGCCGGGACCGCTCAGCTGCGGGATCGGCAGCACGCCCTGGTCGGCCTTTTCGCCGTCGCTGGCCTGCAGGTCGACCCAGGACAGGGCGCTGTGGGTGGTGCCGAGGTCGATGCCGATGGCATAGCGCGCGGTTTCCATGTTGGCGCTCACAGTTCCACCTCCGCCGGAGCGATGATGCTGGCGTCGTGCTTGTCGGCCAGTTGCGGCAGAGTCACCTTGGCGGCGCGCCAGCCGCGGTGGCTCAGGGTACCGGTGAACGGCGCCTTGCCGACCACGTTGCCGGTCAGGCGCACGCTGGCGGCGTCGAAGCCTTCCTGCAGGGTGACGCGCGCGCCTTCCAGCTCGCTGCGCACTGGTTCGATCGTGAAGTGCTCGCGCAGCACGCGGGCGCAGCCTTCGTGCACGACGCGGGAGGCGGCGCCGATGTCGGCGTCGCTGTAGACGGTGATGTTCTCGTTGGCGAAGTCGATCAGGCGCGCCTCGCGCTGCAGCAGGGACAGCAGTTGCAGGGCGGCGTCGGGCGTGGCCACGCGCAGCGGTGCGGCGGCCGGTGCCGGTGCGGGCGCAGGCGCAGGCGCAGGCGTCGGTGCGGCGATCGGGCCGATCTGGTCATCGCGCACGCGCGCGGCGAATTCGGCGTCGCCCAGGGTCTTGAAGAAAGCGCCGAAGGCGAGGGAAAGCCGGCTCCAGAAGGAGGGCAGGTTGGTCGGTTGGCTCATGTTCTTGTGTTGTCCGGTCCATGAAAGCGCGCATGATACCAGTTAGCCAAAAAATGGATGGCCAGGCGCGGCAGAGTCAGAGGGCGGAATTGCCCGTGGTTGGCGGCGGCGCGGCGGGTTCCGGCGTGCCGGCGGCCCTGCCGAGCAGGGCGCTCGCATAGGCGTCGAAATCGTCGAGTCCGCGCTTGATGATGGTGACCAGGGCCGGCAGCGGTGCCGCCTGGTAGTCCCATTCGGCGCGGCAGAATTCGCCGGTGCGCTTCAGGTCCTCGCCCAGGGCGGGATCGATCCAGCCCCCTTGTTCCAGCAGCGAGATCACTTCGCGTTCGTCCCGCGGCGTGCCGAGGCCGTAATGGGCGAGCACGTAGTCGCCCATCTCCACCGCCGCTTCCCAGGCGCGGATCACGTTCAGCGTGGCGGCGTCCTGGCGCGTGATGTCGCCGACAAAGGTCGTCGGGTCCTTCTCGTACTCGTCGCGGGCACGCTTGATGCAGCGCTCGATGGTGCCCGTCTTGCTGACCATCAGATCGTTGTCCATCGCTTTTCCTTGTTGTCCGAAGCTTTACGTTACAACAAGAACATGATGGCCGCCGCACAGGTGGGACCGAGGGCGCCCAGGAACAGCCAGACCGCGCCGATCGACTCGTCGGCGAAGCCGTGGCGCAGCAGGGCGGCGCCGGCCGGATTCGGGGCGTTGGCGATCACCGTCAGGCCGCCGCCGCCCACCGCGCCGGCCACCAGCATGTATTTTTCGTGATCGGACAGGCCGGTGATCAGCGAGCCGAGGTAGGTCAGGGCGGCGTTGTCGGTGACGGCCGTCAGGCCCAGGGCGCCGAAGAACAGGGCGGTCGGGCCGAGGCTGGCGACGGCCGGCTGCAGCCACCACTGCTGCATGCCGCCCAGCACTACCAGGCCCGCCAGGAAAAAACCGACCAGCAAGCCTTCCTTCAGGATCAGCGGCGACTGGTAGCGGTTATAGGCCTGGGTAAAACCGAGGAAGAGCAGGAACAGGCCCATGAACAGCACCGGATGGTGGGCCAGCAGCACCACCGCGGCCAGGAAGGCCAGGTGGATCAGCGAGACCAGCGGCGGTACCGGCGCCGTTTCGCCGTCGACGGAGGTATCGAGCTGGCGCAGGTGGGACCGCAGCAGGAAGGTGATGACGGTGGCGTTGAACACCACCGCGACCAGGGCGCGCCAGCCGATGTGGGTCAGCATCCAGGCGCTGTCCCAGCCCCAGGTGCCGGCCACCATCAGCACCGGCGGCGCCGCGTACGAGGTCAGGGTGCCGCCGATCGAGACGTTCACGAACAGCACGCCCAGCGCGCCGTACTTGAGCCATTCGGGCATGCCCTGGCGGAACACGGCCGGGGCCAGCATCAGGGCGGCCAGGGTCATCGCGGCCGGCTCGGTGATCAGGGAGCCGCACAGCGGCACCAGGGCCAGGGCCAGCCAGGCCTGGGCCACCTCTTTGCGCACCGGCGCCAAGGAAGAGATTAAACCCGCGAGGATGCGCAGCAAAGCGCGCGCCGCTTCCAGCACGGGACGCGAGGCGGCCACCACCATCACGACGAACACGAACAGCGGCTCGCTGTAGTGGCGCGACTCGGCATAGTCGACCGCCGCCGTGCGGCCCTCGACCAGGGCCATGAAACCCATCAGCACGAAGGCCCAGAAGCCGAACACGACCTCGACTTCGCCCAGCAGGTGGAACAGCCCGGCATGGCGCGGATGGCGGTGCGCCAGCACTTCGAACATGTGGGTGGAGAAGGTGTGCAGCAGGGCCACGACGAACAGGACCAGGCCGATGGTTTGCATGGTCGTGGTCATCGTGGCACTCCGGTGAAGCATGCGGTAGCGGGCATTGTGCAGCTTGATTGAAATGGCAATGCCGCCATTATTTCATTTTTTGCAGCCAGGGCCCGGATGGCCGGCCGTGCGGGCCTACTTTGCCTGTTTTGCCGGCCCGCCGGCGCCGATGGCCATGGTGGCGGCGTCGAACTTGGGCACCTGCTTCAGGAACTTGCGCTGGAATTCTTCCTGCGCCGCGATGCAGGCCTTGCCGAAATGGTCGCGCGCGCAGATCTCGTTGATCTTCCGGGTCTCGTCCAGCATTGCCTTGTACACCGCCCGGTTCGAGGCTGCGTCGGCGCTGCCGGCGGGTTGCGGGCTTGCCTGCCTGGGCGCGGTGGCTTGCGCGGCGGGGGCGGGCGAGGCGGCGCCGAAGGCGAGGAAGGCGGCAATCAGGAGCTTGATCAGGATGGTCATGGCGGATCCGGTCGGCTGCACAAAGGGAAGGCGAAAGTCTAGTGAGCACGCCCAACGCCGTGCAGCCCCACCGATGGGGGAACGAGAGACAAGGTGCAATTTGTGACCAAAAATGCCACACAAAGATGTAACTGATTCGCGTTCAATTGACACCAAAATACGCCGGTGCTTTGATGGATCGGCCTGACTGCCGGGGAAAAAGAAGAAGGCCGCTAGCCAGGTACTCGACGAATTCCTATCACGGAGACCTATTCTCATGGCTACATCGCATTCGGCTTTCCTGCAAAAGCCGCTTACCCTTGCGGTTCGTTTTGCCCTGGCCAGCCTGGCGGCCATTCCGCTGGCTGCCATCGCCCAGGATTCCACCACCTCGACCACGACCGACACGACCAAAACGCCGGCCGCCAACCAGCAGGTTCAGCGCGTGGAGGTGACGGGCTCGCGCATCCGCCGCACCGACGTCGAAACGCCCAGCCCGGTCCAGATCATCAGCGCCAAGGAGCTCAAGCAGACTGGCTACACCTCCGTTTCCGAGGTGCTGCGCAACATCACCGCCAACGGCCAGGGCACGCTGTCGCAATCTTTCAGCGGCGCCTTCGCGGCCGGCGCCTCCGGCATCTCCCTGCGCGGCCTGACGGTCGGCGCGACCCTGGTGCTGATCGACGGCCAGCGCATGGCGCCCTATGCGCTGTCGGACGACGGCCAGCGCAGCTTCGTCGACATCAGCCAGATCCCGATGGAGGCGATCGATCGCATCGAGGTGCTGAAGGACGGCGCTTCCTCGATCTACGGTTCGGATGCGGTGGCCGGCGTGGTCAACGTGATCCTGAAGAAGCAATACTCGGGCAGCGAGCTGACCGCCGAGGCCGGCCAGGCCTGGCGCGGCGACGGCGTCACCGCCCACGCCTCGGGCATCCACGGCTGGGGCGATCTCGACCGCGACGGCCACAGCGCGTACATCGCGCTCGAATACCGCCACCAGAACGAGATCCTGGCGAGCAACCGCAACCGGGCGTTCACGAATACCGACTGGACGGCCTTCGGCGGCAAGAACCTGACCCGCGGCGTGCCGACCGCCGCCAATGGCTTCCAGCCGGCCAGCATTACCGGCTACCTGATCGATCCGGACACCGGCGCCGTCACCAACCTGCCGGGCTGCACCAGCGCCCAGTTCAATGCCGGCCAGTGCGCCTACCGCGACCGCGGCCTGCAGCTGCAACCGAGCACCAAGAACATCAACCTGCTCGGTTCCTATGTCCAGAAACTGGGCAGCGACTGGCAAGTGAACCTGAAGGGCTCGTATTTCCGCTCGGAGGCGGAGCAGGTGAACCGCTATGCAAGCACGCTCGGGCTGGCCGGACTGTCGGCGCTGGCCTATGGGCCGGGCATTCCTCCGGAGGCAACGCCGCCGGGCGCGCCGGTCCTGATCACGGTACCCGCCACCTATCCCGGCAACACGACCGGGCGGCCCCAGGTCCTGCAATACAACTTTCCCGAACTGGGCGGCAGCCGCGCCGGCGTGAAGTCCGATACCTGGCGCCTGGGCGCCGACCTGGCCGGCAGCCTTGCCGGCTGGGATCTGACGGCCGCGCTCGGCGCCAGCGAGAGCAAGGTCCGGCAGGACATCAACAACGGCTTCAACATCACCAACCTGCAAGCGGCCTTCAACGATCCTGTCCATCCCTACCTGATCGGGGACGCCGCCAGCGGCAATACTCAGGCCCAGCGCGACTTCATCGCCCCGATGCAGCATGCGAAGGCCACCAGCAAGCTGCAGTTCGTGCGCGTGTCCGCCGGCCACGAGCTGATGACGCTGAAGGGCGGCGCGCTGGCCCTGAACCTGGGCCTCGAATATACGCACCGCGCCCTCGACGCCCAGGCGCCGCCCACCGTTGCCAACGGCACCCAGATCGGCAATAACGCCTGGGCCATCGGCACCCAGAACATTGCCGCCGGCTATGGCGAGATCGTGGCGCCGATCCTGAAGAACCTCGAGCTCGATGCCTCGGTGCGCTACGACAAGGTGATGGGCATCGACAAGGCCGTCACGCCCAAGGCGGGCTTCAAATGGTCGCCGCTCAGCCAGGTGACGTTGCGCGGCACCTATACCGAGGGCTTCCGTGCGCCGAATCCGGCCGAGATCGGCAACACCGGCAACTATTTCTTCGCGAATACCCAGCCGGATCCGGTCCTGTGCGCGAACACGGGCGCCGATCCCACCACGACGCCCGGCAACTTCCCGCAGCAATGCAATGTGTCGATCGCGGGCGTCCAGACCCCGGGCAAGAACCTGAAATCGGAAAAATCGAAGTCCTATACCTTCGGCCTGATCCTGGAGCCGGTCCGCAACCTGAATGTGTCGCTGGACTACTACCACATCCGCATCGACAACCAGATCATCAGTGCGATCAACGACCCGGCCTACGACGCGACGCCCTTCCTGGTGCGCGGCGTGCCGATCGCCCAGCCCTTCGTGAACCCGGACGGCAGCCTCTCGACCGTCACGCCGCCGGTCGGCAATGCGCTGTTCGCACCGTATCCCTACGAGAATGCGCTGTACACGATGACCAACGGCATCGACCTCGACGCGCGCATGAACTGGCCGCTGGCGGGCGGCAAACTCAGCGCCCAGCTGACCGCGACCCACATGATCTCGTACAAGCAGGGTACCACCGGCGCCGAGGCGATCCAGCTGGCCGGCACCCACGGCCCGTCGGCCACCTCCGGCGATACCGGCAACCCGCGCGACCGGGCCCAGCTCAAGATCGGCTGGGACAAGGGCCCGCTGACCGTGTCGACCACGGTGAACTGGGTCAGCAGCTTCTCCGTGACCGACCCCTCGTCGACCAATGCCGCCACCTGCGCGGACGCGATCTCCTTCGTGTTCGCGACGCCGAATACGGAATTCTGCCGTATCCGTGCGTTCACCTCGGTCGACGTCTATGGCGAGTACCGCCTGTCGCAGAAGCTCAGCCTGCACGCCTCGGTGCTGAACCTGTTCAACAGCCCGCCGCCGCTGGACTTCCAGACCTACGGCAGCTCGCCGTCGACCTTCTACAACCCGGCGCTGCACCAGGCGGGAGCGGTCGGGCGTTTCGTGAATGTCGGGCTGAACTACAAGTTCTGAGCGGGGGGCGAACAGGGCTGGCGATGGCGCTGTTGCAAAGCATGTAAGTATCTGTCAGCAGCGTAAGCGTTTGTAAAGTAGGTCAACACCTAGGGCAGAGGCTGCGTTTTACGAGCACATCGACCAACAAACAGCTGAGGATCTTTATCATGAAAAAAACCATTGCCGCTGTGATCTCCGCCCTGTTCGCCACCGCGGCGTTTGCCCAGACACCGGCCCCGGCCTCCAAGCAGGCCGTACTGGTCAACAATGCCGACCTGAAGGCATCGAAAGCCGCCACCAAGCCGGTGCATGTGGAAGCACAGGCAGCGCAAGCCAACGCGAAAGAGGCACATGACGATGCGAAGGCGGCCAAGGCGCATGCCAAGGAGGCGAAGACCAGCGCCAAACATGCAAAGAGCAAGGCCAAGCATGTCGCGAAGACCGACACGATGAAGGACAAGCAGGAGACCGCTGTCACGACGCCGGCGTCGGCTGCTCCTGCCGCACCGGACGCGGCAGCGGCTACCGCTCCCGCTCCTGTTGAAACCCCGGCTCCGGCTGCAAGCACGACGCCGGTACAGGACGCCACTCCGGCGCCTGCCGTCACCCCGGCGCCTGCCGCTCCGATTACTCAGTAAAGCTGCCGTTTCGATTCCAGCGAAGCCCGCGCAATGCGGGCTTTTTTTCGAACAAAAAAAAAGCCGGCAGACAAGTCCACCGGCGAACGTGGGAGAGTGAGAACCGAATGTTCCCTGTCAGGCCTAGCTGACATCGACATGTTATCGAATGACGCCACGCGCATTATTAAATCTTGTCCATCTTTCTCACGTGGCACAGGCGATCAAGCAGAGGTAGCCGTATAGCTCGATGAAATCTGCCGATTCAGCGCCGTAAAAGCGGGCATCGGGCGCACTACGAATTGATTGGCGCTGTTCGCGCCAAGTGTGGAATCTTTTCTGCAAGCCTGCGGTCCAATGTCGACCTGAACCGTTGACGGAGGCAGCATGCAAGCACGGCAGTTCGAACAGTTCCTGCAACGCCTGTCCTCTCTAACGCGGCGCCAGCGCGACC
>NZ_JBFRFV010000012.1:0-157853 GCF_052115005.1 Massilia sp. 2TAF26
GTCCGGTGTTGCGGCGGTCCGGTGTTGCGGCGCGGCGGCCATCGGCGCCGGCCGCGGCGCCGGCCGCGGTAGCGCCGGTAGATCTGGCGTCGTCACCGGACTGCGCGCCCGGCGGCTGCGCGGCCTGCACCGCCTGCGCCACCTGGACCGGGGTCAGGGGCATCAGCGGCATCGCCATCGCGGCCAGCAGCGCGCCGTCCTGCGGCGGCTRCGCGGCGCCGGCGCCGTCGTCGGCGGCCTTGTCCGGCGTGGCGGCAGCGGCGTCGCCCGCCTGGGTCGTGGCGTCCGGGGCCGCGCCGTCGGCCGGGAGGCTGGCCTGGACCGTCAGTGCGGCGCCCTGCGACTGTTCGCCGAGCCAGGCCGCGAAGGGCTGGATGGCCGCGACCAGCTGGGCGGCGTCAGGCTGCGCAGCGTTGGGCTGCGCGGCAGTCGGCTGGGCGGCGCCCGTTGCGTCGGACGCGGCCTGGGCCGGCTGGGCCGGGCCGGCATTCCTGGCAGCGGCGCCGGCGGATTGGTTGACGGTATTCAGCATCATCATGGTCAAGCCTGGCTCGAGGCAGGTTCGGTTGCGTCGTGCATGGCGTAGGCCATCCAGCCATCCTTGTTGGCGCGCATGTCGTCCATGCGGTCCTTCAGGGTCCGGGCGGCGGCGGCGACGGCGTCGGCGGCGTGATCGTGGGCTTCGCGCAGGCGCTGCAGGGCCGCGCGTTCGGCGCCGCTCAGCGGACCTGCGGCGGCGAGCGCGTCGAGCTGCGGGGCCAGTGCGCGCGTCATCTGCGCCACCTGTTCCCAGGCGGCGCCGTCTGCCGCGCGGCGCAGCGACTCGGCGGTACGGAGGAGGGCGGCCGATTTATCCATTGCGCGCCTGCACGCCGGCCCAACCCTGGCGAATGGTGGTGAGGACCTTCACGACTTCGTCGACCATCTGCGGGTCCTGCTTGACCCCGGCGGCATGCAGGTGCTGGGTGCAGAAATCGTAGAGGTTCGCCAGGTTGGCGACGACCTGTCCACCGCCGTCGAAATCGAGGGAGCTGGAGAGACCGTTGATGATGTCGTTGCACTTGTTGATGCTGGCGGCGCGCTGTTCGTAGCGCTTGGCGACGATGTGGGCGCGGGCGCGGGCCAGCTCTTCGAGCAGGCCGTCGGTAAGCAGCAGCACCAGCTCGATCGGCGAGGCGCGCGAGGTCTGCGCCTCCAGGTTGACGGCGTGGTAGCTGCCGTAGGCTTCTTGATAAGACATCGGAATATCTCTTAGTTTGACTTAGCGTTGCCGAAGAGTGCGTCGAACATCGACACGTTGCTGTTCATCCTGGCCTGCAGGGTCTGCAAGTCGGTGAACTGTTTCAGGTAGCGGTCGTAAGCGGCGTTGTACTGGGCATCCAGGTCGGACTGGCGTTTGGTCAGCGAGGTTTGCAGCTTGGTGATCGAATCGTTGCGCTGGGTGATCTGGCCGGTGGTGCTGTTGCTCCACTGGTTCAGGTAGGTGTTCAGGGAGCCGGCGATGCCCGTCGGGCTGCCGATGCTGGCCGATCCGATCAGCTTGTCCAGGCTGGTCGGATCGAGCGCCAGCTGCTTGGTCAGGCGCGCCGTATCGAGGCTCAGGGTGCCGTCGCGTGCGGCGGTGATGCCGTACGAGGCCAGCGACGGGTTGCCGGTTGCGCGCAGCATGCTGACCAGCCTGCCTTGCAGGGCGCGGACACCGGCGTCGTGTGCGAATGCGCCGGGGCTGGCGCCGGACGACGGATCGCCCGGATCGACCAGGCCGTCGATGACGGACTTGAGCTTGTTGTAGGCGTCGACGAAAGCCTGCACATTCGATTGCGTGGCGCTGGCGCTGCTGCCCACGGTCAGGGTGAACGGGCTTTCGGCCGCTGTCTGGGCACGGGTCACGGTCAGCGACACCCCATCGATGTTCGTGAAGGTGTTCGAGGCCTGCGTGATCGGGGTGCCGGTGGTGGAACTGGTGGCGCCGTACAGGAGAATCGCATCCGTGGCTGCGGCGGTCACCGTGCGCTTGTTGAGCGCCAGGCTGCCGGCGAGCGTGGGGCCGGCGGCGCTCGGGTCGAGCCAGACATTGTTGGCTACGCCGGTGTTCGCCGAGGTCAGCACGAGTTGCGGCACGCCGGCAATCGTGACCACGCCAGCCGACACCCGGCCGGCGTTGGTCGGCTCGCTGTTGATCGCGGCGGCGATCTCGCGTGCGCTCAGGCTGCCGTCGCCATCGGTATCGGCGGCGGCGCTCAGCTGCACGGTGAATTGTCCGGTCTGCGTGGCCGATGGCGAAGGCGGGGTCGCCGCTGGCGTCGCTGGCGGCGCCAGCGTGAGCGTCAACTTGCCGCCGATTTCGCCGTTCTGAGGGACCTGGTAGGAGGCCTGTCCCGCGGTCGCCACCTGCTGGACGAACAGGTTGTAGGTACCCGCCGCGGCGGTCGACTTCGCGGTCGCGCTGCCGACCGTGGTGTTGGACAGGGTCGCGCTCTGGGCCAGCATCGACTTGCCGATGCCGGTCAGGGAGCCCAAGCTGGTCTGGAAGGCGGAGATCGCCGAGCCCAGTTTCGACAGCGCGGTCGAGGTGGCGCTGGCGGTCTTGGTCTGGCTGGTCAGCATTTCCTGCGCGCTCGCGGTCAGCTTCTGTGCCATCGCCTGCGCGGTGCTGGTCGGATCGTAGGTTGGGGCGTTAATACTGGACATGCTTGCTCCTTATTGATTTGCCAGCCACGACTGCGTGGCGATGTCGTCTTCCTGTTTGCGCTGGGCGCGGTCCTGCTCGCGCGCGAACGCGGCTTCGTGCTGGGCCAGCACCTTGCCGAGCAGCTCGCGCCTGGTCCAGGCCTGGGCCAGGTTGCGCTGCGAGACCGCCATGTTCGCGTCAATCAGGTGCAGGTCGGTGCGCTGGGTGTCGGCAAGCGCGAACACGGCCTGCTTGTAGTTGCCGCAATTGGCCGCCAGGGCCGGCGACAGCTTGGCCCCGGGCTGCGCCGACGGGCCGCTGCCGACCGCGAGGTCGGTCAGGCGCTCGACGGCGGCCTGGTAGCGCGCGCGCGTCGCTTCCTGCCTGGCCAGGTCGGCCTGCAGGCGTTCGACTTCGGTGCTGCGCAGGCGCACCAGGGTGCCGAGGCTCGTGATCGTGTCGCTTTTGTTCATCCGGTTGCTCATGCCATGATTGCCAACAGCTGGTCGACGCAGGGGCCGAAGGGCGCGTCTTCGCGCGTGCCCTGGCACAGAAAGGCTTCGATGTGCGGATGCAGCTTCACCGCGCGGTCGGTTTCCGGATCGGCACCCGGCTGGTAGGCGCCGAGCGGGATCAGGTCGCGCACCCGCGCATGCTTCGCCATCGCCGCCTTCAGCCTGCGTGCTGCCTGAGCATGGTCCGGCGTGACCACCTGGGCCATGCAGCGGCTGATCGACTGGGCGACGTCGATCGCCGGGTAGTGGCCGCGCTCGGCCAGCTCGCGGGTCAGCACGATGTGGCCGTCGAGGATGGCGCGCGCGCTGTCGACCACCGGGTCCTGCTGGTCGTCGCCTTCCGCCAGCACGGTGTAGATGGCGCTCATGCTGCCGTCCGGGTTCTCGCCGTTGCCGGCCGATTCGCACAGCTGTGGCAGATTCGAGAATACCGACGGCGGATAGCCGCGCGTCGCCGGCGGTTCGCCCAGCGACAGCGCCACTTCGCGCAGCGCCATCGCGTAGCGGGTCAGGGAATCGCACAGCAGCAGCACGTTCTGGCCGCGGTCGCGGAAGTGGGCCGCGATCGCGTGGCACAGTTCGGTCGCCATCACCCGCATCAGGGGGCTTTCGTCGGCCGGCGCCACCACCAGCACAGCTCGACGCAAACCCTCCACGCCGAGCGACTTCTCGACGAATTCGCGCACCTCGCGGTTACGTTCGCCGATCAAACCGACCACGATCACGTCGGCCACGGTCTGGCGCGTGATCAGGCCGAGCAGCACCGATTTGCCGACGCCGGAGCCGGCCATCAGGCCGACGCGCTGGCCCTTGCCGAGTGTGAGCATCGAATTGATCGCGCGCACGCCGACGTCCAGCGGCTCGTCTACCGGCGCCTTGCGCAAGGGATTGACCCTGGGCGGCGTGGTGGACAGGGTCTGGTCGCCGCCGAGGCGGCCCAGGCCGTCGATCGGCTCGCCCAGGCCGTTCACCATGCGGCCCATCCACGAAGGACCGATCTGGATGCTGGACGGGCCGCTGGCGGGCAGCACGCGGGCGCCGGTCACCAGGCCGTCGGCCTTCTTGAACGGCATCAGGTAAGTCACCTTGTCGCGAAAGCCGACCGCCTGCGCGTCCAGCCAGTCGCCGTCGACCAGTTCGACGCGGCAGCGCTGGCCGGTGTGCAGCTTCACGCCGACGCTCTCGAGCAGCAGGCCCTGCACCGCGACCAGGCGCCCGGTGGGCGTGGCCACCGGCACCGCGCCGATGTCGAGCGAACGCAGGGTCTGGGCCAGTGCGCTCACGCTTCCTCCGCCTCTTCGGCAGCCAGGCCTTCACGCACCTGCTCCATGCAGGCCGCGAGACGGCCCTGGCAGCCGGCGTCGACTTCGTGGTCGCCGGCCTTGACGCGGCATTCGCCCGGTTCCAGGCTCGGGTCGGCCAGCAGGTTCCATTTCTTGGCCCGCTTCGGATCCAGCTCCTGGATGCGCTTGAGCTCTTCGGGGTTGAGCAGCACCTCGACCTCGTCGCGGGTCGGCGGCATCGCCGCCAGCGCCTCGTCCACCAGCGCCAGCATCTGCACCGGCTGCAGCGCCAGTTCGGCGCGGATCACCTGGCGGGCGATCTTGCCGACCAGGTCCACCACTTCCTTGCGCTGGGCATTCTTGAATTCGGTATTGAGCTTCTTCAGGGCGCGCAGCATGGCGTCGACCGGCTCGGACATCGCTTCCAGCTCGGCGAGCGCCTGCTGGCGGCCTTCCTCGATGCCGCGCGCCAGGCCTTCGACGTGGCCGGCATCGAAGCCGTCGCTGCGGCCCTGCTCGACGCCGACGTCGTAGCCGTCCTGCTGGCCCTGGCGAAAGCCGTCGGCCATCGCGCCCTGCCAGTCCTGTTCCGCGGTGGCCGAGATTGATGCGGGCGAGGTGCTGCCGCTGGCGGCCAGGAATTGGGCCAGGGGCGGGAAGTGATAAGGCCGGAACTGCTTCATTCGGCGGTCGCCTCGGCGAACAGCTGGACTTCGATTTCACCGTTGTCGGCCAGGTCCTTCACGGCAGCCATGATCTCGCGGCGGGTCTGCTCGATGCGCGACATCGGCACCGGTCCGGAGCGGCGCATCAGGTCTTCGAAGCTCTGTGCCTGGCGCTTCGGCATCGCGCCCAGGATCGCATCGCGCAGGGCCGGCTCGGCGCCCTTGAGGGCGACGGCCCACTGCTCCAGCGGGATTTCGTCCAGCAGGCGCGTGATGGTCTGTTCGGTCTGTTTAGACAGGATGAAGAAGTCGTACATCGACATCTCGATCTGCGACACGACTTCCGGATCGTGGGCGCGCAACAGCTCGACCATGGTGGCGCGGTTGTTCGGCAGGCGGTTCAGGATATCGGCCGCCTGGCGTACGCCTTCCACGGTGGCGCTCTGGGTATCGAGCGCGGACAGGCAGCGCTGCACCAGCTCTTCCAGTTCGGCCAGCAGCTCGCGGTCGATCTCTTCCAGGCGCGCCAGGTTCAGCAGCACCAGTTCGCGGCCTTCTTCCGGCAGCGCGTCGATGATCTGGCCGGCCAGCGCGGGCGGCAGGAAGGCCAGGAAGACGGCCTGCATCTGCACGTGCTCGGCGGCGATGTAGTCGGCCAGCCACTTCGGCGAGGCGTACTGCAGGCGCGCCATCATCGGACGGATGGCGTCGCCGTAGATCGTATTGAGAACGCTGTTGGCGATCTCGCTGCCCAGCGCCAGGTCGAGCGAGCGCTTCAGGTAGTTGCGCGAGGCGCCGTGCAGGCCGCTCTGCTGGCGGTAGTCGTCGAAGAACTTCTGGATCGAGTTCTTCACGGCGTCGACCTTGATGCCGCTCATCCGGCTCATCACCTGGGTCAGCTCGATCAATTCCTCGCGCTCGAGGCAGCGCAGCACGGCGGCCGCCGGTTCCTCGCCGATCGACAGCAGCACGATCGCGGCCTGTTCGACCGGGGTCAGCGCCACTTCCTGCACGTCGTTATTGTTCAGATCCGCCATTTTTCTTCTGTACCCATTGTTTGACCACTTCCGCCACCCGCTCCGGCTCCTTGCCTGCCAGGACCCGCAGATGGTCGACCATCACGTCCACGGCCGAACCGGCCGGTGGCAAATCATAGTTTTCCAGCAGCGGCTGGACCGGCATCGCGTTGCCCAGAGAAGGCGTGCCCGCCGCCGGCAGCGCTGCCGCCGCGCTGCCCGCCAGTGCCGGCGCGCCCGGTGCGGCCAGTGCGCCGGCGGCGCCGTTCAGGGCCGCCGCACCGCCGCCCGGCAGCTGGGCCAGGGCGGGAGCTTGCGCCGCCTGCGGATTGCCGCGCCGGGTCAGCATGCGCATGAGCGGGCGCAGGATCGCGAACCAGGCGAACAGGGCGCCGACGATCCAGGCCGCCCAGCCGGTCATGTCGACCACATTGTCGCGCTGCTGGTACCACGGCTCGGCGGGAGCCGGGGCAGGGAAGCTCAGCGAGGACACCGCCAGCACGTCGCCGCGGTTGGCGTCGATGCCCAGGCCGCCGCGCAGGATCTTGTCGATGTTGGCGATCTCGTTCGCGCTCCAGCCGGTCTTCGGCGAGGCCGCCTTGGCGTTGTTCAGCACCACCGCCACCGACAGCTTCTTGAGGCGGCCGCGCGAGCGCTTGATCTGGGTGATCGCGCGGTCGTAGGCGTACTGGCGGGTGGTCGCATTCTTGCGTGCGCTGCCGTCGTCGCCCTTGGCGTTGGGATCGGCGGCGCCGTTGGCGGCCGCGTTCGGGTCGGACGGAGGCGCCGAGACCGGAGGACGGTTCGACAGCGTGCCCGGCACACCCAGCGCCACGCGGCTCTTCTCCAGTTCTTCGCGCATCGCTTCGCTGGTGACCTTCGGCGCTTCGCCGTACTTTTCCTGGGTTTCCTCGATCTTGTCGTTGTCGACGTCGGCGGTCACGCTGACCTTGAAGTTGTCGGCGCCGAGGACTGGTCCGAGCAGCTCGTTGACGTTGGCGCGCACTTCGTCCTGGAAGCGCTTGGCGGCGGTGTCGCCCTGGGCGGCGCCGTCGAAGCCGTCGGCCAGGTCGACGCGCGAGGACAGGTAGTTGCCGTTCTGGTCGACCAGCGAGACCCGATTCGGCGCCAGGCTGGCGACGCTGCCCGAGACCAGGTTGACGATCGCGGCGATCTGTTCGTTGGAGAGGGTGTGGCCAGGCTTGACCGCGACCACCACCGAAGCCGAGGATTTGTCGCCGTCGCTGGCGACGAAGGAGGTCGACTTGGCGATCGCCAGGTGCACGCGGGCCGAGGCGATCGCGTCGATCGTCAGGATCGACTGCGCCAGTTCGCCTTCCAGGCCGCGGCGGAAGCGCACGTCCTGCACGAATTGCGACACGCCCAGCGGGTCGCTCTTGTCCATCAGTTCCAGGCCGGCCGGCAGCTGCGCCGTCACGCCTTTCGCGGCCAGCAGCATGCGCACCTTGCCCAGCTGGTTGGAGGGCACCAGCACCTGGCCGCTGTCCGGGTGCACGCGGTAGGGCACGTGCTCCGCCTCGAGCACGCTCATCATGTCGGATGCGGCGACTTTTTCGCGCGCGCCGAAGAGCGGTTTGTAGTCGGCCTGGTCCTTCCACATATACAGGGTGACCGCGGCGGTGATGGCGATCGCCAGCACCAGCATCGGGGTCAGGTTCTTCGACAGCGCGGGCGGCAGCGCCGGCAGGCGTTTTCCGCCGATGGCGGACTTGAGAGCGGCAATCACAGTGAGCTTCTTCCTGATCAGACGGGGAGCTTGAGCAGTTCGTCGACGGCGCCCATGACCTTGTTACGCACTTGCATGAGCATCGAGAAGGACAGGTTGGCCTGCTGCGAGGACAGCATGGCGCCGACCAGGTCGTCGCTCTTGCCGCTGTCGACGGCGGCCATCTTGTCGCTCGCCGCGCGCTGCTCGCCGTCGACGCTGGCCAGCGCATCCTTCATGCTTTGCGCGAAGGAGAAGCCGCCGGTCGCGCTGTTCTGGGTCGGCTGCCCGATGTCGATCGACGGGGCCACGGCAAGGCGGCTGGCGTCATTGGTCAGGGCGGCGAGATCGGCGCGGATCAGACCAGCAAGTTCAGTTCCCATCGTGTTTCCTGCTCCCATGCGTAGATTTCGTGTGTGAAGGTTGGTAGCGAATTGACAGTGTTTCCTAGTGTCAATGTGTCGAAATTTCGATTGCGCTTTGGAAATTGTTAAATTTTTAGGTTCTTGAAGAAGCTTGGTTTCTGTCGCGGAACCAGGGGAAATATCAGCTTCGTCTATCGTCGCCCTGTATGAATTTCCTCAATTCAGCGCTGAACACCAGCATATTACCGTACGGCAATGACGAATTCAAAGAGGAATCTCAAGCGTTGCGACACAATTTAACAGGTATAATAGTTGCCTTGGGGAATGAAAAGAAAGCATTCCTGCTTATTTAAATGTTAATTTGAACATGCCGATCGCAAGCCCTGACCCTACCTCGCAGCACCAAGTGCTCGACCCCTGCCTGCTGGGGCGTCCGGTGCATCTGCTGCCCCAGTTTGCGGGACGTCTGCTGGATGACATCGACGCTGCAATGCAAGGTGCCGCGCGCCGTTACTGGGGTGGCTGGCGTCTCGACAGTGTCGTATTCGGACGCGTGCCGCAGGACACCGGACTGCGTTGGATGGCCGCAACGGGTGCCTTGGGCACGGTTTCGGTGGCATTTGAACGTGGTTTATTGCTGACACTGTTGGAGCGGCGCTACGGTGGCCGTAGCGCCGCCGCAATGCCGCGCGATCCCGGAACGGAACGCGTGACGGCGACCGAAGAGCGCCTCATCGTCGTGTTGACGCAACAGATGGTCGACCTGTTGTATGCACGCGTCGCTGTAAGCGCAGCAATGGAAGTGGCGCCGAGGCCGGTGCCGGCCGGCGCCGTGGCCGGATCGACCATGCCGGGCAAGAGCGCCTGGACGATCTGCGCCACGGTGCGCGATGCCAACGGTGCAACGAGCCGGTTCTGGATCGCCCCGGACCAGTCGCTGATGGCTGCGATCCTGGGCAGCCTGCGCCCGGATCACCCGCACGCCCATGCGGTGCGCGGACCGAGCGAACCGCTGTCGTCGAAGCTGCAGGTCAAGCTCGACGGCCGCCTGATCAGCAAGGAGATCACGCTGGGCGCGCTGTTCGACCTGAAAGTCGGGGACGTGATACCGGTCAACGTGGGCCGGGCCGACGTCCTGCTCGACGAAGCGTGCCTGTTTACGGCCGCCGTCGCTGAGCACAAGGGAAAGCTGTGTTTAACCTCTTTTGAAGATGCCGAGTAAATGGACATGAACCTGAATGAGCAAATCGCCGGCGGCGACATCATCATCGACGACCTGGAAGGCGGCGATGCCCCGGTCGCCGCAAGCAGTGGGGCGGCCAAGTCGGCCCGCCTGCCGCAGATGATGCGCCGCATCCCGGTGACCCTGACGCTGGAAGTGGGCTCGGCCCGCATCTCGCTGCAGGAGCTGATGGAGATCGGCCCGTCCTCCGTGCTGCCGCTCGACGCGCTGGCCGGCGAGCCGCTGGTCATCAAGGTCAACGGCGCCGCCATCGGCCGCGCCGAAGTGGTGGTCGCGGGCGAGCAGTACGGCTTGAAGGTGATCGATCTCGACGGCCTCAACCTGGACCTGATCGCACCATGAGCTTGAAGCTGGACGGCGCGAAGCCGCGTCGAGCTTTGCGCCGCTACGCGCCGGCCTTCGCCGGCGTTTCTCTTTTGCTGATCGCGGGCGCGGCATCGGCTGCGCCGCAGCATCCCGACCTCCTGCCCGGGATCATCCCCGGCACCGGCAGCGGCCTCACCGTGAAGTCGCAGATCCTGGTGCTGATGACCGTCCTCGGGCTGCTGCCCGTGATGGTCATGATGATGACCAGCTTCACGCGCTTCGTGATCGTGCTGTCGCTGCTGCGCCAGGCGCTGGGCCTGCAAACGGGCCTGCCGAACCGGATCATCACCGGCGTCGCGCTGATTCTCACGCTGCTGGTGATGCGCCCGGTCGGCGAGCAGGTCTGGAACGAAGCCTTCGTCCCCTACGACAAGGACAAGATCACGCTCGAGCAGGCGCTCAGGACCGCCGAGGTGCCGCTGTCGCGCTTCATGCTGGCCCAGACCAGCAAGGCCGCGCTGGCCCAGGTCGCGCACCTGGCCGGCGAGCCGCCCGAGATGGCGCCGATGCAGCGCGGCTTCACCGTCAAGCTGGCGGCCTTCGTGCTGTCCGAGCTGAAAAGCGCCTTCCAGATCGGCTGCATGCTGTTCATTCCCTTCCTGATCATCGACCTGGTGGTGTCGTCGGTGCTGATGGCGATGGGCATGATGATGCTGTCGCCGCTCGTGATCTCGCTGCCTTTCAAGCTGCTGCTGTTCGTGCTGGTCGACGGCTGGACCCTGACCGTGAACACCCTGGTCGGCAGCATCCACGGATACTGAGTAAATAAAGATATGACTCCCGATATCGCCGTCGACTTCGTGGCCGAGGCGCTGCGGCTGGTGATGCTGCTGGCGGCCGTGCTGGTGCTTCCCGGCCTGGTGACCGGCGTGATCGTCGCGCTGTTCCAGGCCGCCACCTCGATCAACGAGCAGACCCTGAGCTTTCTGCCGCGCCTGCTGGTGACCCTGATGGCGCTGATCCTGGCCGGGCACTGGATGACCGGCAAACTGATGGACTACTGCGTGGCCGTGTTCCAGCGCGCCGCCCAGCTGGTCGGATAGGCCGGCGCGCACGATGCTCGAAGTCGCCGGTTTCCTGCTGCCCCTGATCAGCGCGCTGTGGTGGCCGTTCGCACGCTGCATGGCGATGCTGGCGACCGCGCCGGTGCTGGGAGAGTCCTATGTGCCGCTGGCGGTGCGCGCGCTGCTGTCGGTGGTGCTGGCCTTCATGATGCTGCCGATGACGCAGGGCCGCGCGATGCCCGATCCGTTCTCGCTGGCGGGCGTGGTGGCGATGGTCGAGCAGGCCGTGATCGGCGGCGTGATCGGCCTGGCGCTGCAGCTGACGATGGCGGTGGTGTCGACGCTGGGCTTCCTGGTGTCGAGCCAGATCGGCTTTTCGATGGCGCAGATGAACGACCCGGTCAACGGCCAGCAGTCGGACGTGGTGTCGGGCCTGCTCGGGCTGGTGGCGATCCTGGTGTTCTTCGCGATCGACGGCCACCTGGTGCTGGTCGGCGTGCTGGGCCAGAGCTTCCGCGCCTGGCCCGTCGGCGGCGGCTATGCTCCGCTGCTGCTGCAGACAGTGGCCCTGAACGTGGGCTGGGTGTTCGCGGCCGCGATCCTGCTGGCGCTGCCGATCGTCTTTTCGACCCTCGTGGTGCAGATCGGTCTCGGCTTCCTGAACCGGGTGGCGCCGTCGCTGAACCTGTTCTCGCTGGGCTTTTCGCTGGTGACGCTGTTCGGCCTGATGATGCTGGCGCAGGTCGTGCGCTTCATCCCCGAGCATTACGTGCAGATGACTAACCAGGTGCTGGAGATGCTCCAGCAGCAGATGAGGGCGGCCCATGGCTGAAGGCAGCGGCGGCGACAAGACAGAAAAGGCGTCAGGCCAGAAACTGAGAAAGGCGCGCGAGCAGGGGCAGGTGGTCCGCTCTAAGGACCTGGCCACCGCGGTCGGCATCCTGGCCAGCCTGAAGCTGCTGGTGTTCCTGATGCCGGACTACCTCGAATCCTTCCGCGCGCTGTTCCGCATGGTGTTCGTGCCGCTCGGCGAAGCCGGGGCGATCGAGAACGCGCTGTCGATCGTGTTCGGCAATGCGGCCATCCTGCTGATCAAGATGCTGCTGCCGCTGTTCGGCGTGACCCTGGCGGTGCTGCTGTCGAGCCTCGTGCCTGGCGGCTGGAACTTCTCGACCGCCAGCCTGGCGCCGAATTTCAGCCGCTTCTCGCCGGTCGCGAACCTGGGCAACCTGGCCTCGGCCAAGCACTGGAGCACCTTCGGGATCTCGGTCGCCAAGGCGCTCGTGCTGGCGACCGTGCTGTGGTACGTGGCGCGCTCCGGCGCGGCATCCTGGCTCGACCTGCAGCGCCTGCCGCTGTCGGACGCCATCCTGCGCGGCGTGTCGCAGCTGTTCGACGCCCTGATGGCGCTGATCTCGGTGTTCCTGCTGTTCGCCCTGGTCGACGTGCCGCTGCAGTCCTTCCTGTTCGCGCGCAGCCAGCGCATGAGCAAGCAGGAAGTGAAGGAGGAATTCAAGAGCACCGAGGGCAAGCCCGAAGTGAAGGCGCGCATTCGCCAGATCCAGCAGCAGCTGGCGCGGCGCAACGTGAACAAGACCGTGCCGACCGCCGACGTGGTGATCGTCAACCCCGAACACTACGCGGTCGCGCTGAAGTACGACACTAGCCGCGCCGAGGCGCCTTTCGTGGTCGCCAAGGGCATCGACGAGATGGCCCTGTACATCAAGGCGGTGGCGGCGAAACACAGGATCGAGACGGTCGCGCTGCCGCCGCTGGCGCGCGCGATCTACAACACCAGCCAGGTCCAGCAGCAGATCCCGGCGCAGCTCTACCAGGCGGTATCGCAGGTGTTGAACTATGTGCTGCAACTGAACGCATTCCGTGACGGCCGGCGCCAGGCGCCCCCACGGTTCCCGAACGAAGTCGTCGTTCCCAGTCATTTGAGTGAGGTATCCGCAACATGAACATGATTAACGGCTTGATGGCCGAGCTGCGCCGCCAGAAGTTCGCCACCCCGGCGTTCCTGCTGGCGCTCCTGGCGATGATCATGCTGCCGCTGCCGCCGGTGCTGCTGGACGTGATGTTCACCTTCAACATCGTGCTGGCGCTGATCGTGATCCTGGTGTCCGTGTCGGCCAAGCGTCCGCTGGACTTCTCGGTGTTCCCGACCGTGATCCTCGGCACCACGCTGATGCGCCTGGCCCTGAACGTGGCCTCGACCCGCGTGGTGCTGCTGCGCGGCCACGAGGGCAACGCCGCGGCCGGCCATGTGATCGAGGCCTTCGGCAACGTCGTCATCGGCGGTAACTTCGTGGTCGGCATCGTGGTGTTCGTGATCCTCATGATCATCAACTTCATCGTCGTCACCAAGGGCGCGGAGCGGATCTCCGAGGTCTCGGCGCGCTTCACGCTGGATGCGCTGCCCGGCAAGCAGATGGCGATCGACGCCGACCTGAACGCGGGCCTGATCAACCAGGAACAGGCGCAGCAGCGCCGCAAGGACGTCGCCAACGAAGCCGACTTCTACGGCGCCATGGACGGCGCCTCGAAGTTCGTGCGCGGCGACGCCATCGCCTCGATCCTGATCCTACTGATCAACCTGATCGGCGGCGTCGCAATCGGCGCGCTGATGCACGGCCTGTCGATGGGCGATGCCTTCCGCCAGTACGCGCTGCTGACCATCGGCGACGGCCTGGTCGCGCAGATTCCGGCGCTGCTGCTGTCGGCGGCGGCGGCGATCCTGGTGACCCGCGTCAGCGATTCCGGCGACCTCGAAGAGCAGGTCGGCGGCCAGCTGCTGGCCCAGCCGAGCGTGCTGTTCTCGGCCGCCGGCGTGATGATCATCCTGGCCCTGGTGCCTGGCATGCCGTGGTTCTTCTTCATGATCTTCGCCGGCGTGCTGGCTTATGTGGGCTGGCGCCAGACCGGCCAGGTCAAGGCGCCGTCGCAGGACAGCGTGGCCGCCATTGAGGCCGCGCTGCGCGACGACCGCGTGCCCGACCTCGACTGGCAGCAGCTGCCGGTGGTGCAGCCGATCTCGGTGGCCGTCGGCTATAAGCTCGTGCACCTGGTCGACAAGGCGCAGGGCGAGGCCCTGACCAAGCGCATCAAGGGCGTGCGCCAGAGCCTGTCCGAGCAAATGGGCCTGCTGCTGCCCGCCATCGGCGTGCGCGACGACCTTACCCTGCGTCCGAACCAGTATGCGATTTCGCTGAACGGCACCGTGGTCGCGGAAGGGGAGGTGGTGGCCGAGGCGCTGATGGCGATCCCGTCGCCGACCGTGTACGGGCAGCTGGACGGCATCCCCGGCATCGAGCCGGCTTTCGGCATGGCCGTCACCTGGATCGACCCGGAGCAGAAGGCGCACGCGCTGGGCCAGGGCTACCAGGTGGTCGAGGTGGCAAGCGCGATCGCGACCCACGCCTCGAAGATCGCCAAGGATTACCTGTCGGAGCTGTTCCGCCACGAAGACGTGCCGGCGATGATGGACCGCCTGACGGCGCTGTCGCCCAAGCTCGCGTCGGCGCTGGACAAGGCGCTGACCCACACCCAACTGCTGCGCGTGTTCCGCGTGCTCCTCGCCGAGAGCGTCTCGCTGAAGGACATCGTGGTGATCGCCACCACGCTGCTGGACAGCTCGGAGTCGACCAAGGATCCGATCCTGCTGGCGGCCGAGGTGCGCTGCGCGCTGCGGCGCCAGATCGTGTCCGGCCTGTACGGCAAGAAGAGGGACATGCCGGCGTTTAACCTGTCCGGCGACCTGGAGAACATGCTGCTCGGTTCCCTGAACCAGGCGCGCCAGAACAATGGCGGCAAGATCGCACTCGACAATTATCCGATCGATCCGCAGCTGCTGTCCCAGCTGCAGCTGAACATGCCGGTCGCGCGCGAGCAGATGAAGCAGCAGCACACGCCGCCGCTCCTGCTGGTGCTGCCGCAGATCCGTCCGCTGCTGGCCCGTTATGCGCGCCTGTTCGCGCCGGGGCTGCACGTGCTGTCGTATAACGAGATTCCGGAGAACCGCGAGGTCTCCATTATTGGTTCGGTGGGCTGACCATCGTGGGCACGGAGTGCCCACGCAAACCTTTATTGAAGAACGGGAAGCATCAGCGCCAATTCCGCCATCGCACGAAACACCGGCAGGCTGAGCGCCGACGCCGCGTCCGTCGAAGGCAGGCGGATGTGGGCAGGCCCCATCGGCAGGCTGGCGCGGTACTTCCATCCCAGCACGCGCAATCCGGCGCGTGCCACCGCTTTCTCGAGTTTCGGCTCCAGCGCGCGCAGGCGCGCGAGCGAGGCTTCGTCCGGCGCGCACAACTCCAGGCGCACGCCGTCGGCCAGGGGTTCGGCCTGCACGGTCACCACGGTGCCATCAATCAGCACCAGTTCCAGGCGCAGGGCGGCGCGGGCACGGCGCCTTTTTTGCTGCTGTTGCGCTTCGTGTTCTTCCTGCACCACGCGCAGGTGCTGGTCCTGCGGGCTGCCCGCATGCACCGTGAAGCGCCAGGCGTCGAGAGGAGAGGTCTGGTCGCCCTGGCGCAGCACGCGCGGATCCTGGCCCGCCAGCAGCATCGCCGTCGGCAGCTGGCCGGGGCGCGCCTGCAGTTCGCGGTTCACGAGCTGGGTGCCATAGCTGCGCACCATGCTGCGCCATGAACTGGCGAGCGTCCCGGCCTCTTGAGTGGGCCAGCTCAGCTGGCGCGCCATCAATACCTGGTCCGGCCGCATCGCGGCGCCTTCCGCCATGCCGTCGCCGCCCGGTGCGGATTTCGCCTGCGCCTGTTGCGCGCCGGGCAGGGGCAGCGGCAGGAAATCCATCTCGGCCAGCAGCGCGGCCGGGGCGACGGCGGCGACCGCACCGACCGGCAGCGGCCCGGCGGCGGGTGCAGCGGGCAAGGCCGGCGCAAGGAGCGGGGGGAAGGACAGGGAGGCCATGATAAAGGCAGAGTAACAAGTAAAAAGGCCAACCGCAAGGCTGGCCTTTGGGGGCTCCCGGCTGGTCTAGCCCGGGAAGGCGGCCGATGCCGGCCCTGCGATTACTGCAGCAGGGACATGACCATCGACGACATGCTGTTGGTCTGCTTCAGCATGGCGGTCGAGGCTTGCAGCAGCATCTGGTTCGAGGTCATGTTCGAGCTTTCAGCTGCGAAGTCGACATCCATGATGCGGCCGGTTGCGGCTGCGGTGTTGGTCGAGACGTTCGACAGGTTGTTGTAGACGTGGTCCAGGCGGTTCGATGCGGCGCCCAGCTTCGAACGCAGGCCGCTGACGGCGTCGATCGCGTCCGACAGGGTCTTGATGCTGCCGTTGGCTGCCGTGCTCGAAGCGATTTCGGTGCCGACGGCGGTGACGGTCGAGCTGGCGGTCGAGCTGAAGGCGCCCGAGGTGCTGCTGATGTCGGTAGCCATGGTCGACAGGTCGGTCGAGAAGTCGGCGGTCATCTTCTCGGTTTTGTCCGAGCCGATCTGGAAGTCGATGGAGCTCTTCAGCTTGCCGGTCGAGGTGTTCAGCAGCTCGGTGCCGCCGAACTTGGTGTTCGACACGATGTTGCTCAGTTCCTTGCCCAGCGAGTCATACTCGGTCTGCATCGCGGTACGGTCGGTATCCGACGACGAACCATCGGCTGCCTGGGTTGCCAGGTCCTTCATGCGGACCAGGATGTTGTTCACTTCGCTCAGCGAACCTTCGGCGGTCTGCAGCATCGAGATCGAGTTCTGGGTGTTGCGCATTGCAACTGCCATGCCGCTGCTCTGGGCTTTCAGGCGGGTGGCGATCTGCAGGCCGGCTGCGTCGTCCATTGCCGAATTGATGCGGTAGCCGGTCGACAGGCGGGTCATCGAGGTCGACAGGCTGGTCTGGGTCTTGCTGATCGAGTTTTGTGCGGACAGCGAAGCGGCGTTGGTGTGAAGGCTCAGCATTTTCAAGCTCCTGAATATCGGTTTGGTCTGTTCGGAGCAGCCTTTCTGGCGCTCTCACAAGTACAAGACGACCGTTTCCACACATCCATTAAATTCCACGCGGAAATTTTTTTAAAAATTCTGCGGTCTCGCGTAAGCCCTTGATTTCATGGGTAGGGCGCGATTGCCTGACTATCCGCTCCTTGTTCAATCATCAAGAACGGCCCGGGCACGCCCTCGTGTCGGGAAAGCGCCACGATCCTACGCCGGTCGCAAGGCATCCAGCGATTATGTTGCCCTACGAAAACTCTTTCCTCTATATTCCACGCGGAAATTTTTTTAAAAATTTTGCGGTCGCGCGTAAGCCCTTGATTTCATGGCTAGGGCGCGATTGCCTGACTATCCGCTCCTTGTTCAATCATCAAGAACGGCCCGGGCACGCCCTCGTGTCGGGAAAGCGCCACGATCCTGCGCCAGTCGCAAGGCATCCAGCGATTATGTTGCCCTACGAAAACTCTTTCCTCTATAATCACGAAGACTTTCCTTCGCCGGCATACCGTTGCTCTCTCGCCGGGCGAACCCATCCTATCTATCGCGTTCCCCCACATGGCATATAGTAATAGTTCCGTTCCCGGCCATTCCGGCACCCAGGACCAGGCTCAGGCCAATCAGCTGTTCAACCACGGCCTGCAGCTCCACAGCCAGGGCCAGGTCAATGAAGCGATGCTGTCGTATGAACAGGCGCTCAAGCTCGCACCCCGGCATTTCCAGGCCTTGCACCATGTCGGCATCGGCGCTTTCCAGTTGGGCGACCCTGGCCTGGCGGAACATTTCATCCGCTACGCGCTGGCGGTCAACGCGAACGTGGCGGAAGCGCACGGCAACCTGGGCAATGCGCTGAAAGAACAGCAGCGCTTCGACGAGGCGCTGGACAGCTACGACGCGGCATTGGCGCTGCAGGCCGGCGATGCGGATACTTATTACAACCGCGGCATCGTTCTGCAGGGGCTGCGGCGGCAGGAAGAGGCGCTGGACAGCTACGACCGTGCGCTCGCGCTCAACGCCGACGACGCACAGGCCTGGAACAACCGTGCCGTGGCGCTCAAGGACCTGGGCCGCTTCGAGGCCGCCCTGGAGAGTGTCGGCCGCGCGCTGGCGCTGAACGCGCACAATGTCGAGGCCCACAATAATCGCGGCAACATCCTGAACGATAGCGGCGAGGCCGAAGCCGCGATGCAGGCCTATGACCTGGCGATCGAGCTGTTTCCCGGCTATGCGGACGCCTGGTATAACCGGGGCCGCGCACTGCAGGCGCTGGAGCGCACCAAGGAGGCCGTGGAAAGCTACAGCAAGGCGATCGCCCTGAACCCGCAGCTGGTGCAGGCCTACAATAACCGGGCGACGGTGCTGCGCAAGCTCAGGCGCCTCAAGGAGGCGCTGGCCGACTGCGAGCAGGCGATCGAGCTACAGCGCGGCTACGTCGAGGCCTATCGCACCCAGGGGCAGATCCTGCGCGACATGGGACGCCCGGACATGGCGGCCCTCAGCTACGAGGCGGTTACCGTCCTGGACAAGAGCGACGCCCTGGCGATGCAGCATCGCGCGCTGGCACTGAAGGATAGCGGGCAGTACGAAGCTGCGCTCGAAAGCGTCGGCCGCGCCATTGCCCTCGAGCCGGACAACGCCGACCTCTACCTGACGCGTGGCGTCATCCAGCGCGAAACCAGGGACCACGACGCGGCGATCGCCAGCTGCCACAAGGTGATCGAACTTTGGCCGCACCATCCGTCGGGCTATACCAACCTGGGCCGCGTAATGGAAGAGCTGGGGCGCAGTGAAGAAGCGATGGCCTGTTATGAGCAGGCGCTCGCGGCCGATCCCGCCTGCTCGCTGGCCCGCTTCAACCGTGGCCTGCTTCAGCTGCAGCAGGGTAACTACGCGGAAGGCTGGCGCAGCTACGAGTCGCGCTGGACGGCGCAAGAGCTTTCCCTGTCCAGGGACAGGCGCGAATACGAGCAGCCGCTCTGGACCGGCGTAGAGTCCCTGGCGGGCAAGACCATCCTGCTCTGGGGGGAGCAGGGCCTGGGCGACACGCTGCAGTTCTGCCGCTACGCAAGCATGGCCGCTCAGCGCGGCGCCACCGTCATCCTCGAAGTGAAGCCCGAACTGGTCAGCCTGACAAGCAGCCTCGATGGCGTGTCGCGCGTCATCGCCAAGGGCGATCCGGCCCCGGCCTTCGACCTCCATTGCCCGCTGATGAGTCTTCCGCTGGCGTTCGGCACCCTTGTCGAGACCATCCCGGCCGGCGTGCCTTACCTGGCCGCCGATCCCGCCAAGGTCGTGCACTGGGCCGGCACGCTGGGCGAGCAGACCCGTCCGCGTGTGGGCGTGGTCTGGAACGGCAATCCCAAGTACCAGAACGACGCCATCCGCAGCATCACGCTGGAGCAGTTCGCGCCGCTGTTCGGCGAGGAATGCGACTTCGTCGTGCTGCAAAAGGAGGTGCGGACGGCCGACAAGGCGGTGCTGGGCCTGCAGCCCAAGGTGCGCCAGTTCGCTGCGGCGATCCGGGATTTCAGCGACACGGCGGCGCTGTGCGAACTGATGGACGTGATCGTCACCGTCGATACCAGTGTGGCGCACCTGGCTGGCGCACTCGGCAAGCCCGTGCGGGTGCTGCTGCCCCGCCGTCCCGACTGGCGCTGGCTGCTCGAGCGGGAAGACAGCCCGTGGTATCCGAACGCGAAACTGTACCGCCAGCCCTCCGAGGGAAATTGGAGCGCGGTCATCGACAAGGTACGTGCGGACCTGCGCTCGCGACATGCGAACTGAATGACGAACGAATCGCTTTTTGACGGCTTGTTAACGAGAACCTTCGGCTCTGATGCGGCTTTCCAACGAAGCCTTGCATGTCGCCATCAATACGGTGGCGGCGGCTTGTTTGCTTGAGCGCATTCATGATATTGTCTGACGCCAACAAAGTAAAAAATGTCTCCTGGCCAAGTCTCAAACAGCGCCTCTTTTCTTTCCCTATCCTGATCGAAGTCTAAATGAGCTTTATCAATCAAATCATGGCGCTGCAAGAGATTGCGGTCACGCCTGACAATGCGGCCGCCATGATGACGGTATGTGCGAACCTCGAGCAGGAAAATCCCTACATTCCATCCGATTTCAAATGGATACTGGACTACAAGCGTTTCGAGATCGAGCGCTTGCGCGGCGCCGCGGGTCCGGCACTCGGCTACCTCAAGGCTGCCATTGCACTCGCCCCGTACCGCGAGAACCTGCAGCAGCTTTACAAGGGACTCGTCGCGAAGACGCCGGCGAAAGCGTCGCTGGCCTTGATCATCAGCTGCCGCCGCTATCAGGACAACGCGCTGCGCCTGGCCCAGCAGTTCGACGCGGCACAATTTCCGTACCTGATCGTGACCGGTTCGGATACCGCCCCGATCGAGCATCCGCGCGCAATCCAGGTCAACGCCCCCGACAATTATGAGAGCCTGCCTCGCAAGGTGACGGCAGCCTTGCACTGGGTGTATGAGAACGTCGATTCCCAGGTGGGTATCCTGAAGGTGGACGATGACCAGACCCTGGTCGATCCGGAAAGGCTCAAGGATGCGGTTTACCTGCTCAAGCAGGAGGACGTCTATGCCGGTTTCCCGGTGACCAGCCTGAGTCACGACCGTTGCTGGCACTGGAATAAATGCGAGGATCCGGTACTGAACCGGCGCGCATACGGCAAGCCCTTCCACCGTCCATGGGCACGTGGCGGCGCCTATTACCTCGGCAGCGGTCCGCTGGAAAAGTTTGTCATGGCTACCATTCGTTTCCCCGGCCTGCTGGAAGGCGAATATTACGAAGACAAACTGGTCGGCGACGTGATGGCACTCGAAGGCGTACCGCTTGGACAATTGGAGTCCGAGCGCGACTTCGGCCTGAGCCTGGACCATCAACATCGTTTCGTCGCCGCCTGAGCGGGCGGCACTGCCTATCACTAGGACATCATGAAAATACTGTTACTGAACGACGAGTTCTACACCACCGGCGCCAGCACGGCGATCCTGCGCCTGGCCGAACATCTCCGCGAACAACACGAGGTTTCCGTGATGCCGCGTATCGATGGGGAAGGCGACATCAAGACCAAGCTCAAGGCTCTGGACATTCCGATCGTCTCGAACGCTTCCGACGTCGACCTCGTCGTCGCCAACACCATGATGGGGGGTGAATTCGTGGCAAAGTTCGGCGCCCAATGCCCGATGATCTGGTGGATTCATGAGTCTGATATTGGCCGTCAATTTATCCTGAGGAACCCGGCGCTGGCCGAAGGTTTCCGCCAGGCTGCGGCAATCGTTTTCCAGACGACCTACCAGAAGATGGTGTACAGCAGCTTTACCTTCGATTCCCCTGCCGAGGTACACGTTCTGCCTTTCTGGAACGACGCCATCTACACGCAAGCGATCGAACCGGCACCCAAGGACAAACTTCGCATCGTGTCGATCGGAACAGTCGAGCCGCGCAAGCGCATGCAGGACACGATCAATGCGGTCGAGCTGCTCAGCGACAGCATGAAGCGCGAAATCGAATGTGTCTTCATCGGCAAATTCATTCATCTCCCGGAGAGGGAACAGGCAATCGTCAAGGCGCACCCGGAGCGTTACCACTTCCTGGGCGAGCAGCCGAATGAAATCGCGTTGCGATACCTGGCTTCCGCCGACTGCTTCGTATTGGCCAGCTCGAGCGAGTCGCAACCGTTGTCGATCTGGGAATCGTTCGAACTGGAAGTGCCAATCTGCGTCTCCGACCTGGATACCTATCGGCACATCGGCCTGAAACACGGCGTCAATGCGCTCGTGCACCCGGTCGGCAATACGGACATTCTCGCGGAAAACCTGAGAACGATCCTGAGTAATCAATCGGTACGCGCGAGCCTTCCGAAGGCGGCAAAGAGTCTGCTGCTCCGGACCCTGGCAAAAGACTGGCGCAGCGGTTTCGACGGCATCATCCGGGACGTCACCACGCGCCGGGAAATCAGCAAGCTGGGATATTGAACCGGCTCCGCCGCGCAAGGCCTTCTGCTGAAGCAGCCGGAGACCGGTGGTCGGTCTGGTGCAAATTTGGAGTAGCAGAACTTTGCAAGGTTCGCCGAATTCGCATGTTGAGGCTGGCGCCAACGCGTGAGGTTCTCAATGCCTGTGTACCGCCTTCCAGGCTGCGTATTCGGACGGTCGCAAACCATAGCGCGCCAGTACGCCCTCATGTAAGCGCTTGAGTTCTTCAACGATGAGCGCCTGCACGCTGGGCTGCTCATGCTCTGGGACATGGCGCGCCACGGATCGCTGGATGCTGGCGAGTGGCTCGTTTTCAGTGTGAATGACGATCTCGCGAATGGTCTGCTTGATCAGGTCACGCCAGGCCAGGCGCAGCGGATCGGGTTCGGTCAGATTCTGCTTCAGGGCGAGATATTCCTGTGTCGAGCGTTCATAGGCCCAGACGTACAGGTCACGCAGCAGCTCGACGCGCGTCAGCTCGTATACGCCGAGAGTGGCACGGCTGTAGGCTTGCTCGGGTACGTCCAGAAACGTGAGTGGGCACAGATTGGCGAGAAACAGCGGCAGATTCGCGGCCAGCCGCGAAGTGCGTTTATTGATGTCGGCAAATGGCTGCAAGTAAGGCAAATGCACCATCATGAAGAACGACTGCTCGAACGGATCACTGATCTGGTTTGCCTTGTTCAGCAGCGCGTCCAGGGCGTCCTCGAGCTGCTGGGACGTGAACAGGGGACGATAGACGTTTTTGCCGATGTCGACCGCATGCAGCCGGATTCTCCCTTCGTCCGCGGGGTTGGGCAGCAAGTTTTCCGCCAGGGCGCTGTGCAGGTTCATCAGCGTGTAGCGGTTGAACTCCGCCTCGCTGATGTTTTCGACAAGAAGTTCGATGGCCGTCTTGTGATTCAGAATCATCTGCGTTTCGATAGCGGCCTTGCCACGGGCCGCTTTCCCGTGCTCGATGAGTTCGCGCGTATCAAGGCGTGAATAGGTATTGCCTTCCAAATGGCTCGACGCCCACGACAGATCGATCAGCAAGCGATTCAGGATGGCCCGGCTGTAGGTGCCTGCAGGCGCCCCGACATCGGCGGTGATGCCCATTTTTCGTAGTTGGCGACGCAATGACTCGGACAGGTACCAAGTCTCGTTTGGGCGGTAGGCGTCCAGAAATTCGCGCTGGTAGCCCACTGGCTTGCGTGCTTCCACGGGCTGGTCGACATGGGCAAGAATGTCCTGGCTGTCCGCGGAGAGCGGGATAAAGCTGGGGAAAGCGTCCGTACCGGCATTTTTTACGCTCGTGTCAGTGCGGGTACCAACGCTGAAATAGCGGCGAGCTCGACCTTCACCTACCGCAGTGACTTGGCTCCGTGCGATCAGTTGTGCGATTGAGCGCTGAGCCGTACGCCGGGCAACATCGGGATGTTGACTAAGAAGTTCAGCCAGTGTCAGACCGGTGTCGGACATTCGGATACTGTTCAGCAAGTCAGCGGCGGTCGGCATGATTGATTGGCGCAGTCAAGAAATAGATGGCGCAATTGTGGCGCAGTTCTCTGAACTGCGCCAGCTTATATGCCAAATATGGCGCGGTTTAAGCTGGGTTTGTTTGACGCTACTGAAAGCTGAGTTCGCCAATAAGTGCTTTGGTATGGATATGAGGCTGGCGTTTTCTCTGCCCGAGCTTCGACCCCAAGCGTAGGCCCGACGCGCAGGCATGGTCTAGACGTGATCATTGTCGACTATCTCAGCTCGATACCGGGGAAGGCGACAAGCGAAACGAGCAGATTGGCTCGTACTCGCGTGGCGTGACGGCCCTGTCCAAGAAACTCCTATGATGGACAAAAGCCCAGCGACCGCGTGATATCCGACGGATGAGCAATATCCATTCGAAGGTCAAAACAAATGCTCATGCTCGAAATTCCTCGTTGTCTTTTGGGGAAGCGGCCTTACTGGTCCGCCAGGCAACGGCACGAAGTTCTCATCCATGCGCTGCCCAGGCGCTCTTGTAGTGCACATATGGCGATCCAAACCTACCCATACAGATCTATCGCCTTGGCGCCCGAGCCCATGGACCGGGCAATCCTTTCAAGACGACTCTTCGATTTCAGAAGGAGCAATTGGAGTTCTCGATCCACAAAGATTTTCTTTGATAAAGAGAATGAATAGTATGACTCATTGGCAACATCAGACGGAAAATTGCATGTTAGCGGTATGGCTGTGCGGACCCTTATTGGTCGGCGCGGATATCGTCACAACAAAACGATCATTGAGAACATATGGCCCTCTACGACGCTTTCGCTATAAACTATTGGGTTGCGCCAGACGCTGGACATATCGAATCAAAGAAAACATGAAATACCGCAAACGACTTCTAAGTACTGCGCCAATGATGGACTGGACCGACCGCCACTGCCGCGTGTTCCACCGTCAGATCACCCGCCACACCTGGATGTATACCGAGATGGTGACCACCGGTGCGCTGGTCTACGGCGACGTCGAGCGCCACCTGCGCTACGACGAGGTTGAGCACCCGATCGCCTTGCAACTCGGCGGCAGCGAGCCGGCCGACCTGGCGAAAAGCGCGAAGCTGGGCGAGCAATGGGGCTATGACGAGATCAACCTGAACTGCGGCTGCCCCTCGGAGCGCGTGCAGAAGGGGGCGTTCGGTGCCTGCCTGATGAACGAGCCGCAACTGGTGGCCGACTGCGTGAAGGCGATGCGCGACGCGGTCTCGATCGACGTCACCGTCAAGCACCGCATCGGCATCGACTACAACGAGGACTACGGCTTCGTGCGCGACTTCATCGGCACCATCGCCGATGCCGGTTGCCGCACGTTCATCGTCCACGCCCGCAATGCCGTGCTGAAAGGGCTGTCGCCGAAGGAAAATCGCGAGATTCCGCCGCTGCGCTACCACGTCGCCTACGAGCTCAAGAAAGAGTTCCCGGAGCTGGAGATCATCATCAACGGCGGCATCAAGACCAACGACGAGATCGAAAGCCACCTGCGGCACGTCGACGGCGTCATGATCGGGCGCGAGGCCTATCACAACCCTTGGCTGATGGCCGAGTGGGACGCCCGCTTCTACGGCGACGGGACGAGCGCGCCGGGCTCGCGCGAGCAGGTACTGGAAGCGATGATTCCGTATATCCGCGAGCAGCTCGAGCGCTACGGCCCGCTGGGCATGCGCCTGAACAGCATCACCCGCCACATGCTGGGCCTGATGGCCGGACTGCCGGGCGCGCGAGGCTTCCGCCAGCTGCTGTCCGATTCCCGCCGCCTGGCCGAAGGCAATCCGGAACTCCTGCTGGAAGCTGCCGGCCGCCTGCGCAAGGCAGCGTGAGAATTTAACATTCTATCAATACGGTCAAATCCTGGCCGTTTTTCCTGTTCACAATTCACCACACCGGCGCATGTAAATACGTGCGCCGCGTCTCTTTTCCTTGCTCAACAGCAAGAATAGACCCATAATTCGGGCTCTTCTCCCCGTACGGCCCTTGATATTGTTGTAGTAGCGAAACAGTATTGAGTAGAGTCATGTTTACTCGCTGCAACTGTCGAGTTTTGATTTATCCTGACGGAAATACACAAAAGTTCACGGAGAAGTTGAACTTTTAGTAATAAAAAGGGGCGCGCGGCGCAGAAGTTCCGGGCGGATCCAATCATCTGAAGAACAGGGAAGACAGTAAATGAATTTATCCAACATGAAGGTCGGCATGCGCCTGGCGCTGGGCTTCGCTCTCGTGCTCGTGCTGATGGTCATCCTGACCGTCGTCGGCATCGTTCGCACCGGACAGATCCAGAGCAGGCTCGATCACGTGATCGGCGTCAGCAACGTCGTCACCCGTCTTGTCGTCGACATGCGCAACAACGTCAGCGAACGCGTCACCTCGCTGCGTACCCTGACCCTGATGACCGATCCGGCCGACATGGAACCGGAACTCAAGCGCTTCAAGGAGCAGACCGCCAAGTACGATGCGCTGCAGCAGAAGCTGAGCGAGAAGTTCGCACTGGAGGCCTCGGCCGAAGAAAAGGCGCTGCTGGCCCAGGTCAAGGAAGCGGAAGGCGTCGCCATGCCGGCCATCGCCAAGGCATCGGAACTCTATCTGGCGAATAACGCCATGGACGCGACCCGCGTGATGGTCAAGGAAATCCGCCCGGCGCAGAAGAAATGGCTGGAAGCGCTGGACCAGCTGGCCGACCGCGAAGACAAGCAGAACGCCCAGACCCAGGCCGACGCCGGCGCCCAGTATGAAAGCGCGCGTAACTTCATGCTGCTGACCTTGCTGGCCGCCGTCGCGATCGGCGTGGCGGCTGCCTATGTGATCACCCGCGGCCTGCTGAAGCAGCTTGGCGGCGAACCGAGCTACACCTCGAAGATCGCCACCAGCATCGCCGAAGGCGACCTGTCGATCTCGATCGACACCAAGTCGTCGGACAAAGGCAGCCTGCTGAGCGAAATGAAACAGATGCGCAACAGCCTGGTCGACATCGTCAGCCAGGTCCGTCGCGGCACCCATACCATCACCACTGCCTCGCGTGAAATCGCCGCCGGCAACGTCGACCTGTCCTCGCGTACCGAACTGCAGGCCAGCTCGCTGGAGAAGACCGCCTCGGCCATGGAAGAGCTGACTTCGACCGTGAAGCAGAACGCCGACAACGCCCGTGAAGCCAACCAGCTGGCCGCCACCGCATCGGATGTGGCGCGCAAGGGCGGTGAAGTGGTGTCGCAAGTGGTCGGCACGATGGGTGAGATCAACAGCTCGGCCGGCAAGATTGCCGACATCATCGGCGTGATCGATGGCATCGCCTTCCAGACCAACATCCTGGCGCTGAACGCTGCGGTGGAAGCCGCCCGTGCCGGCGAACAGGGCCGCGGTTTCGCGGTCGTGGCATCCGAAGTGCGTAACCTGGCCCAGCGTTCGGCCGCTGCGGCAAAAGAGATCAAAACCCTGATCGGCGACTCCGTCGAGAAGATCGGTCGCGGTTCCAAGCTGGTCGGCCAGGCCGGCGTGACCATGGAAGAAGTGGTCGACAGCGTCAAGCGCGTGACCGACATCATGAGCGACATCGCCGCCGCCAGCGCCGAGCAGAGCGCCGGCATCGAGCAGGTCAACCTGTCGATCATCGAGATGGACGGCATGACCCAGCAGAACGCCGCCCTGGTCGAGGAGGCTGCCGCCGCCTTCCAGAGCCTGCAGGACCAGGCTGCCGAGCTGCAGCGCGTGGTCAGCATCTTCAAGCTGGCCGAAGGCGAAGAAGCCGCCGCCTTTGACGCAGCCGCACCGGTTTCGGCCTCGACCGCGGTGGCAACCCGCGCCGTGGTGGCCCGTCCGGCACGTCGGCCAGCCGCATCTCCTCAGCTGAAAAAGCCGGCTGCCGCCCGCAAGCCGGCCGCCAAGGCCGAGGAAGCGCAGGCGCCGGAAGCCGGCGGCGCATCGTCGACCTCGAAGAAGGTCGCAGCGGCTGCCGCCAGCGACGACTGGGAAGAATTCTGAGCCAGGACGGCTCGTCAAATCGGCCGGTGAACAAACCGGCCATTAAAAAAAACTTTGTTATTTAGGGGAAATAAAAATGTCCAACAAGAAATTTGCCGCAGTCCTGTTTGCCAGTATGTTCGTTACCGGTTTCGCCGCCGCCGCCGAAACCCCGGCCAGCTTCGATCCGTCGAAGTGCAAGGTCGAATACCCGAAAGCCTCGCTGATGAATGAAGAGCAGGGCGTGACCTCGATGTCCTTCCTGGTCAATGCCGACGGTTCGGTGGCAGATTCGAAGCTGGAAAAGTCGAGCGGCTTCAAAGGCCTGGACAAGGCAGCCCTGAAAGGCCTGTCGTCCTGCAAATTCAAGCCGGGCACCAAGGATGGCGCACCGGCCCAGACCTGGACCAAGGTCGACTACGCCTGGAAGCTGGACTGATCCGCTTCCCGTCCGTAGTGAGGAAACCGGCCCGCGCGGCCGGTTTGTCGTTTACTGCTTGCCCTTGTTACACATCTGTCGCTTCATGTTTCGGTTGTAAGCACTTGCATCAGAATCACTGTTTCGCGCTTCGGCTCGCTATAGTGGTCTCACACCAACCGAAAGGAGAAGCATCATGAAACGAATCCTCTGTGCCGCTGCCGCAGCCCTGATCAGCACCGCCGCTTTTGTCCCGGCGCAGGCCTTCGCGAAAGGTGACGTGGTGGTCGTCCGCACCGCACCGCCGGCGCCGCGCCACGAAGTCGTGCCGCATGCACGCCACGGCTACGAATGGGCGCCCGGCTACTGGAACTGGAACGGCCATCGCTACGTGTGGGCCAAGGGCCACTACGAGAAAGTCCGCAGGGGCTATACCTACCGCCGTCCGGAATGGCGCCAGGGCGACAACGGCTGGCAGTTGGAGCGTGGCGGCTGGCGCCGCGGCGACCGTGACGGCGACGGCGTCCCGAACCGCTTCGACGCCCGCCCGAACAATCCGAACCGTTCGTAATCCGTCATCGCTGAAGCAAAAAGCCAGTCCGAGCGACTGGCTTTTTGTTTTTGCGGGTGAGGGCGCGCAAGCCGGCGGCATGCGGGATGCCTAGCATGGAGAATCCAATGATGACAAAAGATTACCATGCGATGCATTTCCAGGAAGAACATCACCTTCGCTGCGCTGCTGCTCGGCTGCTGCCTGGCGCACGCTGCCCCGCTCGAGTGCCCCATCAGTCCGCCTGCCGACTGGAAGCTGCCGAAAGCCCGGCTGGACCGGGCACGGATCCTCGGCTACCTGCCCGCCACCCGCGCCGATGAAAGAGGTCTGGCGGAAGGCATGCCGGAGAAGGAATGGCAGATGGGCGGGATCCTGTTCCAGTCCTGGAACATGAGGACGGGTTCGCGCTCGATGATCTACCAGGTCGACTGCCTGTATGCGGGAACGCCGCGCGTCCTGCGCCTGAATGTCCGGAATGTGGGCCGCTGCATGGCCCGGCGGCGGGTGAGGGGCGATGCGCTGATGGCGGGGTCGATGGAGTTCCGGTGCTGGTGAGGAGCGCGGAAAAACAAAAAGCCCGGGTCTTGCGAACCGGACTTCTCATCGAATTCTTTGGGGTGGCTGATGGGACTCGAACCCACGACAACAGGAATCACAATCCTGGACTCTACCAACTGAGCTACAGCCACCACTGTCTTACTTACTGTCTCGTTGTTGCCGAGACAGAACGAGATTATAGCGGCACCTTCCCCATCTGGCAAATCTAAATGTGCCCGGCAGTGCCAGGCAGGTCGAAGCCGGTCTCTTCCACCTGCGGATCGATGCCGATCAGGCTGTTGAACGCCGCCGACAGGGCGGTCGCGCTGGCGCTCGTATAGGCTTGCAGGCGGGCCGGCGCAGTCGCATCGGGGGAGCGCAGCAGGCCGCCGGTTTCCAGCAGGCGTCCCAGCTGGCGGGCGACTGCTTCGCCGGTATCGATGATGGTCACGCCGCGCACGCCTTCTTCCTCGATCACCCGTTCGATCGACGCCTGTACCAGCGGGTAGTGGGTGCAGCCGAGCACCAGGGTGTCGGCGCCTTGCGCCAGCAGCGGTGCGATGTAACGCCGCAGCATGCCGGAGGTTTCCTGCGCATCGAGTTCGCCGAATTCGATCTGGTCGGCCAGGCCCTTGCAGGGCTGCAGCAGGAACTCGGCGCCGGTGGCTTGCGCGATCTCGTCGCGCAGCGTCAGGAACTTGGCGCCGGCCAGGGCCCGCTCGGTGGCCAGTACGCCGATCTTGCCGTTGCGGCTGGCCGCAGCCGCCGGTTTCAGGCCAGGCTCGACGCCGACGATCGGCATCTCCGGAAAGCGGGCGCGCAGCAGCTTCACGGCGGCGATGGTCGCCGTGTTGCAGGCCACCACCAGGGCCTTGGCGCCGTGGGCGGCAAGGAAGCGGGCGATGGCCAGCGAACGTTCGGCCACCACCTGTTCGGGCTTGTCGCCGTAGGGTGCGAAGCCGGAGTCGGCCACGTAGATCAGGTGTTCGTGGGGCAGCTGGGCGCGGATATGGCGCAGGATCGAGAGTCCACCGACGCCGGAATCGAAGATGCCGACCGGGGCGTCGCTGGGCAGGTAGGGCAGATTCATGCGGAGATGGTAGCACGCGGCGGGCCCACCATGCCTGGGGGGAGGCGGCGGCGCGCTTCGCTGCTATATTTTCTGCACCCGAATAATGGAGAAGCCATGCCTCGAGCAATCGGAAACGCCATCGCCGGCCTGGCGCTGGCCAGCATCGCGGCCGCGCCGGCCCACGCCGACCGGGTCGACGACTACATCCGCAAGCAGATGGCGCTGAATCATGTGCCGGGCGCCGCGGTCGCCATCGTCAGGGACGGCAAGATCGCCAAGCTGCAGACCTATGGTTTGGCGAACCTGGAATGGCAGCAGCGCGTGACGCCGGACACCGTGTTCCAGCTCGCCTCGTCCACCAAGCCCTTCACTGGCATGCTGTTGATGCGCCTGCAGGAGGCGGGCAAGCTGTCGCTGGATGCGAGCATCGCCCGCTACCTGCCGAACGCCCCCGAGGCCTGGAAAGCGGTCACGGTGCGCCACCTGGCGGACCACTCGTCGGGCATCCCCGATAACGTCAAGGTCAAGCCGGACGCCACGCTGGACGACTACGTCGCCGCGGCCGCCGCCATGCCGCTCACGCACGCGCCGGGCGCATCGAGCGAATACGGCATCGGCGGCTACACCGTGCTGGCGAAAGTGATCGAGGCGGCGGCCGGCATGCCCTATACGCAGGCGCTCAAGCGGTACGTGACGGGTCCGCTCGGGTTGCGCGCCGATTTCGAATACAGCAGCGGCGAGCCGGACATGCGCAGCACCGAGGTGGTGCCGAAGCGGGCCGGCGTCTACGGCTGGAGCGACGGCCGCCATAAGAACTCCAGTTTCCATTTCGGGCCGCTCAGCTACGATGCCGGCGGCCTGCTGGCCTCCGTCTCCGATCTTGCGAAGGTGGCGGTGGCGCTCGACAAGGGGACTTTCCTTCGCAGGGAGGCCATGCAGGCGATGTGGACGCCGGCGCAGCTCGGGAACGGCACGGTCAACGGCTTCGGCATCGGCTGGGTGGTCGGCGAATTCAATGGCCGCAAGACGGTCGGCCATTCCGGCGGTCCGGCGCTGTCGGACATCCTGCGCTTGCCGCAGGAGCGCGCGACCTTCATCGTGCTGACCAATGGCCAGAAGCTGTATCCCTACCTGGCAAAGGGCGTGTCGGAGCTGTTCTATCCGCCGCCGAAGCTGGCGATGCCGGAGGGGATCGCGGATGCCCGTCCGGCGCTGAGCGCGGCGCTGCGCCAGGTCCTCGTCGACGGCGCCGCCGGCAAGGTCGACGACAGCCGCTTCACCGAGGACGCGCGCAAGCAGTTCGTCCCGGCCTTCAGGGACTTCCTGGTGCCCTTCCTGCGCTCGATCCCGCCCGCGGAGGAAATCGTGCTGGTATCGGAAAAGGAGACGGACAAGGGCATCGACCGCGTCTACCGCGTCCGCCATGGCGCCAAGGCCCAGAGCTGGGGCTTCGATCTCGACAGGGACGGCAGGATCCGCGGCTTCGGCCCGAAATAGGGACGTAAAAAAACCGCCGCGGCAGGGCCGGGGCGGTTTTTCGGGATCGCGCGTGGATTACGCGACGCTGACCGGAATACCCTTCAGCGATTCGATCTTCGCAGCCCATTCCTTCGGGCCGGTCTGGTGCACCGAGGTACCGGTGGAGTCCACGGCCACGGTCACCGGCATGTCCTTCACTTCGAACTCGTAGATCGCTTCCATGCCCAGGTCTTCGAAGCCGACCACCTTGGCCGACTTGATCGCCTTCGACACCAGGTAGGCCGAACCGCCGACCGCCATCAGGTAGGCCGACTTGTGGTTCTTGATCGATTCGATCGCCGCCGGGCCGCGCTCGGCCTTGCCGATCATCGCGATCAGGCCGGTCTGCTCGAGCATCATGTCGGTGAACTTGTCCATGCGGGTCGCGGTGGTCGGGCCTGCCGGGCCGACCACTTCGTCGCGCACCGGATCGACCGGGCCGACGTAGTAGATCACGCGGTTGGTGAAGTCCACCGGCAGCTGCTCGCCCTTGGCCAGCATGTCCTGGATGCGCTTGTGGGCGGCATCGCGGCCGGTCAGCATCTTGCCGTTCAGGAGCAGGGTCTGGCCCGGCTGCCAGGACGCGACTTCTTCCTTGGTCAGGGTGTCCAGGTTCACGCTCTTCGACTTCTGGGTGTCCGGGGTCCAGTGCACTTCCGGCCAGGTCGACAGCGCCGGCGGTTCGATGTAGGACGGGCCCGAGCCGTCCAGCACGAAGTGGGCGTGGCGGGTGGCGGCGCAGTTCGGGATCATCGCCACCGGCTTCGATGCCGCGTGGGTCGGGTACATATTGATCTTCACGTCGAGCACGGTGGTCAGGCCGCCCAGGCCCTGGGCGCCGATGCCCAGCGCGTTGATCTTGTCGCACAGTTCGATACGCAGCTCTTCCAGCTTGTTCTGCGGGCCGCGCTGCTTCAGTTCGTACATGTCGATGTCTTCCATCAGCGACTCTTTCGCCATCAGCATCGCCTTCTCGGCCGAACCGCCGATACCGATGCCCAGCATGCCCGGCGGGCACCAGCCGGCGCCCATCAGCGGCACGGTCTTCAGCACCCAGTCGACCAGCGAGTCGGACGGGTTCAGCATCACGAACTTGGTCTTGTTCTCCGAGCCGCCGCCTTTCGCGGCGACCATGACGTCGACGGTATTACCGGGCACCAGTTCCATGTGCACCACGGCCGGGGTGTTGTCCTTGGTGTTCTTGCGCTCGAAGTGCGGGTCGGCGACGATCGAGGCGCGCAGCTTGTTGTCGGCGAAGTTGTACGCGTGGCGCACGCCTTCGTTGACGGCGTCGGTGATCGAGCCGCTGCCGAAGCCTTCGAAGCGCACGTTCATGCCGATCTTCAGGAACACGTTGACGATGCCGGTGTCCTGGCAGATCGGGCGCTTGCCTTCGGCGCACATGCGCGAGTTGGTCAGGATCTGGGCGATCGCATCCTTGGCGGCCGGGCTCTGCTCGGCTTCGTACGCGCGCGCCAGGTGCTGGATGTAGTCGGCAGGGTGGTAATAGCTGATGTACTGGAGTGCGGCGGCGACGGATTCGATCAGGTCGTCCTGTTTGATGACAGTCATTTCGTTCTCGTTCAGGGTTAGTGTTTGGTGGTGCTTGCGGTGTTGGTCATGATGCGGTCGGTGTAGGCGATCGCCATTGCCGACAGCAGGAAAGTGATGTGGATGGCAGTCTGCGCGATCAGGACCTTCTCGTGGTACGAGCCTGCATTGATGAAGGTCTTCAGCAGGTGGATCGAGGAGATGCCGATGATCGCCATCGCCAGCTTGGTCTTCAGTACCGACGCGTTCACGTGCGACAGCCATTCCGGCTGGTCCGGATGGCCCTCGAGATACATGCGCGACACGAAGGTCTCGTAGCCGCCGACGATCACCATGATCAAGAGGTTCGAGATCATCACCACGTCGATCAGGCCCAGCACCACCAGCATGATGGTGGTTTCGTTCAGCTTGTCCGGAAGCGGCGCGCCGGGTACGGCCACGGCCTGGAAGATGTGCTGCAGGGCGTCCTCGTTGCCCATCGCGGCGAACACCAGGTCCTTCAGTTCGACCCAGAAATGGAACACGTAGACGCACTGCGCCAGGATCAGGCCGAGATAGAGGGGAAGCTGCAGCCAGCGGCTGGCGAACATGAAACTGGCGAGGGCGGAACGCCTGCGCGCGTCGGAAGGAGATTGCAAATCGGGCATCTGCGTTGAAAGCCGGTGAGCGGCCATGGTCAAGACAGCTCAACATTCTACACCCGTAACGGATGGCTGGCTTGGCCTTCGATGTTCCGGAAAGGTTGGTAGAATAATCTTGGGATGCCGGAAGGCGTGCCGCGGAGCTGTTATGGCAAAGGCTGGTCTGTAAGGGCTCAGTAAGCGAGCACGCATATGGTATGTGGCAAAACTACTACTGTGGAGACTAGTATGGCTGAGAACGAGACCAATCAAGATCAGGAGCAGGGCGCATTGCACGAGCATCGCGTATTCAACCCGCCCGCCGATTTCGCCGCCAACGCAACCATCTCCGGAATGGATGCATACCGCAAGCTGTGCGACGAAGCCGCCAGCGACTACGAAGGCTTCTGGGCCCGCCTGGCCCGCGAGAACCTCGACTGGCAGAAGCCTTTCACCCAGACCCTCGACGAATCGAACGCGCCGTTCTACAAGTGGTTCGCGGACGGCCAGCTGAACGCGTCGTACAACTGCCTCGACCGCAACCTCACCAACGGCAACGCGGATAAAACCGCGATCATCTTCGAAGCCGACGACGGCCAGGTGACCCGCGCCACTTACCGCGAGCTGTACGAGCGCGTCTGCAAATTCGCCAACGGCCTGAAGGCCCGCGGCATCAAGAAGGGCGACCGCGTCATCATCTACATGTCGATGTCGATCGAAGGCGTGGCCGCGATGCAGGCCTGCGCCCGCATCGGCGCGACCCACTCGGTGGTGTTCGGCGGCTTCTCGGCGAAATCGCTGCAGGAACGCATCATCGACGCCGGCGCGGTGGCCATCATCACTGCCGACGAGCAGATGCGCGGCGGCAAGTCACTGCCGCTGAAAGCCATCGTCGACGAAGCGCTGGCGATGGGCGGCTGCGACACCATCAAGGACGTGATCGTCTACAAGCGTACCGGCGGCAACATCAACTTCCAGCAAGGCCGCGACCTGTGGCTGCACGATGTCGTCGACGGCCAGCCGGCCGAGTGCGAGCCGGAATGGGTCGATGCCGAACACCCGCTGTTCATCCTCTACACCTCCGGCTCGACCGGCACCCCGAAGGGCGTCCAGCACAGCACCGGCGGCTACCTGCTGTGGGCCGCGCTGACGATGAAGTGGACCTTCGACATCAAGCCGCAGGACGTCTACTGGTGCACCGCCGACATCGGCTGGGTCACCGGCCACACCTATATCTGCTACGGCCCGACCGCCGTCGGCGCCACCCAGGTCATCTTCGAAGGCGTGCCGACCTTCCCGCACGCCGGCCGCTTCTGGGAAACCGTCGCCAAGCACAAGGTCTCGATCTTCTACACCGCGCCGACCGCGATCCGTTCGCTGATCAAGATGTCGAACGCCGACGAGAAAGTGCATCCGAAGAGCTTCGACCTGTCCAGCCTGCGCCTGCTGGGCACCGTGGGCGAGCCGATCAATCCGGAAGCCTGGATGTGGTACTACAGGAACGTCGGCAACGAGCGCTGCCCGATCGTCGACACCTTCTGGCAGACCGAGACCGGCGGCCACATGATCACCCCGCTGCCGGGCGCGACCCCGATGGTGCCGGGCTCCTGCACGCTGCCGCTGCCGGGCATCATGGCCGCGATCGTGGACGAAGCCGGCGCCGACGTGCCGAATGGCCAGGGCGGCATCCTGGTCGTCAAGCGTCCGTGGCCGTCGATGATCCGCACCATCTGGAACAATCCCGACCGCTTCCGCAGCGCCTACTATCCGGACGAACTGGGCGGCAAATACTACCTGGCCGGCGACGGCGCGATCCGCAACAAGGACACCGGCTACTTCACCATCACCGGCCGCATCGACGACGTGCTGAACGTCTCGGGCCACCGCATGGGCACGATGGAGATCGAATCGGCGCTGGTGGCGCACCCGATGGTGGCGGAAGCCGCCGTGGTCGGCAAGCCGGACGAGACCACCGGCGAAGCCGTGTGCGCCTTCGTGGTGCTGAAACAGGCCCGCCCGACCGGCGACGAAGCCAAGGCCCTGGCGGCCGAGCTGCGCAACTGGGTCGGCAAGGAGATCGGCCCGATCGCCAAGCCGAAGGAAATCCGCTTCGGCGACAACCTGCCGAAGACGCGAAGCGGCAAGATCATGCGCCGCCTGCTGCGCGTGCTGGCCAAGGGCGAGAGCATCACCCAGGACGTGTCGACCCTGGAAAACCCGGCCATCCTGGAGCAGTTGAAGGAATCGGCTTAAGGATTTATAGTGGTCGACAGCAGAGTTGACGCCGCACCGTGAAAATGGTGCGGCGTTTTTTTATTCTTCCCCGGGCTGCTTGAACAGCGCATCGAGCTCGGACCGCTGGCTGCCAACCGCCGCGCGCCCGCGCTTGCCGGCGAACTCTTCCTCGATATTGTCGCGGTAAAAACTCCAGGCTACGCCCGAGGTCGAGAACCTTCTCCAGACCTCGCTGCCGACGCCGGAATAGTCGATGGCGCTGCCGTCGTCGAATTCGACGCGCAGGATGCGCTCTTTCGGGTCGTAGCCGATGGCGCGGAGTTTGCCGGCGTTGATTCTCTTCATTTCCATGATCGTCATTCCCAATTCCGTCGTGGCAAGCGTTACAGTTTTTCCAACTGCTGTTTAGCATACCCCGCTCCACTCCCCCCAGGCGCCAGTTCCAGATAGGTCTTGTACGCAGACCTGGCTCTCTCGAGCTGGCCAGCCCGCGCATACGCATCGCCCAGGTTCATATAGGCGATCGCGCGCGACGGATCCATCCTGATCGCATTCTCGAACCAGCGCGCCGCCTCCGCATACTTGTCCTGCTTGTAGAACACGAAGCCGAGATTGTTGGCCGCCAGCGCGAAATTCGGCCGCAGCTTCAAGGCTTCCGTGAATTGCGCTTCGGCTTGGGCGTACTGCTTTTCCTTGTACAGCTGCAGGCCGTGGTCGTTGGCGCGCTGGGCCTGCTGGCGGCCCGATACCGGCACCGCGGCAGGCGCGGTAATTGTCGCGGTGCCGCCCTGCAGGTCCTTCACGACCACTGTTGAAGAAGGCGCCGAGGCTTTGGCATCCAGCTTCGTGTTCAGCGCGATCGCGTCGTTCGACAGCTGGGCCGTGTGCGTATTCAGGAACTCGGTCTCTTCCGGCAGTTCGAACACGAAGTCGCCGCCCTCCGAACCCGGCAGGCTGCCGAAGGCCGGCGTCTGCCGCGACACGCTCGACACCGCCGGCGCCACATAGGCCGCCAGCTCGGTAGCCGTGATCAGGCCGTCGCCATTCAGGTCGGCCTTGCCGCCCAGCCCCTGCAGCAGGGTCCAGGTGAAGATGGAGTGGCCGTTCGGACCGCCGTCGGACACCAGCTGGTCGGTGCCGCCGGCGGTCAGCATCTGGCGGCCCAGGCGGCGTCCGTTCTCGCGCAGGAAGGACGCATTGGCGCCGCCGCGTGTCAGCCCAAGGCCGCTGTAGCAGGCATCCATCACGAACAGCTCGTGCTTGGCCGGAAGGCTCTCGGCGATGTTCTGGATTTCCGTCATCGGGATCGCATCGGTTGCCAGGTTATCCGGATCGGCATCATAGGGAACGATGTAGCCGAGGTCGCGGCCCGAGCTGAGCTTGCGCGTGGCGCCGTGGCCGGCAAAGAACACGAAGACGCGGTCGTTCGGCTGCAGCCCGCCCTCACTCTTGCCACGCTCGAGCAGATCGTGGAAGGCGCCGAGGATGCCGGCGCGCGTCGCCTGTTCGTTCTTCAGCGTGAGCACGCGTCCGGGGGCAAAGCCGAACTTCTGCACCAGCACCTGGCCGACGCCCTCGGCATCGCGCACCGCGTACTGCAGGCGCGGCCACTTCTTGTAGTCGTCGATGCCGACCAGGATCGCCCATGAATTCGCATAGCCGGTGGCGGCCGCGCGCGGCACGGGGGCGGGTGCCGCGTTGCCGCTGGCCGGAGCACCGGCCGCCTTGAACGTCTTGCCATCCCAGCCGGCGAACTGGTAGCCCTCGGCCGCGAGTTTCTCCAGCACCAGCGGCAGGGCCTTGACGGTGCGCTCATGGATGTCGTGGAAGAGGATGATGCCGCGGCCTTCCTTCTCGACCGAGCGCAGCACGCGGTCGGCGATCGAGGACGGCACCGGATCGGCCCAGTCGAGCGAATCGATATTCCACATCACCGATTTCAGGTGCGCATCTGCCAGCATGTGCATGCCTTCCTTGTTGCGCGCACCGTAGGGGAAGCGGAACAGGCTCGATCGCTGCGGGTCGACCGCCTTCAGCAGCGTATCGGTGCCGAGGATCTCGACCTTCAAGCCATCGCCGCTCTGCTTGGACAGCTGCGCATGCGTGAGGCTGTGATTCGCCAGCACATAACCCGCCGCCTTCAGCTTGCGGCTGACGTCCGCGCCGGCATTGAGGTGGGCCGCGCCGTTCGCATCCAGCGAACCGAGGTTGCGGCCGACGCTGAAGAACACGGCGGGCGCATCGTACTGCTTGAGGATGGCGGCGATCTCTTCGCTGTAGCGGCGATGGGGGCCGTCGTCGAAGGTCAGCACGACGGTTTTCTTCGGCAGCGCCTTGCCGAAGATCTCGTCTTCCTCCTTCTGCGGCTGTTGCGCCTGCGGCGGGCCGGGTTCCGCCGGTTCAGGCTTGGACGGGTAGGGCAGGACCACGCCGTAATCCTTGAGGATGCGGTCACGCTGGTACAGCGTCTTCAGGTAGGCGACGTAGCTGTCCCACTTCTCGCGCCTGAGGGCGATCGAGCGCGACTCGTAGCGCTCGAACACCGCGCTGATCTCTTTCTCGTAGTTGCGCTCGATCTCGGCCAGCGCGTCGAGGTCTTCCGAGATGCGCTTGTGCAGCTTGATGGCGGGCAGCGACGATTCCTTGGCGACGTAAGCCTGCAGCGACTGCATCAGCTCGCGGAAGGCGAGGCGGTCGGCGTCGTACAGACCCTGGTTCGACTCGACGTAATCGAGCAGGCTGCCGACGGCGTCGAAGCGGCGCGGATCGCCGGAGGCCAGCAGCCTGGCCAGCGCCTCGTCGAGCTTGGCCGTACGTTCCTGGTTCTCGTGGAAGAGCTGCTGGCCGACTGCGTGTGTCTGGGCCTTTGCCGCTCCCGGCAGGGCGTCCTCGTCGAGCGTCAGCACGATCATCTTGCGGTAGGCTTCCAGCACGCGGCCCAGGTCGGCCGAGATGGCGCTGACATTCATGGCCGGCCCAGCGGCTTGCGGCGCCGGCGTGCCGGCCTTGCGGGAAGCGAGCCAGGTGCCGGAGCCCGCTCCAGCGGCGGCGACGGCGAAGATGACGAGATAAAGGGCTTTGCGTTTCACGGCCAGGTGCTAGAAATTATAACTTGGCAACAATAGCACCACTCGCCCGATCTGGAACAGGAAAAAGCGCGAGCGCGGACTAGGCGCGGCGCTTGCGCAGCAGGGCCAGCGATCCCAGGCCCAGCAGCACGATGGCTGCGCTCGACGGCTCGGGCAGGTCGATCGGCAGGCCTGCCTGATCCGACGGGGATGGCGAGATTCCGCTATTCAGCAGGGTGAGGGAGTTATCGTCGATGAAGGAGTCCAGGTCGATGCCGAAGTGACGGGTGAAGAACATCGTGTAGTCCACCGACCAGGCCCACAGCGGCACGTCGAAGACGCCCTGGTACTGCTGCCACACGCCGTCGTGGGAATCGATGTTGGGCGTGGACACGGTCGAGATGACGCTGCCGTCCTTCCCGCGATAGGTCAGCGCGACGTGGGCGCTGTCGCTGGGGATGTCCTGGTCCAGGCCCTGTTCCCAGAACGACACTGCGACCTGGCGAGACTGCCCGAAGAACGGCAGCACCACGTTCTGCGTCAGCGTGCCCCACAGGCCACGGTTGCCACTGAACATATAGTTGCCGCTGTGCGGATCGATGCCCGGATCGAAGCTGCCGTCGTCGACGCGCGGATTGGAGACGCCCCCGACGGTCCAGCCGAGCAAGGTACCGGTTTCCGCGCCGCCATTCGTCAGCAGGGTGGCATGGCTGGACATGGAAACCATCAGGGAAGCGAGGGCGATAGCAAGCTTGAGGCGCATGGGAACTCCGATAAATAGTTGCGAAATAGCGATATGGGAAAACGCCGTCTGGCACGCATGACGCAAGCTGTCTGTCGGTATTCGATAGAAGAGGACGTTCTGGTCCTGGACCCGATAACGGTGTACGCGTGTCGACGACGGTTACCGGCAGGGATGGGGCCGATGAGATGGTGGAGCGGACATCCGGCTCGCTGGCGTGGAGAGGATGTGATACGGCTCTGCTCGGCAGTGTAGCACGGAGCAGAGCTTTGGAGACTTTACAGGCAGCTACGCATGTCCTGAATACAACAGATCAGGAAGAAGACAGCACAAAGGTATTCCCGTCAGGATCCCGGAACTTGGCAAACGAACCCCAGGGCTGCGAAGTAGGCGGCTCGATAAACTCGACACCCCGCGCGCTGAGCTGGCGATAAGTCGCCTCCACGTTATCGCAAGCAAAGGAACCATTGAAGAAAGTACCGATGCGATCTTCATGTCCATCCGGCGTGAACAGCACGACGCGGGTGCTCGAATGCGCCACGCGCAGCTCGATCCAGCGCTTGCCCGGACCCATCGGCTGGTCGGTGGAGATTTCGAAGCCGAGTTTTTCGGTGTAGAAGGCGAGGGCGCGGTCCTGGTCGGACACGGGGATGCCGACGAATTTGAGTTGGGTAATCATGGGGAGGCTTTCTGTTTTTGCTTGTAATGATCGGCATTATCGTGGCAGCATCATCGGCTGTGTGCTTTTAACTACTATAGTTTTTATGACTACCCGCCAGTCCTCGCTCGATGCCTACGTGTTCGACGTCCTCATGCCCGACCTGGTCGGCCACGACCGGCGCCCGGCCGCCTTCGTGGTCTACCTGTTCCTGCTGCACAGCGCCCAGGCGCTCGGCCGCGACCAGGTGCCGGCCAGCCTGCAGACGATTGCGGTGAAAACGGGGCTGTCGAAGTCGGCGGTACAGGTGGCCTTGCGGCACCTGAAGCGGCGCGGGTTGATCGCTGCGGAGGAGGCCGGTTCGCAGGTGAATCCGGTGCGGCAGGTGCTGCGGCCATGGCGCCGCCGGCTGGAGGCTGCGTGACGCCTGGATCGTCCCTCTTGTACTGCTGGGAATCCTTGCTATAATAGGCGGCTTCGCAGCCATGCGAAAACCCATCAGGAGAGATGGATGAGTGGTTTAAGTCGCACGCCTGGAAAGCGTGTATAGGTTCATAGCCTATCGGGGGTTCGAATCCCCCTCTCTCCGCCAAGAACACGTACTAAGCAGTTTCAGAAGGTCCACCGAGCCCGCGACTCTCATAGTGAGAACGCGGGTTTTTCGTTTGAAAGCGTTCGATAACGTTTCTAGACAGCCACAGCCTTTAGGGGCATGATTGGGGGCACCGTGCAACGCGGTCCGAAAGGATGCCCCCATGCCCAAGATTGTCACCCCTCTCACAGATACCCAGGTCAAGAACGCGAAGTCGAAGGAGAAGCCATACAAGCTGTTCGATGGAGGCGGGCTGTATCTTGAGGTAACAACCTCTGGCGGCAAGCTGTGGCGGATGAAGTATCGCAAGCTAGACGGCAAGGAAAACCGTCTTGCCTTCGGTGCCTATCCAGAGGTGACACTCAGCGATGCGCGAACCAAACGAGCAGAAGCACGTAAGCTGATAAGCGATGGTATCGACCCGAGCCAAGACAGGAAAGATAAAAACCTCTCAAACCGCCAAGCAGCAGCCAACACGTTCGAGAAATTGGCTCGCGAATGGCACACTAACAAGCTCGGAAGCTGGCGCGAATCAACTGCTCGTGACACGTTGCGCCGTCTGGAGTTAGACATTTTTCCCGAAATCGGAAGCTTCCCGATTGGCAGCATCACGCATCAGCAGATGATCGCAGCGCTACGCAAGATCGAGGCACGAGGCGCGCATGAGGTAGCGCATCGCGTTAAGGCTACGTGCGCTCGTGTGTTCACCTATGCGAATCAGCAAGGCATTGAAAACCGGAACCCTGCGGCAGATATGCGTGATGTGCTCAAGCCATCTAAAGCAGGTCATTTTGCCGCAATTACAGCAGACGAGCTACCGGCGTTTTTGGCTGCAATGGAGACGAACGATGCCCGTCTCTTCAAGCCGACAAGAATCGCGATTCGGCTTATGCTACTCATCTTTTTGCGGACTTCAGAATTGATCGAAACTCCGTGGGACGAGATCGACCTCGAAAAAGGAGAGTGGGTCGTGCCTTGGCACCGTATGAAACGGGGAAAGCTAACGATCAACCCCGATACATCAGACCATCATGTTTGCCTGTCTCGTCAAGCGCTTGAGTTGCTTCGAGAATTGCATTCATTGACTGGAGGGAGTGGATTCGTTTTCCCTAACCAACGTGACGCAAGAAAACCGATGAGCAACGGTGCAATTTTGATGGCGTTGAAAAGAATGGGTTATCAAAACAAGATGACAGGCCACGGATTTCGAGCGCTAGCGATGAGTACAATTAAAGAGCGGTTAGGCTATCGTCATGAGGTCGTGGATCGACAATTAGCCCATGCTCAAAAAGACAAGGTTGTAAGCGCTTACGATAGGGCTCAGTTTCTGATGGAGAGAAAAACGATGATGCAAGACTGGGCCGATTATATTGATGAAATAAGAAGGAGTGAGTAAATATGGAATTGAACGAATTCTTGCTTGAGAAGCTGTTCGAGGCGAGGCAATATATTGTTAATCAAGCGAAAAATGGCTCGATCAATGAAAAGGAATGGGCGGATTCTTGGCTTGAAGGGCACATTGACCCCCCTTCAATCCTCGATTTTCTTTTGCCTAATGATGATGGTGCTGGCTCCTATCAAGAGCGTATAAATAAAGTAGGTCAAGCATATCTCTCTGCTCCCGCTTGGGTTGCTTTTCTAACTTTGTATTCTGGATTTTTGCAGAGCTATAAAGAAGAGGGTTATGGTAAGGCACTTAATCAAGCCTTTTTTATTCAGTTTCAGCTTGGCAAGGCCGCTGGAAAACTTGAAGAGCAACGCAAATCAATTCAAGCTAGCGCAGACAAAAAAACACAACCAGCGAGAGATGCGGCATTTAATTATTATAAAAAATATTCTCTGGAAAATTTGAAAGCCCCCGCTGCTGCCGATATACTTTTGGAGCACGCGGGCACGGGACGTCAATATGATACGCTTTATGACTATGTGCTTTTTTATCGTAAGAGAATCAAGTTGATAAAGGCAGCCATGCCGAAATATCGAGAATCTTTGCTATCTACATTTGGTGCCGATAAGGACGAGACAGGTTCTATAGCAAAGATGGTTGAGGAAGAAGTTTTACGTTTCCAAACCGCAGAAATAAACTCCTTGCGTTTCCTTACACCGAAGCCCTCCAAGCGTGCAACACCCGCCATGCCCTCTAAGCCTTCCGAGTCCGTCAAGCCCTCGAAAAGCTAAAATGGAGTCTGCTGCACACGCCTATTTTCCGGTGCAGTGAAGTTCCATACTGTGCGCACTCCTTCATTCCGAGGGAGGCACACAGAAAGGAACTTTTAATGACTTCATCAACCATCCTCCGCTTGCCCGACGTTATCCAACGGACAGGCCTCTCCCGCTCCACCATCTATGCCCGCATCAAGTCGGGGCGCTTGATCCCGCCCATCAAACTCGGTCCAAGGGCTGTGGGCTGGCTCTCGTCAGACATCGATAAGTTCATCGACTCGCTTGTCACTACCTCGCGGGAGGTTAGCTGATGGCACACTTCACCTATCAACTAATCGTTCACCTTCTTCGGTTGAAGCCTCGCAATACGTACGAGTTCCGCACCCTGGGGGTTGCCAATCCTGCTCCGCGTATCCGTGAACTCATTGCTAAGGGCTACGTAATCCACAGGCGACGAATCGACATCGTTGAAGCAAATGGCGTTAAGCGAAAAAACGTAACTCTCTACTCTCTTTTGGCTGAGCCTTCTAGGAAGCGGAAGAGCAGCGCATCGGAGTAATCTAGAGGTCAGACGTCAGGGCTGTCAGGCGTGCTCTGTGCTGGCTTCATAAGCCCGCGTGCGCGCAGTGGCTACCCTTGACGGTCGGTTGAACAACGAAGCCCCTTTTAACGCGGCTGGCGGCCCCTAAATCGCCTTTTTCTAGATGGGTAAGGGATTGGGCACGTCGACGCGATGTAAGCGCTTTGTGCGGATTTTACGCACTCCGAAGCGGATTGATTTGTTTCTGTCTGTCGTGGACGACCGCCATGCCTATCTCATTTAAATGACATTAAGCATTTAAGCTCAAAATTGGCGAGTTAGAAACACTGTTTTGCGGGATAGGGGCGCTTTCTGCTTTTCATGATCGCTTTTCTGAGTGACGCCGCCAATGATTCGTACATCTCTGGACATTATCGGATGCACGGACCTCAGGGCGCAGAGAGCCTAAGGTGATTTGTTATTAAGTAGTATTGTATGGGTAAGGATAAGTAGTCTCTATCAGAGGGATAGATAACGAGAGGAGGGCAGGATTGAAGTATCAAACATTGATTACTGAATGCAATGAGGGCAACCATGCACCACAGCATACGCGTCAAGCGTGGACATGGATAGACGAATGCACGACTGAGTACAAGAGTCCTCGTCTATACCATCTTTGCTTCACTGGCGCAGAGTACCAAGCTCATARAAGTATGCTCAAAGATGTGGTACAACGACTGCGTCGTAAGCGCATCCGATGCAGTTGGAGAGCAGCGAGGGAGGTTGACGAGAGCAGGGGCGATCATCTTCACGTTTTCCTATGCTGTGAAGCATCACTGAATAATCCATGCCACATTCTAAATCGCAAGAATAAGGGATGGCTTGCGACGTACGGAAGAAAGCGGGGAATACATGCTTTCATTAACCCCCCGCTGGACCCCATGCATTCCGGTGAGAATTACGTGAGTCTTCCGTGTTCTAAGCAGGAGAAAATAGACGATGCGAAGCTATGGATTAGCTACATCTATAAAGAGCGCTCTAAGCCTTGCAGTGGCGAGGTCTATAGTTCTAGCAGACGTAAAAGCCTTAATCGGCGAGAATAGCCTCGTATGCCGTAAGCTACTTTCCTCCCGCTTGCTTAAGATTCGCCAACGACTTTTCAGTTTCACATGCTTCCATATGCCCGGTTCGGCACAAAGCAGCCTGACGCTCAATTTCGTCATTGATGTAGTCGATACTTGAACTTGAACTTGAACTGGCTTGACTCCTACCAATCGACTCAGAAATTCCGGCGATTATAGCCGTACCGAAAAATAGGATTATCGGAATGCCAATGATTAGCGAGACGTAGAAAAAAACCCCGTTTTTCTTGCTGGACGATCGCCCAAGACCACTTCCTCCGGATATCGGATTCCCACATTTTGGGCAAGCTGGAGCATGTGAACTGACTTCAGCGTGACATTCGTCGCAGTCGATTAACGCCATGTGACCCTCACTGAGGTTGATAAAAATTTAATTCTACTGGAAGAAACCCGTTTCTGTCATTGCTATCAAAAGGGCTTGCCCTAATGGTAGAGCTCATGCGGATTCGGAAATGCTATCAAATTCCTTGTTATCTCTAGATTCTAATGATAATATCTCTGCATCTAGAGTCCAATGATAAAAAGGAGGGGTGATGACTATTTGGGGATACGCGAGAACGTCAACGGTCGAGCAAGTTGCTGGCTTGGAGGATCAGGTAGCGAAGTTAAAAGAAGCTGGATGCACCGATCAGACGATCTACCGGGAGCAAGTAAGCTCGGTCAAAATGACTGATCGCACCGAGTTTGCGAAGGTGCTGGGTAAGCTTAAAAACGGTGATGTTCTCGTGTTCACGAGCTTGTCTAGGGTAGCGCGCTCAATGATCCATATGATGGAGATTGAGGCTCAGGTTGCGGCAGCAGGGGCGACTATTCGCATCTTGGACATGAACGTAGATACCGCAACACCCCAAGGCCGCTTGACGTTTGGATTGTTCTCTGCAATCAGTCAGTTTGAACGAGAAAACATGTTAGAGCGTCAGAAGGTAGGTATAGCAGTAGCAAAGGAAAAAGGGCTTTACAAAGGACGCGCTCCGAAGGCACGAGCGAAGACAGCTAAAGTGTTAGAGCTTGCGGCTAAAGGACTCTCGAAGCAAGAGATTGCTAATGCTGTAGATGTCGGGGTTGCATCGGTTTACCGAATCCTTGCCGACGCAAAGAAGGCCACTCAAAAAAGCATCTGAGCCCGTTGATATTTGGCTTAGCATTTGGGGGCAGTCGTTTAGCTCCCGCTGTGGGGGATTAGCAACGCGACCAATCGTCATCAAATACCCAGCAAAAAGCAAGAAATGCGATATTTATGGGCTATTTAGCTGATTTGCACGTGGGTAACTGCAATCCATCAATATTTTTTGGGGGCACTTTTGGGGGCATTGAGGCATATATCTTGGATAAATGTCTTTAAATTTCAATGACTTAAGTAGCTAATTATAGTTCCCCTCTCCGCCAAGAACATAGACACAGAGCGGCCTCCGGGCCGCTTTGTCGTTTCTACCCACAATTCGACCCCCAATCGAATTCGGTCGAGCTGGCCTACAGCTTTTCGATCTGCCGGTCGATCGCCTTGCGCGCCCGCTCATTGCGCTCACTGTAACGATCGTTCAGGTAGTCGGCGCGGCCGCGCAGTAGCAGAGTGAACTTGAACAGCTCCTCCATCACGTCGACCACGCGGTCGTAGTAGGCAGACGGGCGCATGCGGCCTGCCTCGTCGAATTCTTTGTAGGCCATCGGCACCGACGACTGGTTCGGGATCGTGAACATGCGCATCCAGCGGCCCAGCAGGCGCAGGGTGTTGACCACGTTGAAGGATTGCGAGCCGCCGCACACCTGCATCACCGCCAGCGTACGGCCCTGGCTTGGCCGGACGGCACCCTGTTCCAGCGGAATCCAGTCGATCTGGTTCTTCATCACGGCCGTGATCGCCCCGTGGCGTTCGGGGCTGCACCACACCTGGCCCTCGGACCACAGGCACAGCTCGCGCAGCTCGGCCACCTTCGGATGCGTCTCGGGCACGCTGCCGACCATCGGCAGCTCCATCGGGTCGAAGATCTTCACCTCGGCGCCGAAGTGCTCGAGGATGCGCGCCGCCTCCCAGGTCAGGAAGCGGCTGAAGGAGCGTTCGCGCAAGGAGCCGTAGAGCATCAGGATACGTGGCGGATGGTTCATGTCGCCGGCCGGTTCGAGCCTCCCGATCGTCGGCATGTCCAGCAGCTCGGGCTTGATGTTGGGGAGGTTTTGCAGTCGCTCAGCCATGCTTGACCTCCTGCGGTTGTCCGGCGTTGGCGAAGTCGCTTTGCGCCACCGTGCCGGCCACCGACGCCTCGCGGTGCGCCGCCGGATACAGCCAGCAGAACAGCGGCGTCGCGGCTGCGGCACCCAGCAGCTGCGCCACGATGAAGCCGAATGCGTCGGCGGGACGGATGCCGGCGAAGGTGTCGGTGGCGCTGCGCGCCAGGGTCACCGCCGGGTTGGCGAACGAGGTCGAGGAAGTGAACCAGTAGGCGGCCGTGATGTAGGCCGCGACGGCGAACGGCGTCACGCTGGGCCGGCTGCGCGAGCACCCGATGATGACGGCGATCAGGCCGAAGGTGGCGACGAATTCGCTCCACCATTGCGCGGCGCCGGTGCGCACGTGTTCGGACGCGACGAACAGGGGGACGTCGAACATCAGGTGCGCAGCAGCCACGCCGGCAAAGGCGCCGGCAAGCTGCGCGGCGATGTAGGGGATCACCTCGGAGGCCGGCATATTCTTCTGCCACGCTTCCGACAGCGTGACGACCGGGTTGAAGTGCGCGCCCGAGATCGTCCCGAACATCAGGACCAAGGCCAGCAGGCCGGCGCCGGTCGCTATCGCGTTGGCCAGCAGGGCGATGGCCACGTTGCCGCCGGCCAGCCGCTCGGCCATGATGCCCGAACCCACGACCACGGCCAGCAGGAGTGCCGTGCCGAGGCCCTCGGCAACGATTCGTCTGGAAAATGTCATTGTGCAAGTCCTCCGTTCACGTCAGTCCGCGACCGGCTGCAGGGTCCCGATGCGGTCCAGCTCCGCCTTCAGGCGCGCCTTGTCGTTCTTCAACTGGTCCAGTGGGAGAGCCAGGAAAGCTTCGATGCGGGCGCGCAGGATCGCGTAGGCGGTCTCGAAGGCGGCGTTGATTTCCGCCTCGGTGCCGACCACATGGCTCGGGTCTTCCACGCCCCAGTGGGTGCGCAGCACCGGGCCGAGATAGGCCGGGCAGGTTTCACCGGCGGCGCTGGCGCAGACAGTCACCACGATGTCCGGCGTCACAGGCAGGTCGTCCCAGGACTTGCTGTAATAGCCCTCGGTAGGGATCTCCTTGCTGGCCAGCAGTGCGAGCGCCTTCTCGTTCAGCTTGCCGGTAGGCTGGCTGCCGGCGCTGATGGCGTGCCAGCCAGCTGGCGCCAGATGGTTAAAGACGGCTTCGCTGATGAGCGAGCGGCAGGAGTTGCCGGTGCAGAGGAAAAGTACGTTCACAGTAGACCTTTGGTTAGCGGTAAGGAATCAGGCGCTTGCGCCGGCCGTGCTGGGTTCGCAGCTTGAACCGCTGGCCGGCGTGCAGGGATTGCCGCCACAGCAGTTCTCGGACAAGAAGCCCAGCAGCTGGTTCATCGTCTCGAAGTTCGCGGCGTAGTAGATGAAGCGTCCGTCGTGCTTCGGCGTCACCAGGTTCGCGTGGGCCAGCTCCTTCAGGTGGAACGAAAGCGAGGACGGCGCCACGTTCAGGGTTTCGGCGATCTTTGTCGCCGACAGGCCGGCAGGGCCAGCCTGCACGAGCAAGCGGTAAGTTGCCAGCCGCGATTCCTGGGCCAGGGCGGCGAGGGCGGCGAGAGCCGGTTTGGTTTCCATGAGGTCATCCATTATTTGATAATTCTAGTATAGTGGAATTAATCTCTCGGTAGCAAGCGACCGCTTGTGACAATACGACGCTTCCAAATGTATCGAAATAATTTGACAGGTTGATGAAAAGTTAATATTCTTCGTTCGTCGAATTACTAATAAGCATTATGTCGAGATGCATTGGTCGAGATGTGTCGCGCGTCTTCGGCGCCGATCTCTCCGGTGAACTTCTCAACGCGACGCGCCTTGTCGCACCCCTGGCGCAAGATATCGGTCTCGCCAATTCGAAACGGGATGCCGATGAATTTTGCTGACTGCCTGGGCCGTGGTTTGCCGGGGAATGCCCATGACGTTTGACAAGCACGTCCGGCTTGTCGTCGGAGCCGAACTGGGCGCGGTACTGCAGCGCGGATTCACGGAAGCGATCGACGCGACCGCAGTCCCGCCGCCACTGCTATACGTCCTCGCAAACGGCCAGGAAGTGCGCGACGCGGTCGAGGATGGTAGCTGGCCAGCACCCGACAGCCGCTTTTCCGGCGAGGCCGCGCTGGACGCCTATGCCTTGCCCTTGCTGCGCTGCTTCATCGACGAGCGGCGCAGCCGTGTATCGGATACGCCGGAATATCGTTTCGGGAATGCGCTCGCGCGCGACCTGCATCCTGTCGGCCATTACTTCGACCGCTATGTCGTGCGCTTGTTTGATGGCGCGGACGCGCCACTGGGCCGAAGCGGAGAGTGTCGGCCATATGCGCTCGGCCTGCGCACCGCCGAGCTTGACATCGCTCCGGCGAAGGGGGCGAAGAAGCGGAGGTTCGAAATCGGCCGTGTCATTTACGACCTCGACACCCAGCGTGCCATCATGGACGCGATTTTTACCGCGTTCGAAACCTACTACGTGCAGGCGAGCGGGCGCTTCGGACAAGGGAACGCCGAACAGGTGCTGGACTCATGCTGGGACGCGTTTCGCCAGGCCGTCGGCGCCGTGCTGCCGCGTTTCCGTTCGCCGCGCCTGGATGCCGAGCGGGAATGGATTGCGACTGCACGATGGCAGAGCCCGGCCCGGTTCCAGCTTGCCGGCGACCTGCTGGTGCCCGCGCTGTCATTGCGCGGCCGGTCCCCTGGCGCGCGTCGCTTGCCGGTCGAGCGCACGGTCGTGCACGATGCCTTGCCCCATGCGCTTGCCGCTGACAGCCTGCGCCAGTTCTACCGTTTTCACACGGTGCCGAGCCTCGTCGTGCGCCGGGTGGCCGAAGTGGAAGCCGCATCCGTTTCGGAGCACGCAGATGACGATGGACTGCGGTGAATCGGGAACGGTCTGGAAGGGATTGCCGGAATGACCGGTCGGTAGTGCCGCGCCGGATTGACGCTGCGAGATTCGCCGCCGCCCTGTCCAGAGACAGGGCTTGGCTGCCGTTAAGGTATTCTGAAGATGATCAGATGGCGGGAGAAGATGGACCGCAATAATTATTGCGCACGCTTTTTCTCTTCCTTCTTTACTTTCTTGTCCGCCTTCTTTTCTTTGGCCGTCTTTGCAGGCTCTTTTTTGGTGGATTTTTTTGCGTCCTGGCTTTTACTCATTTATATTCTCCAATTGAAATTCTGCACCGGTCACTGATTTTCACCCGGCGTCAATGAACCGAGTATCCGCGCAATGTGGGCAGCGGCTGCATGGCCACGGCGACATCGCCTTCTGGATCTTCCTCGGTTTTCCACTGAACCCAGCCGAGCACTTCTTCGATACTGGCAAGACCGCTATACAAGGCCGTACGGGCCTCGACAAGATTAGCCATTTGATGCCTCTCCTGAAGCGCCACGGCGGCAAGAGAAGGATCCAAAGCGCTGATACGCGCTTCCAGTTCTTCGAGATCGTCGGCGAGTGCCGAGTGCAGGGCATGCAAAGCCGCTACCGCATCATCTGTATCGTAGGGCTCTCTATCATTCATGGTAATTTCTGTTTTCAGCCTCATGGTTGTCGCGTCACGCGTCCACAAGATACAGCAATTGTGGAAATGCTGCCGCCGATTCGAGAATTGCACTCCGGATACCGAGTCGGATGGCGGATCGATAACAATTGCCTTTTTCATGCAAGACTGATTTGTGTGAAAGCCTTTTTTTTGTACAATAGCGCGAAATGATTAGGTGAAAAGCCGAAGCCCCTGTATATTGGACCTCGCACTACATCAAGTCGTCGTTATTGTTGGTCTTTCTCTCCCGTCTCGCCTTCTGGCGGTCCTGTTTGATTTCCTCCGCTACACCCTCTTGGTCGAATGTGCGTTTCGGGCGATTTGCCCATGCATCTTAAAGGACTAAAAATGACTACTCAAACCGGCACCGTAAAATGGTTCAACGACTCCAAAGGCTTCGGCTTCATCACGCCTGATGCAGGCGGCGGCGATCTGTTTGCCCATTTCCAGGATATCCAATCGGAAGGTTTCAAGAGCCTTGCCGAAAACCAGCGCGTCTCGTTCGTGCGCTCGACCGGCCCGAAAGGCGAAAAAGCCGGTAATATCCGCGCCATCTAAGCGGCCAGCCCTGGCGACGCGTGCGACGCGGATAGCGTTGCCGTGCCCGGCGGGCCCGGATTTCAGCTGACTCCGGCCACCCAGCGACTGGGCCTGGATCGGCAGGAAAAAACGGATTTACGTTCATCGTAAATCCGTTTTTTTATGGGCGCGCCTCGAGCGCTTCACATCGCAGTTTGCTAGCGGCGACTAAACAAGTCCGCTAAACAGGTCCATCGATAGACTTGCCTAGAAGCGACTGCTAGCATGCCACATCGACAACCATCGAGGTGCCTCGGCATGGAATTGAGCGCAAGTCCCCAGGAACAGCAGACCAGCAACGCGACCCGCGACGTGGTCGTCGGCATGCTCTTTGTCGGCCTCCTGTTCTTCATCCTCGGTTTCGTCACCTGGCTGAACGGTTCGCTGATTCCCTTCCTGAAGGTGGTCTGCAAGCTGACCAACTTCCAGGCCCTGCTGGTCACCTTCGCCTTCTACATCGCCTACACCGTGATGGCGCTGCCGTCGGCCGCGGTACTCAAGCGCACCGGCTACAAGAAGGGGATGACCCTCGGCCTGGGCATCATGGGCATCGGCGCCTTGCTCTTCATTCCCGCCGCGCAGAGCCGGCACTACGAGCTGTTCCTGGCCGGGCTGTTCACGCTGGCGACCGGCATGACCCTGATGCAGACCGCCATCAATCCCTACATCGTCTGTCTCGGGCCGCGCGAGAGCGCCGCCATGCGGATCAGCATCATGGGCCTTTTCAACAAGGGCGCCGGCATCGTCGTGCCGCTCATCTTCACCAGCCTGATGCTGAAGAATATCGATACCGCGTCCGAGGCCGTGCTGGCGCAGCGGCTGGTCTTCCCCTATGCCTGCATGGCGGCGGCGCTGTTCGTGATCATGGCCTTCATCCATTTTTCGAAGCTGCGCGAGATTCCGCCCGAGGCCGACGGTGCCGATGCCCGGGTCGACGCCACCTCGGTCCTGCAGTTCCCGCAGCTGGTGCTGGGCGCGGTGGCGCTGTTCGCTTATGTGGGCGTGGAGGTGATCGCCGGGGACACCATCGGCCTGTATGGCCACGAGCTGAAGGTCGCCAATTTCGGTGTGCTGACGTCCTACACCATGGTGTGCATGGTGATCGGTTACCTGGTCGGCGTGGTGGCGATCCCGCGCTTCATGTCGCAGCAGCGGGCGCTGGTGCTGTCGGGCCTCGTCGGCGTCCTGCTGACGGTCGGCGTGACCACCGGTTCGACCACGGACACCGCGCTGTCGCAGGCGCTGCTCGGCTGGAGCGGTGCGCCGCTGGTGCCGGACAGCGTGATGTTCCTGGCGCTGCTCGGCCTGGCCAATGCCATGGTGTGGCCTGCGATCTGGCCGCTGGCCCTGCAGGGACTCGGGCGGCATACCGCCAGCGGCTCGGCGGTGCTGGTGATGGCGATCGCCGGCGGGGCGCTGCTGCCGCTGCTCTACGGCCATCTGGCGGACATCGTCACCCCGCGCAGCGCCTACTGGCTGCTGCTGCCTTGCTATGCGCTGATCCTCTGGTATGCCGCGAGCGGCCACAAGATCCGCCGCTGGCGCTGAACTGGAGAGAGGCTTGATGATTCGAGGAGCGGCCGGCGCGACGCTGGCATTGATGACGGCGCTGCTCGCGCCGCTGACGCCGGCCATCGCGGAAGCCCCGGCCGGACAGGAAGCGCCGGCCGCCCTGGGCGGCGTCGCCAGCGCCACGAAATTGCAGCTGCGTTGGGAACTGCAGCGCAACCTGTTCAGCGCCGAGGCTCCGCACGGACGCTCGCAGGCGCGCCTGATTCTCACCAACCACGACAATCGGCCCTTGCCGCCGCAGGGCTGGTCGCTGTACTTCAACTGCCTGGACCGCATGATGCCCGGGCCCTTGCCGGGCAATCTGGTGCTCGAACAGGTCGCCGGCAGCCTGTTCCGCATCCTGCCGGGGCCGGGCTTCCAGGGCATGGCCGCTGGCCAGACGCTGGACATCGTCTATACCTATCCGGGCCTGGTGATCAAGCTGGCCAAGGCGCCGACCGGTCCCTATCTGGTCTACGACGCCGCTCCCGAGCTGGGCGTCGCCATCGCCGACTACGCGCTGCTGCCGGTGACGCGGCCGGAACAGCTGGACCGCGGGACCAGCGGCGCCAAGCCGGTGGTGACGCCGGCCGACACCTATCGCCGCAACGCGCGGGCCGACCTGCTGCCGCCCGCCGAGGTGCCGCCGGTGCTGCCGACGCCCCTGCAGATGCAGGCGGGCGAGGGCAGGCTGCTGCTCGACGCGCAGCCGAAGGTGGAGGCGCCGGCCGCATTGAAGAACGAAGCGGCGCTGGCACGCTCGCTGTTTCCGCAGGCCCTGCCCGCAGGCGGTGCGAAGCTTCAGCTCGGCATCGGCAAGGTGGAGGGCCAGGATTCTCCCGAAGCCTATCGCTTGACGATCGACGCCAGGAGCGGCATCGCCATCGTCGGCAACAGCGCCGCCGGCGTCGCCTACGGCCTGCAGACCCTGCGCGACCTGCTGCCGCTGCCCGGTTCGAAAGAACCGGTGCTGAACGAAGTGAGCATCGTCGATGCCCCGCGCTTCGGCTATCGCGGCTTCCAGCTGGACGTCGCCCGCAACTTCCACGGCAAGCAGACGGTCTTCAAGTGGCTCGACCTGATGGCGCGCTACAAGCTGAACAAGTTCCACTTCCACCTGACCGACGACGAAGGCTGGCGTCTGGAGATTGCCGGCCTGCCGGAACTGACGGCGATCGGTGCGGTACGGGGCCACAGTGCCACGCCCGGCGTGCGCCTGCAGCCGGCCTATGGTTCCGGTCCCGATCCGAAGGACCCGAGCGGCAGCGGCTACTTCAGCCGCGCCGACTACATCGAGATCCTGCGCCATGCGAAGGCCCGCCACATCGAGGTGATCCCGGAAATCGAGATGCCCGGCCACGCGCGCGCCGCCGTGCAGGCGATGGCGGCGCGCTACCACCGCCTGAAGGCGGCCGGCGGCAAGGACGCCGCGAAGTACCTGCTGAACGATTTCGACGACCGCTCGAAGTACAGTTCGGCGCAGTACTTCACCGACAACGTCATCGATCCCGGCCTCGATTCGACCTTCGCCTTCATCGACCACGTGGTCGCGCAGATCGTGGCGCTGCACCGCGAGGCCGGTGTCCCGCTGCGCACCATCCACATGGGCGGCGACGAACTGGCGAACGGCGCATGGGAGCGCTCGCCCGCCAGTCTCGCGCGCATGCGCAAGGAGAAGCTGGCGTCGACGGCCGACCTGTGGGATTACTTCTACGACCGCGTCGACGGCATCATGCGCCGGCACGGCTTGAGCACGTCGGGCTGGGAAGAGCTGGCGGCGCGCAAGACGCTGCTCGCCGGCCGCAGCAAGCTGATCCCGAATCCGCGCTTCACCACGCGCGGCTTCACCGCCTGGGTATGGAACAACTCGCGCGGTGCCGAGGACTTCGCCAACCGCCTCGCCAACGGCGGCTACGACATCGTGCTGGCGCCGGTCGGCGCCATGTACCTGGACATGGCGGCCAACCCGAATCCGGAGGAGCCGGGCGTCAACTGGAACGACTACGTCGAGCTGGACACCGTCTACGACTTCGTCCCCTTCGACATGCTGAGGAATGCACCCGAGTCGGCGCGCGTCGGCAAGGACGGGCTGACCGACTACGGCAAGCGCCACGTGCGCGGACTCGAGGCGACGTTGTTCACCGAGACCGTGCGCGATGCCAGCCGCATCGACTACCTCGTCATGCCGCGCCTGCTGGCGGTGGCGGAACGGGCCTGGGCGCCCGATCCGGCCTGGGCTGGCGAGCAGGATGCGGCGAAGGCGGCCGCGCTGCATCGCCGCGCCTGGTCCGGCTTCGTGAATGCGCTGGGCCAGCGCGTGCTGCCGCGCCTCGACCTCGAACAGACCGGCGTGGCCTACCGCATCGCGCCGCCCGGCCTGATGGTGGAGGGCGGGCAGGTGCTGGTGAATCATGCGCTGCCCGGGATCACGCTGCGTTATACGACTGACGGCAGCGATCCGACGTCCGCCAGCCGGCCTGTCACGGGACCGATCACGGAGCGCGGCACGATCAAGGCGGCGGCCTTCGACCGTAACGGCAGGCGAGGGCTGGTGGCGAGCGTCGAGCGCCGCTAGTGCCGGCCGCTTTCAGCGCGGCCGCATGCGCCGCTGCCCCTGGCGCCGCCGCTCGTCGCGCGGCGCCGGCTGCATCGCATAGGACGGCATGGCGCCGTTGCCGTCGATACCGAACTCGATCACGCGGCGCAGCGAGCGCAGCGTGACCGGCTTGGCCAGCACCGCGATGCGGCCTGCATGGTAGTGGGGCACATGGCTTTCGTCGTCGAGCAGCAGGACCACCGGCGCGCGCGGCGCCAGCCGGGTGATCTCGCCGATGAAGGAACGGCGGTCGTCCGCGTTGGAGGTGGTGTAGGTCAGGATCAGGTCGAAGCGCACCGTCTGGGCCGTGTTCAGGGCCGCGCGCGGACTGTCCGTGGTCGCGACGATATAGCCGAGCGATTTCAGCAGCGTGGCAATCTCGCCGCAAGCCAGCGGGTCATGTTCTACGAGCAGTGCGCATTTCATCGTCTATCCTCCTGATAGGTGGATGACGACGCCTCACGCTAGTTCAAGCGCAAAGTTGTAACAATTTTTCTCATCCATTCCTGAGGGGCGTGCCGCGGCGGCGGCGCGCCAGCCAAGCGGCCAGGCCGCCGATCGCCAGGCTGGCCAGCCCGGCCGGTTCCGGCAAGGCCTGGGTTTGCGGCTGCACGACTACCTGGGCGGCCTTGCGCAGGACGCCGCGCTCGCCCGCGCAGGAGGGATAGGCTTCGCCGCAGCCGTCCGGCTGGTCGCTGTGCGCCCACAGCATGGTGAACACGCCGTCGTCGCCCTGCATGGTGAAATCCGAGAAGCCGTCGTTGGCCATGATGCTGCCTTTCATCCGGCCGTCCGCAAGGAATTGCAGCGTCATCGACAAGCGCTGCAGGCCGGGCAGGGTTTCATCGCGATAGCGGTAGTCGATGCGGTTCCAGTGCTGCTGGCCGTCGTCGCCGGCATACCAGTAGTGCAGCGCCAGCAGGCTGTCCTGCTGTTCTTCGCAGATCTCCGCCATGCATTGGTTCTCGACGTTCAGCGAGAGTGTGCCCTGGGCGACGGCGGTGTCGGTGAATTCGAGTTCGAGATGCAGGCCGGCCGGCGTCGCATCCGTGTGTGCCACCTGCTGCCAGGTGTAGAGGACATTCGCCGAAGCGGCTTGGGTGACGAGGGCGGTGGCGGCCAGGCAGAGAATCTTGCGGAACATATGTGTCTCCAGAAATGATTCCATTTAACAAGCAAGGATTGCGCCTGCGCATCCACGTCCTTGATTTGAAAAAGAATTTAACAATGCAGGGTGCATACCCGTCACAAATATGTAAAACGGGTCGACAGTGCGCTACCGTACATATAGCCATGCAGCATTTCGCGCCGTATTTTCGGCATTTCGTCGCATCGGCCTGTCGGCTGTACGTACTGGACGGCATGATGCGGGCTCGATCAACAGCTCATCGCTAACAACAAAAACCATGTCACGCCAGAACACCCAACACCTCGTCCGCCTGCTCCTCGCATCGCCCGTCATCTTCGGCATGTTCAGCGCCTACGCCGCAGGCCAGGCCACCACGGCCAAGCCTGCGGACAAAGCGGCCCCGGTGCAGCAGGTCGAGGTCAAGGGCCAGGCCGCCGCCTACGACGCCCGCCGCGACGATACCGCCACCAAGATCGTCGTCAACCAGGAAGAGATCCTGCGCCACGGCGACACCACCCTCGGCGAAGTGCTGAAGCGCTTGCCTGGAATTACCGTGGGCGGCGTGCAGGGCCGCGGCGGCGACGTCCGCATGCGCGGCCTGGGCAACGGCTACACGCAGATCCTGCTGAACGGCGAGCCGGCGCCGCCGGGCTTCTCGCTGGACCAGGTGTCGCCGGAGATGGTCGAGCGCATCGAGATCATGCGCGCCGCCACCGCCGAGTACAGCACCCAGGCGATCGCCGGCGGCATCAACATCGTCCTCAAGCGCCAGGTCCAGACCGCGCAGCGCGAACTCAAGACCGGCGTGCAGGCGGAGAACGGCGCCTATGGCGCGGTCTCGACCTTCCAGCTGTCGGACAAGAGCGGCAAGATGTCGTATGCGATGAGCGGCAACGTGCTGTACGGCCGCCAGGACCGTCCTTCGCACATCGTCACCGAAGGCTATGACGCCGCGGGGCGCGAAGTCCTGCACCGCGTCGCCTGGGACGGCAACCGCGGCCGCCTGCTGGCGATCGGCCTGTCGCCGCGGATCAACTGGAACCTCGGCGCCGGCGAAGTGATCACCTCGCAGAACTTCATCAACATCGCCCGTTCGCGCGGCGATGCGCCCGAGACCGTGGTGACTTCGCTGGGCGCGCCGCCGCGCTACGTGGCCACCGCCACCGATGCCGAGAACAAGATGGAAATGCTGCGCAGCGACCTGTCGTGGACCAGGCGCCTGCTTGACGGTGCCAGGATCGACGCCAAGTTCGGCGTCAACTACGCGCACCGCGACAGCGGCGTGGGACAGCTGCAGTACTACCCGAACGATGTGCTGGCGCTCGACCGCGACATCGACAGCGACTTCACCGACAAGGGCTGGAGCAGCACCGGCAAGTATTCGCGTCCGGTCGGACAGGGCCATGCGATCGCGGTCGGCTGGGACGGCGCCTACAGCCTGCGCAACGAAACCCGCCTGCAACACGAGACCACCACGGTCGGCGCGCCGATCGTCAACCGCGACGAGAGCTTCGACGCCACCGTGCGCCGGCTGGCCTTGTTCGCCCAGGACGAGTGGAACGTGACCCAGCAATGGTCGGTGTACTTCGGCCTGCGCTGGGAAGGCATCCAGATCAAGAGCGAAGGCAACAGCTACGCCGCGATCGACAACCGTTCGAGCGTCTTCAGCCCGCTGTTCCAGACCCTGTACAAGATCTCGGGCTCGAAGAACGACCAGATCCGCGCCGGCATCACGCGCACCTACAAGGCGCCCAACGTTGCCAGCCTGGTGCCGCGCCGCGGCATCGCCTCGAACAACAGCCCGACCACGCCGGACACGATGGGCAACCCGCAGCTCAAGCCGGAACTGGCCTGGGGCCTGGACCTGGCCTACGAACACTACCTGCCGGGCGGCGGACTGCTCTCGGCCAGCACCTATGTGCGCCACATCGACGACATCACCCACTCGCGCGTGTTCTTCATCGACGGCCTGTGGGTGTCGATGCCGGTCAACGACGGCGCCGCCAACACCCGCGGCATCGAACTCGAAGCCAAGCTGCCGCTGCGCCAGATGTTCCCGGGCTGGCCGGCGCTGGACCTGCGCGCCAACGTCACGCGCAGCTGGTCCAGCCTGTCGATGGTGCCGGGTCCGAACAACCGCCTGGATCAGCAGACGCCCCTCTCCGGCACCTTCGGCTTCGACTATAAATTCGACGGCCTGCCGGCCACCTTCGGCGGCAGCCTGAGCTTCCAGAACGGCGGCCCGGTGCGCATCTCGCAGAACCAGTACGCCTATGCCGGCGTGAAGCGCTCGCTGGACCTGTACGGCGTGTGGAAGTTCACGCCCAAGACCCAGGTGCGGATGTCGCTGGCGAATACCCTGCGCCAGGATAACGTCGGCGCCGCCACCTATGTGAGCGCGGACGGCAGCCGCCTGACCGATACGACGATCACGCCGACGATGCTGCAGGTGCGGGCGATGCTCGAGACGAAGTTCTGAACTGGCGGCGGTAGGCCGCCGGGGAGGTCTGCAGCGCGCTCCGGAAATGCTGGCGCAGCGAGAGGGCGGAACCGAAACCCGCGCGCTGCGCCACCAGCTCGACCGGAGCATCGCTGCCCTCCAGCAGGCTGCGCGCGTGGGCCAGGCGCTGCTCAAGCAGCCACTGCTTGAAGGACATGCCGGTGGCCTGGCGGAAGTGGCGCGTGAAGTTACGCCGGCTCATGGCGGCGCGCCCGGCCAGCGCGTCGAGGTCGTGCTGGGCGTCCAGGTGGCGGCTGACCCAGTCGAGTACCCGCGACAACCTGCCGTCGCTGGGCGACACCGGCAGCGGCCGTTCGATGAACTGGGCCTGGCCGCCCTGGCGGTGCGGCGCCACCACCAGCCGGCGCGCCACCGCATTCGCCGCCTCGGCCCCGCACAGGCGGCGCAGCAGGTGCAGGCAGCAGTCGATCCCGGCCGCCACCCCGGCCGAGCTCAGGACCTCGTCCTCGTCGACGTACAGCACTTCCGGATCCACCTTCACCTTCGGATAAAGGCGCGCCAGCGCGTCCGCGGCGGCCCAGTGCGTGGCCGCGGTGCGCCCATCCAGCAGGCCCGCCTCGGCCACCGGGAAGGCGCCCAGGCAGAGCGCCACCACGCAGGCGCCGCGCGCGTGCGCCCGGCGCAGCGCGTCCAGCAAGGCCGGCGGCGCGGGCCGGCAGTCGTCGTGCCAGGCAGGCATGACGACGATGTCGGCTTCGTCCAGCCCATCGAGTCCGTGGCTGGGCCGGATGCCGAAGCCGGCGCTGGTGTCCAGGGTGTCTCCGTCCAGTCCGCAGACGCGCAGCGAGAACGCCGCCTGCGCCCCCAGGCTGCTGCCGAACACCAGGCAGGGAACAGACAGGTGGAAGGGCGTCATGCCGTCGAAGGCGATGACGGCGACCTGGATGGGTTTGGATGTTGTCATGGCCCGATTCTATTGGATATCGGCTTGTGGGCCACTGTCAGGCTTGATAGCTGGCCAGCACAATGCTCCGACATTCACTTACTTCAGGAGCCGACATGCAAGTCCAACAGATCCGCAACGCCACCCTCGTCATCGAATACGCCGGCAAGCGCCTGCTGGTCGATCCCCTGCTCGCGGCACAGGGCGCCTACCCGGGTTTCGCGGGTACCGCCAACAGCCACCTCGCCAATCCCCTGGTGGGCCTGCCGGTTCCGCTGAGCGAACTGCTGGACGTCGACGCCGTCGTCGTCACCCACCTGCACGCCGACCACTGGGACGATGCGGCGCGCCGCCTGGTCCCGCGCGGCCTGCCCATCTTCGCCCAGAACCTGCGTGACGCCGCGCTGCTCCGCGCCGACGGTTTCGAGGACGTGCGCGTGTTCGGTGACGGCGCCGTATTCGGCGATATCGTCCTGCACAGGACCGGCGGCCAGCACGGCAGCGACCAGGTGATGGCCGCGATCGGCGAACGCATGGGGGAGGTGAGCGGGGTGGTGTTCAGCCATCCGGATGAACCGACCCTTTACCTGGCCGGCGACACGGTCTGGAACCGCCACGTCGAGGACAGCCTGGCCGCCCACCGTCCGGACGTCGTGGTGCTGAACTGCGGCGACGCCCAGGTGCCGGGCCTCGGCGCCATCATCATGGACCAGCACGACCTGGCGAAGGTGGCGCAGGCCGCGCCGCAAGCCACCATCGTCGCCAGCCACCTGGAAGCGGTGAACCACTGCGTACTGTCGCGCGCGGCGCTGCGCGATTTCCTCGACGCCCAGGGCCTGCGCGCGCGCGTGCTGGTGCCCGAGGATGGCGAGGTGTGCGCCTTCAGTGCGGCGGCGTGAAGTTGTACTCCCAGGCCCAGGGCATGTCGTTCTCGCCCAGCACGCGCCGCGCCAGCTCGGGGTAGATGCGCTCGGCGCGCACGTCGTTCGACAGCATCACCACGCAGCGGCGCCTGGCGTCCAGGCAGATCACCATGTTCGCGGTGATCTCGTTGTGGCCGCCCTTGAACCAGCCGGCCCCGCCGCTGCGGTCCCGGAAGCTGACCACGCCGAGGCCGGCCGCCAGCTGCTGCGGCCAGCTGGCCGTTCCTTCCTCCAGCGTCGGGAACTGGTGCCTCGACACGATAGGCAGCCAGCCCTTCACCATGGCCGCGCGCGATGCCGGGCTCAGGCCGTCGCCGCGCACGATGCCTGCCCACAGCTTCGCCTGGTCCTCGATGGTGGTGTCCATCGAGCCGGCTGCGCGCACCCGGCTGCGCTCGTCGTGCGCTTCCATCTTGCCGTTCTCGTCGTAGCCGTCGGCCAGGTTGGCGGCAAAGTCGGGGCGCCACTTCATGCTGGTATTGCGCATGCCGAAGCGGTCGAACACGCGGCGCTGCATTTCCGCGCCGGTGTCCAGCTTCAGGCCCTGTTCGACGATCAGCTGCAGGATGGTCAGGCCTTCGCCGGAATAGGAATAGCGGCTGCCCGGCTCGAAGTGGAAGCGCAGCTTCTTGTCCGGCTCCAGCCAGCGGAAGTTGGCGAAGCCGGCCGAGTGGGTCAGCAGGATGCGCGGCGTGAGCTTGCGCCAGCGCTCGTCCCGGGCGAGGTCGGCATAGTCGTCGGGTTCCCGGTAGTCGGGCAGGGGCTTGGGCAGCAGGCGCTCGAGCGGGGCGTCGAGGTCGAGCTTTCCTTCGTCGACCAGCTGCAGCAGCATGTAGGCGAAGGCGGCCTTGGTCAGCGAGGCGCCGTACATGATGGTGTTGGTCTGCAGCGGGAGTCCTTTTTCGGCATTGCGCCAGCCCCAGCTGCGCACACTCCGTATCTGGCCATCGTCGATGACGGCCAGGGCCAGGCCCTGCAGCTTTTCGCGCTGCATCAGCTGGGTGATTTCAGGATCGGCGGGCGACTGCGCGGGCGGCGTGGCCGCGCAGGAAGACAGCAGGCATGCGAATAGCGGTATGAACCATTTCATCGGCATCTCCGGTTGGGCTCGCAGATGCAGATGATGCCATAGGCGCATGAATCCACTCCGTCATACCCGCGAAAGCGCGAATGCCGGCGCTCAGGGCTTACGCTGCACCGGCGACATCGGCGTACTACGCAAACCCTTGCATTATGTTGTGTAGTGCCCACGCCGCCGCGACACCTGCACAGGCCATTCCAAGGGCATCGGCCAAGGCGTACGGACCTCCCCGCAAGCTCGCTGTCACTCTTGAATCCAAGAAAAATATTGAATTCTCTCAAATACTTTCGTTATACAATTCATCTCATATGTTGAAATCGAACTAATGATTTCCGTATGGCAATGGCTGTAAAGATGCTGCACAGCCAGATTTTGATGGACTAGAATCGCTCATCCCGACCACCGGCCTCGACCCAGCCGGTTCTTTTCTTCGCCGCGCGGCGGCAAGGACGTTTCATGCTCAGTCAACAAGAACTCGCAGAACAGGAGCGCGTCAAGGCATTGCACGCGCTGGCAGTGCTCGACACGCCGCAGGAAGACCGCTTCGACCGCTTCACCCGCATCGCCGCCGCCGCTTTCGATGTGCCGACCGCGCTGGTTTCGCTGGTCGACACCAATCGCCAATGGTTCAAGTCGCGCGTCGGTTTCGACGTACGCGAGACGCCGCGCTCGGTGGCCTTCTGCAGCCACACCATCGCCCTCGACGACCTGCTGGTAGTGCCCGACACCCGCCTCGACGAACGCTTCCGCGACCATCCGCTGGTGCTGGGTTCGCCCTTCATCCGCTTCTACGCGGGCCAGCCGGTGCACAGCGTCGACGGCCAGCCGCTCGGCACCCTGTGCCTGATCGACCAGGAGCCGCGCGAGTTCAGTGACGCCGACAAACGCATGCTGCGCGACCTGGCCCAGATGGTGCAGGATGAACTGAACCGCGGCGCGCTGGTGGCCACGCGCGACGCCGCCCAGTTGGCGTTGCGCGAGCTGAACGTGCAGCTTGAACGCCGCGTCGAAGACCGCACCCGCGAACTGCACGCCAAGAACAGGCTGCTGGAGCAGGAAGGCCGGCAGCGCATGCTGACCCAGCAGGCCCTGCTGCAGAAGCAGGTTTTGCTCGACGCCGTGCTCGAGTCGGTGGACGTCGGCGTGGTGGCCTGCGGCGCCGACGGTACGCTGACCCTGTTCAACCGCGCCGCGCGCGACCTGCACGGCATGGATGTCGCCGACGTCGTGGCGCGGGACTGGGCCCGGCACTATAACCTGTTTGCGGAAGACGGCCACACGCCGCTGGAAGAAGCGAACATCCCGCTGGCGCGCGCCCTGCGCGGCGAGAACGTCAAGGACGCACCGATGGTGATCGCGTGCGAACAGGGCGGTTTGCACCGCGTGCTGGCCAGCGGCCGCGCGCTCAAGGGCCCGAATGGCGAGGCATTGGGCGCGGTGGTCGCAATGAAGGACGTCACCGAACTGGCCGAGTCGCGCTCGCGCGTGATCGAAAGCGAAGAGCGCCTCCGCACCATCGCCGACAACGTGCCGGCCCTGATCGCCTACATCGACACCGGACTGCGCTACTGCTTCGCCAACCAGCGCTACCAGGAATGGTTCGGGGTGAAGAGCGCCGAGATGCTCGGCAGGACCGTGCTCGAGGCGATGGGCGAAACCTTTTATGCGCCGCGCCGCGCGGCCCTCGAGCGCTGCCTGCAGGGCCATGCCTCGGCCCTCGAGATCGAAGAGGAGCGCCGCGGGCGCCGCCGCGTGATCAGCTCGACTTACCTGCCGCATGTGCGCGACGGCGTGGTGCAGGGCATCTACGTGCTGTCGACCGACGCGACTTCCGCGCGCGAATACGAACGCCAGCTGCACGCGCTGGCGCACTCCGACCACCTGACCGGCCTGCCGAACCGCCGCAGCTACGAGGAAAGGCTGGCGCAGGCGATCGCGCGCTCGCGCCGCAGCACGATGCCGATGGCCCTGGTCTACCTCGACGTCGACCATTTCAAGCAGATCAACGACAGCTTCGGCCACGCCGGCGGCGACGCCGTGCTGCGCGAGTTCGCCAGGCGCCTGTCCGCCACCGTGCGCAGCACAGACACCGTGGCGCGCCTGGCCGGCGACGAGTTCGTGGTCGTGCTCGAGCAGGTCGGTTCGGCGCGCGAGTGCGCACGCATCGCCGACAAGCTGCTGGAAGCGGTGCGCGCCGACTTCCTGGTCGACGGCCAGCCGCGCCGGATCACGACCAGCATCGGCATCGCCTGGTCCGCGCATCCGGAGCAGGCCGCGCTGGCGCACACCGCCGACGAAGCCTTGTACCAGTCCAAACGGGCAGGGCGCGACACGGCTTCGGTGCTGGTCGCCGCCGGCCACTGAGCGGACCGCCCGGCGCCGTTCCGCGCCTTCCCTCCATTCCTTGAGGCAAGACACGCCACCGGCGCAAGCGGTGGCGCGCATGCCTGTTCGCCCAGCCAAGGGCCGACGATGACGATCGTGTAAATGCATCGTTTATCGCCCCTGCCTGTCTTTTTAGAAAATTTTTATACCCCGCCGCCTACACTGCATTGCATCGCAACATCGCAAGGAGTGCAGGCATCATGATCGTCACCGTCGCCCACTGCGCGCCGCCGCTTGCCGGCGGACTCGTGGCAGAGAATCTTGCCCTGCTGAGGGCACGCAGCGGCCGCAAGGTCCTGCTGCTGGATGCCACCACCGCCCAGACCTGCCGTCACTGGGGCGAGGAGCGCAAACGCCGCCACATCGCCCCGATGCTCGACGTCCACGCCGTAGGCGGTTCCGGCTTGCCCGATGAGCTGGAACGCCTGTATCCACGTTTTTCGGAAGTCGTGATCGACACCGACTGCCGCGATGGCCACGAGTGCCGCTCCGCGCTGATCATGGCCGACGTCGCCGTGGTGCCGCTGGCGCCCGAGCAGGCGGATGTCGGCCTCCATTACGGCCCGATCGCCCGCCTCAACAGCGCACGCATGTTCAATCCCGGACTGCGGGTCCTGTTCGTCATCGCCGGCAGCGAGCACGATCCGGCGCCGCGCGAACTGCGCGCCCTGCGCGCCTATGCGTCACAGGTGATGTCGGCCGGGATGGCCTGCACCATCCTCCACCTGCCGGCGCTGATGTGGACCCTCGGCGCGCCCGGCCGTTGCGCCAGCGATATCGAAAGCAGCACCGGCGCCGCCGAGATGGCGGCGCTGTACGGGGAGGTCTACCAGTCCGGCCCCGCGGTCCCGGCATCACGCCGGACCCCCTCGCCCGGCCCCACCCATGCTCCGGACGAACTTTTACAAAAATAAGGAACCAAAACAGACCATGAGCAAAACCGTCTTCATCCTGGCCATCCTCGCCTCGCTGTCGGCACCGCTGTACGCCCAGGAGGCCCAGCCTGAGCATGCCTTTACCTATAACGCGGCGCTGGCCTCCGATTACCGCTACCGCGGCATCTCGCAGACCCGCCTGCAGCCGGCCCTGCAGGGCGGCGCCGACTACACGCACAATCCGAGCGGCCTGTATGCGGGCACCTGGCTGTCCACCATCAAATGGACCAGGGACGCCGGCGGCAGCGGCGATGTCGAGTGGGACCTGTATGCCGGCAAGCGTGGCCAACTGGGCGCCGACGTCAGCTATGACGTGGGCGTGCTCGGCTACGTCTACCCGTCGAACGGGCTGAAGAACGTGCCGGGCTTCGCCGATGCCGACACCGCCGAGATCTACGGCCAGCTCGGGTACGGACCGGCCTATGCCAAGTACTCGCTGTCACTGACCAACCTGTTCGGCTACGTCGACAGCCGCCACAGCGGCTACCTGGATTTGGGCGCCAATCTTGACCTCGGCCATAGCCTGACGCTCAACCTGCACGCCGGCCGCCAGGACGTGCGCCATCACAATGCGGCCGGCTACACCGACTACAAGCTCGGCGTCACCAGGAATTTCGGCACCGCCGCCCTGGCGGTTGCCTTCGTCGGCACGAACGCCGGCGAGAGCGCCTACGCGTCGCCGGCCAACGGCAAGTTCCTTGGCAAGAAGGCGCTGGTCGTCAGCGTCAGCAAGATTTTTTGATCAACCCTGCATTCCGAGGTGCACATGGACATTGTATTCATCGGCGCGATCGCCTTGTTTGCTGCCCTGACCTGGGGCATGGCTGGCGCTTGCTCTCGACTGGGAGAGCGCAAATGACCCTCTTTTACCTGATCGGCGCGCTCGCGTCGGGCGGCCTGCTGGTGTACCTCCTGTATGCCATGTTCAATGCGGAGGACCTGTGATGGACATTCATTCACTGGCGCTGCTGGCCTCGTTCCTGCTGATCCTGCTGGGCATGTCCTGGCCGCTCGGGATCCTGCTGGCGCGCGTGGCCGAGGGCGGACGCGTGCGCGGCTTCGGCTGGCTGCACCGCATCGAGGCGGCCCTGTACCGCGCCGCCGGCATCGCGCCGGAGCAAGGCATGGGCTGGAAGTCCTATGCCGTCGCGCTGCTGGTGTTCAATGCCGTTGGTGCGCTTGCCGTCTATGTCCTGCAGCGCGTGCAGGCCTGGCTGCCGCTGAATCCCCAGGGGCTCGGCAACCTCAGCCCGGACTCGGCCTTCAACACCGCGGTCAGCTTCGTCTCCAACACCAACTGGCAGGGCTACGGCGGCGAGCAGACCATGAGCTACCTGACGCAGATGCTGGCGCTGACCTGCCAGAACTTCTTCTCGGCCGCCACCGGCATCGCCGTGGTGTTTGCCCTGATCCGCGGCTTTTCCGCGAAGTCCGCCAGATCGATCGGCAACTTCTGGGTCGACCTGACCCGCAGCACCCTGTACGTGCTGCTGCCCCTGTCGCTGGTGTTCTCCGTGTTCCTGATGGGCCAGGGCGTGATCCAGACCTTCTCCGGCTACCAGTCGGTAGCGCTGCTCGAGCCGGTCAGCTATTCCCAGCCGAGAACCGGCGCCGATGGCCAGCCCCTGAAGGACGCGCAGGGCCAGCCGCTGATGGAGAGCCTGACCGCCGCCACACAGACCATCGCGATGGGCCCGGTGGCATCCCAGGAAGCAATCAAGATGCTGGGCACGAACGGCGGCGGCTTCTTCAACGCCAACTCGGCCCACCCCTACGAGAACCCGACCCCGCTGGCCAACCTGTTCGAGATGGTGTCGATCTTCCTGATCCCGGCCGGCCTGTGTTTCGCCTTCGGCCGCCTGGTCGGCGACCGCCGCCAGGGCTGGGCGATCCTGGGCGCCATGACCTTCCTGTTCGTGCTCATGACGGCCTGCGTGATGCTGGCCGAGCACCAGGCGCATCCGGCCCTGCAGGCCCTGGGCATCGACCAGCAGGCGAGCAGCCTGCAGTCGGGCGGCAATATGGAGGGCAAGGAAACCCGCTTCGGCATCGATGCCTCCGCGCTGTTCGCCGCCATCACCACGGCCGCTTCCTGCGGCGCGGTGAACACGATGCACGACTCGTTCACGCCGCTGGGCGGCGCGGTGCCGCTGATGCTGATGCAGTTTGGCGAGGTGGTGTTCGGCGGCGTCGGTTCCGGCCTGTACGGCATGCTGGTGTTCGCCATCATGGCGGTGTTCATCGCCGGCCTGATGATCGGCCGTACGCCGGAATACCTGGGCAAGAAGATCCAGGCCTACGAGATGAAGATGACCTCGATCGCCATCCTGGTCACGCCGGTGCTGGTGCTGGCCGGTACGGCGATCGCCGTGATGACGGCCGACGGCAGGGCGGGTGTCGCCAATCCGGGCGCGCACGGCTTCTCGGAGATCCTGTACGCCTTCAGCTCGGCCGCCAACAACAACGGCAGCGCCTTCGCCGGCTTGTCCGCCAACACGCCCTTCTACAACTGGATGCTGGCGATCGCGATGTGGTTCGGCCGTTTCGGCGTAATCGTACCGGTGCTGGCGATCGCCGGCTCGCTCGCGGCCAAGCAGCGCCTGCAGACCACGGCCGGCACCATGCCTACCCATGGTCCGATGTTCATCGGCCTGCTGGTCGGCGTGGTGGTGCTGGTCGGCGTATTGAACTATGTGCCGGCGCTCGCTCTCGGGCCGGTCGTCGAGCACCTGCAGCTGTTCGCACAATAATCAGGAGCATCCCATGACTCAACTTCCTTCGTCTGCCGCGGATTTGCCGGCCGGCGCAGCGTCCGGCGGCAAGCGCCTGGACATGTTCGATACCAGCCTGGCCGTCCCCGCGCTGGTCGACGCTTTCAAGAAACTGGACCCCCGCACCCAGCTGCGCAGCCCCGTCATGTTCGTGGTCTACGTCGGCAGCATCATCACCACGCTGCTGTACGTGCAGGCGCTGTTCGGTACCGGCGAGGCGCCGGGCGGCTTCATCCTCGCCTGTGCCGTGTGGCTGTGGTTCACGGTATTGTTCGCGAACTTCGCCGAAGCGCTGGCCGAGGGCCGCAGCAAGGCCCAGGCGGCCTCGCTGCGCGGCCTCAAGCAGAGCGTGGTGGCCAAGAAGCTGGCCACCCCCAGGCACGGCACCACCTGGCTGCCATGCCCGGCCACCGACCTGCGCAAGGGTAACCATGTGCTGATCGAAGCCGGCGACGTGGTGCCGATCGACGGCGAGGTCGTCGAAGGTGTCGCCTCGGTCGACGAGAGCGCGATCACCGGCGAATCGGCGCCGGTGATCCGCGAGTCGGGCGGCGATTTCTCGGCCGTCACCGGCGGCACCCGCGTGCTGTCCGACTGGCTGGTCGTGAAGGTCAGCGCCAATCCGGGCGAGACCTTCCTCGACCGTATGATCTCGATGGTGGAGGGCGCCAAGCGCAAGAAGACGCCCAACGAAATCGCCCTGACCATCCTGCTGGTGGCGCTGACCATCGTATTCCTGGTGGTGACGGTGACCCTGCTGCCTTTCTCGCTGTACTCGGTCGAGGCGGCGAAGGCCACGGGCGTGAACGGCTCGCCGGTCACGATCACGGTCCTGATCGCGCTGCTGGTATGCCTGATCCCGACCACCATCGGCGGCCTGCTGTCGGCGATCGGCGTGGCCGGCATGAGCCGCATGATGCGCGCCAATGTGATCGCCACCTCCGGCCGCGCGGTGGAGGCCGCCGGCGACGTCGACGTGCTCCTGCTCGACAAGACCGGCACCATCACGCTGGGCAACCGCCAGGCCGCCGCCTTCCTGCCGGCGCCCGGCGTGTCCGGACGCGAACTGGCCGACGTCGCGCAACTGGCCTCGCTGGCCGACGAAACCCCGGAAGGGCGCAGCATCGTGGTGCTGGCCAAGCAGAAGTTCAACATCCGCGAACGCGAGCTGGAGAGCCTGCACGCGGTGTTCCTGCCGTTTTCCGCGAACACCCGCATGAGCGGCGTCGATTGCGGCGAGCGCAGGATCCGCAAGGGCGCGTTCGACGCCGTGCGGCGCCACGTCGAGTCGCTCGGCATGGCATTCCCGCCCGAGGTGACGCGCACGGTCGAAGACGCCGCGCGCCGCGGCAGTACCCCGCTGGTGGTGGCCGACGGCGGCCGCGTGATGGGCGTGGTCGAGCTGAAGGACATCGTCAAGGGCGGCATCAGGGAGCGCTTCGCCGAGCTGCGCCGCATGGGCATCAAGACGGTGATGATCACCGGCGACAACAAGCTGACCGCCGCTGCCATCGCCGCCGAGGCCGGGGTCGACGATTTCCTGGCCGAGGCCACGCCGGAGGACAAGCTCAAGCTGATTCGCCGCTACCAGGATGAAGGCCGCATGGTGGCGATGACCGGCGACGGCACCAACGACGCCCCGGCGCTCGCCCAGGCCGACGTGGCGGTGGCGATGAACTCGGGAACCCAGGCCGCGAAGGAAGCGGGCAACATGGTCGACCTCGACTCGAACCCGACCAAGCTGCTGGAAATCGTCGAGATCGGCAAGCAGATGCTGATGACCCGCGGCTCGCTGACCACCTTCTCGATCGCCAACGACGTCGCCAAGTATTTCGCCATCATTCCGGCGGCCTTCGTCGGCACCTACCCGCAGCTGAAGGCGCTCGACGTCATGCACCTGGCCAGCCCGGCCTCGGCGATCATGTCGGCGCTGATCTTCAACGCGCTGATCATCGTGTTCCTGATTCCGCTGGCCCTGCGTGGCGTCCGCTACCGGGCAATCGGCGCCACCGCGCTGCTGCGCCGGAACCTGCTGGTCTACGGTATCGGCGGTATCATCCTGCCATTCATCGGCATCAAATTGATCGACGTGCTGCTGGCGTCGCTCGATCTCGTCTGAACAAGGAAATCACCATGGCATCCATCATTCGTCCCGCGCTGGTGCTGTTCGGCGCACTGAGCATCCTGTGCGGCCTTTTGTACCCGGCGGCCGTGGCCGGCATCGGCGGGCTTGCCTTCGCCCACCAGGCCGGCGGCAGCCTGGTCGAGGTGGACGGCCGGGCGGTCGGCTCCACGCTGATCGGCCAGCCGTTTTCGCAACCCGGCTATTTCTGGGGCAGGCCTTCGGCAACCGCACCGATGGCCGGCAACGCCGCCGCTTCGGGCGGCTCCAACCTGGGTCCGACCAACCCTGCGCTGCTCGATGCCGTCAAGGCGCGTGTCGAGGCCTTGCGCAAAGCCGATCCGGCCAACCGCGCGCCGATCCCGGTCGACCTGGTCACCGCCTCGGCCAGCGGTCTCGATCCGGAAATCAGCATCGCGGCCGCGGAGTACCAGGCTGCGCGCGTCGCCGCGGCGCGCAAGCTGCCGGAGCCGCAGGTCCGCGCGCTGATCGCCGCGCACCGCAAGCAGCCGGCGCTGGGTTTCCTCGGCGAGCCGCGCGTGAATGTGCTGGCGCTGAACCTTGCGCTGGACGGCAAGGCGGTGCATCCGCAATGAGGCAAGGCGCATGAGCTTCCCCGGCGAAGGCCCGAGGCGCGATCCGGACGCCTTGCTGGCCCAGGTGCAGGAACACGAGCGCCGTGCCGCGCGCGGCCGGCTGCGTATCTATTTCGGGGCCTCGGCCGGCGTCGGCAAGACCTATGCGATGCTGTCCGCCGCGCGCGAGCTTGCCGCCGGCCGCAAGGTGCTGGTCGGTATCGCCGAGACCCACGGCCGTGCGGAAACCTCGGCCCTGCTGGAAGGCCTGGACGTCCTGCCGCGCAAGCGCATCGACTACCGCGGCAAGGCGCTCACCGAGTTCGACATCGACGCCGCGCTCGAACGGCGTCCGGACCTGGTCCTGGTCGACGAGCTGGCGCATTCGAACGTCGCCGGCTCGCGCCACCCGAAGCGTTGGCAGGACGTCGAGGAACTGATCGAGGCCGGCATCGACGTGTTCACGACCGTCAACGTCCAGCACCTGGAGAGCCTGAACGAAGTGGTGGGCGGGATCACCGGAGTGCGGGTGGCGGAGACGGTGCCTGACAGGGTGTTCGACGACGCCGACGAAGTGGTGCTGGTGGACTTGCCGGCGGACGAGCTGCTGACCCGGCTCAAGCTCGGCAAGGTTTATCAGGCACAGCAGGCCGAACGCGCCGGCCGGAACTTCTTCCGCAAGGGGAACCTGATCGCGCTGCGCGAACTGGCGCTGCGCCGCACTGCCGAGCGCATCGGCGACGACGTGCGCGCCTACCGGGTCGAGAAATCGATCGATACCGTGTGGCGCACCGGCAGCGCGCTGCTGGCCTGCGTCGGGCCGGGACCACAGGCCGACGGCGTGGTCAGGAGCGCAGCGCGCCTGGCGGCCCAGCTGGGCGCGGAGTGGCATGCGGTCTACGTCGAGACGCCGGCGCTGCAGCGCCTCGACCCGCCGCGCCGCGAGCGGATCCTGGGCGCGCTCGAGCTGGCGCGCGAACTCGGCGCAGCCACCGCTGTCCTGTCGGGCGACAGCGTCGAGGCGGCCGTGGTCGACTATGCGCGCAGCCACAACCTGTCGCGGATCGCGCTCGGTCGCAGCGATGCGCGGTGGCGCTGGCAGGCGCCGGCCGGTTTGCGCATCGGGCGGCTGGCGCCGGACGTCGAACTGGTCGAGGTGGCGGTGGCGCACGACCGCCCGGCCGATGGTGCGCCGCGGCCTGGCGGCGGCCCGGCGGGCCGGATACCGCTGCGCCAGGTCTTGCCGGCGCACGGCATTGCCGTCGCCGCCAGCGTGGTCATGGCGCTGGCCGCCACGCCGGCGATCGCCTACCTCGACCTGGCCAACATCGCCATGCTGTTCCTGCTGGTCGTACTGCTGGTGGCGGTGCGCTTCGGCCGCGGCCCGTCGGTCACCGCTACCTGCGTCGGCGTGGCCTGTTTCGACTTCTTTTTCGTGCCGCCGCGCTTCACGCTGGCGATCTCGGATTTCCAGTACCTGGTGACCTTCGGCGTGATGCTGGCAGTCGGCACCATCACCGGGCACCTGACGGCGGGGCTGCGCTTCCAGGCGCGGGTCGCGGCCCGTCGCGAGAGCCGCACGCATGCCCTGTACGAATTCGCGCGCGCGCTGTCCGGGGTGCTGCAGACGGAGCAGATCCAGGAGGCCACGCGCGACGCCGTCAAGCGCACTTTCGGGGCGCGCACGGCGCTGCTGCTGCCGGATGCCGACGGCCGGCTGCAGCTCCCCGGAGCAGGGGAAGCCGACGGCGAGCCGGCCATCGCCGCGCTCGATCCCGGCGTGGCCCAATGGGCCTTCGATCACGGCGCCGCCGCCGGCATGGGCACCGACACCCTGCCGGGCAGTCCGCTCTTCTATATGCCGCTGGTGGCGCCGATGCGCACGCGGGGCGTGCTGGCGATCGAGGCCGCGGCGCCGCACTGGCTGCAGGCCCCTGAACAGCGCCAGCAGCTGGACACCTTCGCCGCCCTGGCCGCGATCGCACTCGAGCGGGTGCACTACATCGAGGTGGCGCAGGAGGCGCTCGTCAGGATCGAGTCGGAACGCCTGCGCAATTCCCTGCTGGCGGCCCTGTCGCACGACCTGCGCACGCCGCTCACCTCGCTGATGGCGCAGGCCGAGTCCCTGGCGCGCTCCATGCCGCCGCTGGCGCCGGCGCAGCGAAGCATGGCGGACACCTTGCGCGAGGAAACCGTGCGCATGAGCACCATGGTGACGAACCTGCTCGACATGGCCCGCATCGAGAGCGGCGAGGTGAAGCTGCGCCTTCACTGGCAGGCCATCGAAGAGACGATCGGCAGTGCGCTGCGCGCCAGCCGGGCGGCGCTGGGCGGCCGTAGCGTGGAGACACGGGTGCCGGCCGACCTGCCGCTGGTGCGCTACGACGCCGTGCTGATCGAGCGAGTGCTGTCCAATCTCCTGGAAAATGCGGGAAAATACACGCCTGCCGGCAGCACGGTGGGGGTGTCCGCCCGGCGTCACGGCATATGGCTCGAGGTTGCCGTGTCCGACGACGGCCCCGGCCTGCCGCCGGGCCAGGAGGAAGCGGTGTTCGACAAATTCGTGCGTGGCGAGCGCGAGTCCGCCAAGCCCGGCGTCGGCCTCGGACTGGCGATCTGCCGCGCCATCGTGGAGGCGCACGGCGGCACGATCCGCGCGGCCAACCGGCCGGAGGGCGGCGCCGTCTTCGTCTTCACGCTGCCGCTGGGGACGCCGCCGGACATGCGGTTGCCGGATGAAGACATGGAGATCGAGGAAGAGGATGAGTGATTTCATCGGCGTGGCACTGCTCGTGGAAGACGAGCCGCACATTCGCCGCTTCGTGCGCGGCGCGCTGGAACAGGAAGGCTGGCAGGTGCACGAGGCGGCGACCCTGCAGCGCGGCCTGGTCGAGGCGGGAACGCGCAAGCCCGACCTCGTGATCCTCGACCTCGGCCTGCCGGACGGCGACGGCGTCGACTTCATCGGCGACCTGCGCGCCTGGTCGGCGGTGCCGGTCATCGTGCTGTCGGCACGAGTCGACGAGGAAGAGAAAATCCGCGCCCTCGACCGCGGCGCCGACGACTACCTCACCAAGCCCTTCGGCGTCGGCGAGCTGCTGGCGCGGGTGCGCGCCTCGCGGCGGCGCCAGCGCGGCCTGGCGACCGGCGGCGACGGCAAGGTGAGTTTCGGCGACGTCGAGGTGGACGTCCAGAACCGCAGCGTGACCAAGGCCGGCAAGGCGGTGCGCCTGACGCCGACCGAGCACCGGCTGCTGGCGGTGCTGGTCGCCAATCCCGGCAAGGTGATGACCACGCCGCAACTGCTGCGCGCGGTCTGGGGGCCGAACCAGGCCGACAATGCGCACTATTTGCGCATCTACATGGGCCACCTGCGCCACAAGCTGGAAGACAATCCTGCGCAACCCCGTTACATGGTGACGGAGACCGGTGTCGGCTACCGCTTCCAGCTTCCTTGATGTTGTTTCGGGGCAACTAAACGCCGGCAATATGGTATTTTCTGGACTAGCCGTGCGTTCAGCATCTATCCTCCAGCGATAGCTTCCCCGTCCCGATGCCGATGCCGCCGAGTTCCACGCCCCGCCTCCGACACCTGAACCAGATACGCCGCCCGATCGTCGGGCGTTCGATCGCCCTGCTGGCGGCGTTCTGCGTGCTGCTGCCGGTGATCTGCGGCTGGAGCCTGTGGACGGCGCGCGAGGCCCAGCTGGAAGAGACCTCGGCCAGCACCGCGAACATGGCGCTTGCGCTGGCGGCCCAGGCCGAGACCTCGTTCAAGGTGGCCGATGCGGTGCTGGCCGAAACCGTCGAGCGTGTCGAGCAGGACGGCGTGGAGGGCGCGGCGGGAGAGCGCCTGCAACGGCGCTTCCAGCACATCGCCGCCCATTCCGCCGAAGTGCATGGCCTGTTCGTGTATGGCCCCGACGACAGCTGGCAAGTGACGACGCAGGCGAAGCCGCCGCAGGCCAACAACGCCGACCGCGAGTACTTCCGCTATCACCAGGCCGACCCCGACCGCCGCAGCCACGTGGGCAAGCCGGTGCGCAGCCGTTCCACCGGCGTGATGGTGATCCCGGTGTCGCGCCGCATCGACCGTCCCGACGGCAGCTTCGGCGGCGTCGCGCTGGTGACGCTGGACCTCGGCTTCTTCGGCCGCTTCTACGACCGCTTCGACGTCGGCCGCCAGGGCACCATCCTGCTCGCCCTCGACGACGGCACCCTGATCTACCGGCGGCCGTTCTCGGAAGACCTGGTCGGCACCAGCATCGCCGGCGGGCCGGTCTTCCAGATGATGAAGAGCGCCGGGCCGGTCGGCACCGCGATGCTGCGGGCCAGGATGGACGGCATCGAGCGCCTCTACAGCTACCGCCACCTGGACGGCTATCCGCTGGTGGTGGCCAGCGCCGAGTCGAGGGACGAGATCCTTGCCGAATGGCGGGCGGGCGCGGTCAAGATGAGCTGTGTGGTGGCGTTCGCGATCGTCCTGCTGGCCTGGGGCGGGCGGCGCATGATCCACCAGATCCGCATCCGCGAGAGTCTCGAGGAAACCTTGCGGGCGCTGGCCGAAAGCGACGGCCTGACCGGGCTGGCCAACCGCCGCCTGTTCGAAGACACCCTGGCGCGCGAGCTGGCGCGGGCGCGCCGCGGCGGCAGCGGATTCGCGCTGATCCTGACCGATGTGGACTGGTTCAAGAAGTACAACGACCGCTACGGCCATGTGGCCGGCGACGACTGCCTGCGCAAGGTGGCCACGGCGATCGCGGCCGGCGCGCGCCGGCCGGGCGACCTGGCGGCGCGCTACGGCGGCGAGGAATTCGCCGTGATCCTGCCTGCTACCAGCCTGGATGGCGCGGTGAAGGTGGCCGAAACGATCCGCGCCGCGGTGGCGGAACTGAAGCTGGAGCATGCCGACAGCCCCTACGGCCAGGTCAGCCTGAGCCTGGGCGTGGTGGCCGGCCTGGCCGGCGCCTGGCCGGACGGCGCCTGGGTCGAGGCCGCGGACCGCCTGCTGTACGAAGCCAAGGAAGGCGGGCGCAATCGCATCGCGGCGCGGCTTGCAATTGCATAGCGCGCGATCTAACATCCATCCCATGGAATCGAAGACGACCCCCTTGCTGGACAACCAGCTGTGCTTTGCGCTGTACTCGACCGGGCTGGCGATGAACAAGGTCTACCGCAAGCTGCTGCGCAAGCTGGACCTGACCTATCCGCAATACCTGGTGATGCTGGTGCTGTGGGAGCGCGACGGGGTGACCGTGTCCGACATCGGCGCGCGGCTCTTCCTCGACTCGGCGACCCTGACGCCGCTGCTCAAGCGCCTGGAGACGGCCGGCCTGGTGGCGCGGGCGCGCTCGAACCTCGACGAGCGCCAGGTGGTGGTCAGCCTGACCGACGCCGGCCGCGCGATGGCGCGCGACGCTGCGGCGATCCAGGAACAGGTGCTGTGCGCGGCGGCCTGCCCGCCGGACGACCTGGCGGCGCTCAAGCGCCAGCTCGAGCAGCTGCGCGGCAAGCTGGCAGCAGACAGCTAGCCGGCGTCAATCAGTGTCCGGCTGGCTGCAACCGGGATAGGCCTGCTGGGGCATGGTGCGCTGGGCCAGCAGCAGGGCCTGGAAATCGCTGGCACGCATCGGCTTGCCGATCAGGTAGCCCTGCAGCACGTCGCATTCGGTCGAGCGGATCGCGCAGGCCTGCGCCTCGGTTTCGATCCCTTCGCAGATCACGGACAGCTTGAGCGACTTGGCGAAGGCGATCACGCCGTTGACGATGTCCAGGCAGCGCCGGTCTTCCTCGATCTCCTGCACGAAGGAGCGGTCGATCTTGATCGCGGTGATCGGGAACTGGCGCAGGTAGGAGAGGTTCGAGTAGCCGGTGCCGAAATCGTCGAGCGCGATCCTGAAGCCTTCCTGCTGCAGCGAACGCAGCACGGACGCCGCCTTCTCGATGTCCTGGGTCAGCATGCTCTCCGTGACTTCCAGCTTGATGCAGCCGGTGTCCAGCCCGTAGTGCGCCACCAGGTTCTTCAGCAGCACCGGCAGGTTCTCGTCGGTGAGCTGGCGGGTCGACACGTTCACCGCCATCTGCAGCTGGAAGCCGAGCAGCTCCCATTCGCGCGCCTGGCGGCAGGCTTCCTCGCAGACCCAGGCCCCGACCGCGTTGATCGCCGGCGAATCCTCGAGCATCGACAGGAAGGCGCCCGGCGCGATCACGCCCAGGCGCGGATGCTCCCAGCGCAGCAGGGCCTCGGCCCCCACCACGGCGCCGTTGGCGGCGCTGATCTGCGGCTGGTAGAACAGCACGAACTGGCGCCGCTCGAGGGCCGAAAACACTTCCTGGCGCAGCTGCAGGCGCTCCTTGATGAGCTGCGCCGACTTGGGCGAGAACAGGCAGGCGGTATGGCGGCCGTTGTCCTTGGCGGCATACATCGCGGCATCCGCATTGTTCAGCAGTTCGTCGGCGCTGACCTCGCCGGGCTTGCCCAGCGCGATCCCGATGCTGGCGCCGACCGTGACCTTCAGGGGGCCGATCGCGATCGGTTCGGCCATGTGCTGCAGCACCGTGGCCGCCAGCGCCTTCGCCGCTTCCGGATTTGCATCGGTGAGCACGAACACGAATTCGTCGCCGCTGATGCGCGCCACCGTGGTATCGGCATTGCCGAATGCCGCCAGGCGGCGCCCGATCTCCTGCAGCGCCAGGTCGCCGGACTGGTGGCCGTGGGCGTCGTTGACTTCCTTGAAGTGGTCGAGGTCGACGAACAGCACCCCGATCATGTCGTCGCGCGCCAGCGCCTCGTCGAGCGCGCGCAGGCAGCTGAAGCGGTTGTGCAGGCCGGTCAGGCTGTCGTGGGTCGCCATGTGGACCAGGCGCGCTTCGGCTTCCTTGCGCTCGGTGATGTTCGCAAAGAACACCGTCAGGCCATCCTTCGACGGATAGGCGCGCGCCTCCAGCCACATCTGCAGCGGCGCATAATAGCTTTCGCAGCTGGCCGCTTCCTGCCGCTCGAGCGCGCGATGGTAGGTCTGATAGAAGGGGCCGCCGACGGCTTCCGGGAACTCGTCCCAGATCACCTTGCCGATCAAATGGTCGGCGCTGCGCCGCATCCAGGCCGCTCCCTTGCTGTTGATGAAGGTGAAGCGCCACTCGCGGTCGAGCGAGAAGCAGCCGTCGGAAATGCTCTCCAGCAGGGTGCTGAGGTGCTCGCGCGCATTCGCCACCTCGGCCTGGGCCTGGATCGCGACGCTCACGTCTTCCAGGAAGGCGACGAAATTGGTGACCGCGCCGGCGGCATCGCATACCGGGAACAGGTGCATGCGGCTCCAGAACACGCTGCCGTCCTTGCGGTAGTTACGCAAGGTGCAGGTGTGGCTGCGGCCGGTGGCGAGGGCCTCGCGCAGGCCGGCGAGTGCGGGCTGGTCACGGTCGCTGCCCTGCAGGAAACGGCAGTTACGGCCGATCACCTCGGCCAGCGTGTAGCCGGAGATCGCCTCGAAGGCCGGATTCACCCAGGCGATCGGATCATCGGGCTGCTTTGCATCGCAGATGACGATGGCGGTGCTGCTCGCCTGGATCAGGCCCTTGAAGAAATCCGCAGGCTTGTCTTCGAGATTGACGAGGGTGAGCCGATTGTATTCCCACGAATGTAATGACATGGTCGCCTGTTGGAACGCTGGACGGCTCCAGTGTAATCGCGGTAGTCGATACGCGGAGCACGCCAAGCGGCCCCGGCTTTATCGCAGCGGCGCCATCCCGAGGGCCGTCATTTTCTCGCCGAGGGCCAGGCGGTCGGCATCAATCTGGCCGCCGTTCGTGCGGCTCGACAAGGCGGCTTTCGTTTTCCGGCCGAGGAAGTAGGCGATGCGTTCCGCGTTCGCGCCGGAGGGGTGGGGAATGCCATGCAGGATGCGCGCTTCGTCGAGCATGCCGCGGCGCGCCAGCCACGACAGCGCCTGGCTCACCTTGGGCCCGAGCGGCACGAAGACGGCGCCGGACAGCTGCGCCGCTTCCTGGCCGAAATACGCCAGCAGCTGTTCCTGCAGCAGGGGCGTGGTCACCATGTTCGGATTGGCGCCGTTATAGTTCTTGCCATCGACGAAGATGGGCTGGCGCAGCGCCCCGGTCACGTGCATGAGGTGGGCGTCGGCGCCGAACAGCGTGGCGCAGCTGGCGATCCCGAGCCAGCGCTGCAGGCCGATATGGTCGAGCAGGGCCACCAGGTTGGGACGGATCGCACCGCTGAAGGCGCCCGTGTACTTGGCCGCGCGCAGCAGGTCGGGCAGGGGCAGGCCGTCGCGCAAGCCCTGCTGCGCGGCGCGCACCGCATTCTTCCATTGCACGAAGCCGGGCGAGATCCCGACCACCACCACGCGCGCGGCGGGATTGACGTAGTCGAAGGGAATGTAATGCGCTTCGACGCGGCCGGCGCGGCCGAGCAAATAGGCATCCGGAATCTGTGCGGGATTCGCGATCGCGGCGAGGTCGGTGGCGGCGATCAGGTCCGCGTAGTCAGCAAACTGGGCAGGCATGGCCGTATTGTGCCACGGTGCGCCGGCCGAGCGGGGCGCCGTGCTAGCATCGGGCCGACCTGCCGCCGCGGCGGCGATACCTCATACCTATACAGGACCGAACGTGAACGTGCAAACCGACTCCACCCCAGGCATCACCCAGGCGCCGTTCGGCAAGCTGCCCGACGGCGCGCCGGTCACCCGCTACACCCTCGTCAACCGCCACGGCATGACGGTGAAGATCCTCGATTTCGGCGGCATCATCACGAATATCCTCGTGCCCGACCGCGAGGGCCGCTTCGCCGACGTCGCCCTCGGCTTCGACGAGCTGTCGCCCTACCTTGGCGAGAGCCCGTATTTCGGTGCCCTGATCGGCCGCTACGGCAACCGCATCGCAAAGGGCCGTTTCACGCTCGACGGCCACAGCTACCAGCTTGCGACCAATAACGGCAGCAACCACCTCCACGGCGGCGACCGCGGCTTCGACAAGGTCCTGTGGCAGGCCGCCGTCGAAGGCAATGAACTACGGCTGCGCTACCGCAGCGGGGACGGCGAGGAGGGCTATCCGGGCAATCTGGACGCCCAGGTCGTCTACAGCCTCACCGACGACAACGAGATCGTCGTGCGGTTTTCGGCGGTCACCGACAAGCCGACGCCCGTCAACCTGACCCAGCACAGCTATTTCAACCTGGCCGGCGTCGAGGGCTGCGGCGACATCCTCGGCCATGAACTCCTCATCGATGCCGACGGCTTCGTGCCGATCGACGCCGAATCGATCCCGCTGGGCCAGGTGCGCCCGGTGGCCGGCACCCCCTTCGACTTCCGCCAGCCGCGCAGCATCGGCAGCCGGATCGGCGAGGACGACCGGCAGCTCGCCAACGGCCAGGGCTACGACCATTGCTTCGTGCTGAACAGGGAGGCCGGCAGCCGCCTGCTGACGCGCGCGGTGCGCGTGCGCGATCCCGGTTCGGGGCGGGTGCTGGAACTGCTGACCCAGGAGCCGGGCGTGCAGTTCTACAGCGGGAACTTCCTCGACGGCAGCCTGTCGGGCAAGGGCTGCGCCTATCCCCACCGCGGCGGCTTCGCCATCGAGCCCGAGCACTTCCCGGACTCGCCGAACCAGCCTGCTTTCCCGAACACGATCCTGCGCCCGGGCGATATGTATGCGACCGAGTCGCGCTTCAGGTTTTCGGTGGAGGCATAAGCAACGGTGTTGTTCCGATAACTCATTTTTGTAAATATCTTCCCACAAACTTCACTTTTCTATCGACTTTCGTTAGTTTCTCGCCATAAACTTTGTCGCTTTGCGTCATATTTGTGCGTGGACTTGTAATCAACAAGGTTTCGGAGAGAAGAATGAAAGTTACGGATTGGAAGATCGGGACCCGTCTCGGGATGGGTTTCGGGGTCATCTGCCTGGCGCTGGTGTTCATCGTCGGACAGGGTGTGATCGGCCTCGGCAGTGTGAACACCGGTACCCATACGATCGTCAGCAAGCGCATGCCGCGCCTGGACCTGAGCAGCCGTCTGTCGGGCGAAGTCGACGACATCGCGATAGCGCTGCGCAACATCATGCTGAACGACGACAAGGCCGACCGCGCCACCCAGCTCGATGAAGTGAAGGCCTCGCGCAAGGATGCCGAGACCATTCTGGCCGAACTCGACAAGACTCTGGAAAGCGCCCAGGGACGTGCCCTGCTGGGCCAGCAGCAGGAGCTGAACGCCAGGTATGTGAAGAGCCAGGATGAACTGATCCGCATGGTCGAGGCGAACGACATGGACAGCGCCAAGGCCTACCTCGCGAAGGAGATGCGCCCGATCCTGGTCGAGTACAAGAAGGTGATCGCCGAGCAGATCCGGCAGCAGAAGGAACTCGCCGACGCCGATGCCGCCGCCGCCGCCGACACCTATGCCCGCACCCGTAGCCTGATGCTGGGGGTGGGCCTGCTGATCCTGGGCGCCGCCGCCGCGCTGGCGCTGTGGACCACGGCCTCGATCGTGCGCCCGATCCGCCGCGCACTGGCGGTGGCCGACGCCGTCGCCGCCGGCGACCTGACCACCAGGGTCGAGGTCACCAGCAAGTGCGAGGTCGGCCAGCTGCTGGCATCGCTGAAGACCATGAACGACAACCTGGTGAAGACCGTCGCCACGGTGCGCACCGGCACCGAGGCGATCGGCTCGGCGTCCAGCGAAGTCGCGGCCGGCAACCAGGACCTGTCGAGCCGCACCGAGCAGCAGGCCAGTTCGCTGGAAGAGACGGCGTCCTCGATGGAAGAGCTGACCTCGACCGTGAAGCAGAACGCCGACAATGCGCGCCAGGCGAATACCCTGGCCGAAGCCGCATCCGGCGTCGCCGCGCGCGGCGGCCAGGTGATCCACCAGGTGGTCGCCACCATGGAACAGATCCACGACGCTTCCGGCAAGATCACGGACATCATCAGCGTGATCGACGGCATCGCCTTCCAGACCAATATCCTCGCGCTGAACGCGGCCGTGGAAGCGGCGCGCGCCGGCGAGCAGGGCCGCGGCTTCGCGGTCGTCGCCGGCGAAGTGCGCAACCTGGCCCAGCGCTCGGCCGCCGCGGCCAAGGAAATCAAGACCCTGATCGACGATTCCAGCGACAAGGTCGATACCGGCAGCCGCCTGGTGAAGGAAGCCGGCAGCACCATGAACGACATCGTCGACAGCGTGGGCCGCGTCACCGACATCCTCAACGAGATCACCTCGGCCAGCCAGGAGCAGAGCGCCGGCATCGAGCAGATCAACGAAGCCATCACCCAGATGGACACCGTGACCCAGCAGAACGCCGCGCTGGTCGAAGAGGCGGCCGCCGCCTCGCAAGCCATGCAGGACCAGGCCACGCGCCTGGCGCAGGCGGTGGCGGTGTTCAAGCTCGAGCACGGCGCCGCGCCGGCCATGGCCGCCGCCCCGGCTGCGCCGCGTTCCACCCTGCCGGCAGTAAGGGCGGCGGCCGCCAAGCCGGCGGCCAGGCCGGCCCGCACCGCGCGTCCGGCGCCGGCCGAGGCGGTGGAGAGTGATTGGGAAGAGTTCTAAGAACGTCGTCCCCGCGAAGGCGGGGATCCAAGTTCTGCTTGATCTGCCGAAACGCGAGCAAACTTGGGTCCCCGCCTGCGCGGGGACGACAGTCTCAACTCGCAGCCGCTGATTATGTTATGGTATCCGACGCGCCCCCAAGGGCGCGTTCGGCAACCGTCTTTACAAGGATCAGCATGACCGGCTTCGTCATCACCCCTCCCGACACCCCCGCGCTTGCCATCGCAGGCTCCGACCAGACTTTCCCGCTGCGCCGCGTGTTCTGCGTCGGCCGCAACTACGCCTCCCACGCGCGAGAAATGGGTTCCGACCCGGACCGCGAACCGCCGTTCTTCTTCACCAAGCCGGCCGACGCCGTGGTGCCGGCCAGCGGCACGCTGCCTTACCCGCCAGCCACGAAGGAGCTGCACCATGAGGTCGAACTGGTGGTGGCCCTGAAGGAGGGCGGTGCGAACATCGCACCGGAACAGGCGCTCGGCATGGTGTGGGGCTATGCGGTCGGCCTCGACCTGACCCGGCGCGACCTGCAGGCCGTCGCCAAGAAGGACGGACGGCCCTGGGACATGTCGAAAGGCTTCGACGCCTCGGCGCCCTGCAGCCCGCTGCAGCCGGTCTCCTGTACCGACCACCCGCAGGCCGGCCGCATCTGGCTCGAGGTGAACGGCCAGCTGAAGCAGGAGGGCAACCTGAACGAGATGATCTGGCCGGTGGCCGACGTGATCGCCTACCTGTCGCGCTTCGTGACGCTGGCGCCGGGCGACCTGATCTTCACCGGCACCCCGGCCGGGGTCGATGCCCTGAACCCGGGCGACCACGTGCGCGGCGGCGTGGACGGCGTCGCCACTTTCGAACTCGCCATCGGCGGCCAATGACGGGCCTTCACCGCCCCGGGCTGCTGCAGATCGGCGGCTTCCCGCCGGAGGTACAGTCGCAGATCGACGCCGAATTCGAGCGGCTGGGCGCCGCGGACATCGAACGCGATCCCGCGCGCGCCGGCGATATCCGCGCCATCGTCACCCGCAGCAACCTGGAGGTGCCGGCCAGCCTGGTCGAGCGCCTGCCGAAGCTGGAGATCATCGCCACCAACGGCGTCGGCTACGACTTGATCCCGCTCGAGCTGGCGGCGCGGCGCGGCATCGTGGTGTCGAATACCCCGGACGTGCTGAACGCCGCCGTGGCCGAGCTGTGCATCGGCGCGCTGCTGTCGCTGCTGCGCCAGCTGCCCCAGGCCGACCGCTATGTGCGCGACGGCCGCTGGCTTGAGGCCAACTTCCCCCTGAGTACCAGCCTCGCCGGCAAGCACGTCGGCATCATCGGCCTGGGCCGCATCGGCAAGGAGATCGCGCGCCGGCTCGAACTGTTCGGCGTGGCCCTGGCCTACCATGGCCGCAGCGACCAGGGCCTGGACTGGCGCTTCGAAGCCGACCTGGCGGCGCTGGCGCGCGACGTCGACATCCTGATCGTGGCGGCGCCGGGCGGACGCGAGACCGCGCGCATGATCGATGCGCGCGTGCTGGACGCACTCGGGCCGCGCGGCTGGCTGGTGAACGTGGCGCGCGGTTCGCTGGTGGACGAGGAAGCGCTGCTGGCGGCGCTGGAGCAGAAGCGCATCGCCGGCGCCGCGCTCGACGTGTTCGACGGCGAGCCGGACATCGACAAGCGTTTCCTCGGGCTGGAGAACGTGCTGCTGTTGCCGCACATCGGCAGCGCCACGCAGGAAACGCGGGCGGCGATGGCGCAGCTGATGCTGGATAATTTGCGGAGTTGGTTCAGGAGTGGGCGGGCGTTGACGCCGGTGACTGCCTGAACCTTGGCGCATGAACGTCAGCGCATGAACGTCGTCCCCGCGAAGGCGGGGACCCAAGTTTTGCGTGCGTTTCGACCGCGCCTGCAAACCTCGGTTCCGCCTGCGCGGGAACGACGGTTCTAAAGCCGACTCAATTCGCCATATTCTTGGCCACGATCGCATCCGTAGCCGCCTGCGCCTGCTGCAGCGGCTGGTTCAGCACATTGGTCGTATAAGTCGGGCTCGGGGCCGCCACGGCGCCCAGCGCGCCGCCGTCCTGCTTGCTGATGTCGACGTCGACGGTGGCGGACAGGCCCACGCGCAGCGGATGCTGGGCCAGCTCCTTCGGATCCAGCGAGATCCGCACCGGCACCCGTTGCACCACCTTGATCCAGTTGCCGGTTGCGTTCTGCGCCGGCAGCAGCGAGAAGGCGCTGCCGGTGCCGGCGGCCAGGCCCACCACCTTGCCGTGATAGACCACCTTGCTGCCGTAGATGTCGGCCTCGATCGTGGCCGGCTGGCCGACGCGGATGTCGCGCAGTTCCGATTCCTTGAAGTTGGCGTCGATCCACAGCTGGTCCAGCGGCACGATGGACAGCAGCGGCGCGCCCGGGGCGATGCGGCTGCCCACCTGCACGCTGCGCTTGGCCACGTAGCCGCTCACCGGCGCGACGATGGCGTTGCGGCGCGCCGCCAGCCAGGCCGACAGGTAATCGGCTTTCGCCGCCAGCACGGTCGGGTGCTCGGCCGGGGACACGCCCGCCACCGCCACCCGCGCCGCCGCCACCTGCTTCAGCGCCACGTCCAGCGCGGCCTTCGCATCCTGCACGGCGCGGCGCGCGTGCGCCACGTCTTCGCCGGAGACGACATTATCAAGCGCCAGCGGCAAGCGCCGCGCCAGGTCGTCCTGGGCCGCCTTCAGGGTCACGCGGCGCTGTTCGACCACCGCGTTCAGCTGATCGACGTTGGAATAGCGCTCGCGCTGCTGGCGCACGGCGGTGCCCAGGCGCGCCTCGGCCTGGGCCAGGTTCACTTCGGCGTCGGAGGGGTCGAGGCGCACGATCTCTTCGCCGGCTTTCACCAGCTGGGTCTCGTCGGCGCGGATCTCGACCACGCTGCCGGTCACCTGCGATGAGACGTTGACCAGGTTGCCGCCCACGTAGGCATTGTCGGTCTCGACGCGCTTGGAGGAGACCAGGGTGTAATACGCGCCGTAGGCGAGGCCGGCGGCGAGGAAGGCGACGGTGATGCCGGCCAGGACTGCGCGGCGCTTGCCCTTGTTCGTGATTTGATTGTTCTCGGTGCTCATGGTCTTGGGTTCTGGATTATTTGGTGTTGTTCGATGCGGCAGCCGTCGCTGCGGCAGCCGTCGATGCGGTGGCCGTCGTTGCGGCAGCCGAGGCGGGCGCGCGATAACCGCCGCCGAGCGCCTTGACCAGCGCCACCTGGGTCTGCAGGCGGGCGTCGAGCAGCTGCAGGTCGGTGTCCTGCTGGCGCAGCAGGGTCATCTTCGCCTGCAGCACGCCGGCGCGTTCCAGCAGGCCGCGCTGCATGCGCGCCTCGGCGCTGTCGAGCAGCTTGCGGCTGGATTCCACGGTCTGCCGGTGGGCCTGCGCTTCCTGGTCGAGACCCTGCAGGGTTGCGCCTTCCTGGGCCACTTCGCGCACCGCGGCCAGCACGGCTTCGTTGTACTCGGCCACCAGTTCCTCGCGGCTGCCGCGGGCCACGCCCAGCTGGGCCTTCAGGCGGCCGCTGTCGAACAGCGGCAGGTCGAGGGTGGCGCCGAGCAGCGGCGTGCGGCTGGGCCAGCGCAGCAGCTTGCCGAGCGAGACCGCGTCGAGGCCGAGCGCGCCCACCAGGTTGATGTCGGGACGGAAGGCGGCTTCGCTGGCGGCCACGCGGCCGAGCTGGGCCTCCACCCGCCAGCGCGCGGCCTGCAGGTCGGGACGGCGCGCCAGCAGCTCCATGCCGAGTTCGCGCGGCAGGGTATTCGCGCCGGGCGCCGGCTTGAAGCGGGCCAGCTTGGCGAGGGCTTGCGTATCGCCGCCGATCAGGGCGCGCAGCACCTCGCGCTCGCGCACCGCCTGGGTGGCGAAGCGGGCCGACTGTTCTTCCATCGTGCCGAGGTCGAGTTCGGCGCTGCGCAGCATGTCGGCGCTGGCCAGGCCGTGGGCGATGCGGGCCTTGCGGCCGGCCACCAGCTCGCGCTGCACCGCCGCGAGAAGCTTCACGTTGTCCTGGCGTGCCCACAGCATCTGCAGGCGGAAGTAGCTCTGGACGACGCTTGCGGCGATCGCCTGCGCGGCCTGGGCGGCTTCGGCCTTGCGCGCATTTTCTTCGCCCAGCGCGCTAGCGACCAGGGAGCGGTGCTTGCCCCACCAGTCGACGTCATAGGAGGCGCGCAGCTGCACGTTGGCGTCGTTGAAGTAGTTGCCGCCGATCGGCGGCGGGAAGAAGCCGTTCGAGGAATAGCGCTGGCGGTTCAGGCCAGTCGACAGGCCCACCTGGGCGCCTTCGTCGGCACGTTCGGCCGTCACGATGGCCTGGGCGCTGGCGACGCGCGCCTGCACTACGGCCAGGCTCGGGTTGTCGTGCAGTGCCTGCTGGACCAGGGCGTTCAGCTGCGGGTCGCCGTAGGTCAGCCACCATTGCTCGGCCGGCCAGGCGTCCTGCGGCAGGGTGATGCCGGGCGCGTGCTGGGCCTTTGCCGCCAGGTCGATCGGTGCGGCGCGCTTGCTGTCGGCCGGCACGCTGATGCAGCCGGCCAGCAGCGCCAGCACGGCGCCGGCGGCGAGGCTGTTTTTCAGGATGAATGAGGTGTGTCGCACTTGTTCTAGCTTTCCAAATTAATCGAGGTGCACGTCGACCGGGGCCGGGGCTGAAGCAGCTTTCGGCGGACGGATCAGGATCAGCAGCGGAATCACGGCCGCGGTGAGCAGCATCATCAGCCAGTAGTCGTCGACGTAGGCGATCATCGAGGCCTGGCGCGTGATCTCGTTGTTGATCATGGCGGCGCCGAGCTGGCTGCCCATGTTGTAGATGCTGGACGGGTCGTTCAGTGCCGGATTGGCATTCGTGATCTGGGTCGTCAGCGAGGCGTGGGCGATCTGGGTGTTACGCACCAGCAGGGCCTGCACCATGGCGATGCCGATCGAGGAACCGATGTTGCGGACCAGGCTGTACAGCGCCGTACCCTCCGCACGCATCTGCGGCGACAGGGTGGCGAAGGTGGCGGCCGACAGCGGCACGAACACCAGGCCCAGGCCCACGCCCTGGATCACGCCGGGCCACACGATGTCGGACTGCGACAGCACCAGCGTGTACTGGGTCATCTGCCACAGCGAGAACGCGGTGATGGCGAAGCCGGCGCCCAGCAGCAGGCGGAAGTCGACCTTGCCGGTGAGCCGTCCCACCACCAGCATCGCCGCCATCGTGCCCAGGCCGGACGGCGCCGTCACCAGGCCGGCCAGCGCCGCCGGGTAGCCCATCAGGCCCTGCAGCATGGTCGGCATCAGCGCGCGGGTCGCGAACAGCACCATGCCGACGATGAAGATCAGCAGCAGGCCGGTGACGTAGTTGCTGTTCTTGAGCAGGCGGAAGTCGACGAAGGACTGGCCGGCCGGACGCGTCAGGGTGTGGCCGATGAAGTAGGCGCCGGCCAGCAGCAGCATGACCAGCTCGACCCAGGTCTCCAGCGACTGGAACCAGTCGTTCTGTTCGCCGCGGTCGAGCAGCATCTGCAGCGCGCCGATCGCGATCGACAGAGTGACGAAGCCGAACATGTCGAAGCGCACCCGGCGCGCGGCGGTGGTGGCGTGGATGTAGCGCCAGATGCCGTAGAAGGCCACCGCGCCGATCGGCAGGTTGATGAAGAAGACCCAGCGCCAGCTGTAGCTGTCGGTCAGCCAGCCGCCCAGGGTCGGGCCGAGGATGGGGCCGATCATCACGCCCATGCCCCATACCGCCATCGCCGAGCCGTGCTTTTCTTTCGGATTGATGTCGAGCAGGACCGACTGCGACAGGGGCACCAGGGCCGCGCCGAACACGCCCTGCAGCATGCGCGAGACGACGATCTCGGTCAGGTTCATCGATAGCCCGCACAGGGCCGAGGCGATGGTGAAGCCGGCCACCGAGACCAGGAACACCTTCTTCAGGCCGAAGCGGTCGACCAGCCAGCCGTTCAGCGGGGTGGCGATGGCGGCGGCCACGATGAAGGAGGTCAGCACCCAGGTGATCTGGTCCTGGGAGGCCGACAGCGCGCCCTGCATGTGGGGCAGGGCGACGTTGGCGATGGTGCCGTCGAGCGCCTGGATGATGGTCGCCAGCATGATCGAGATCGTGATCATGGTGCGGTTGATCGGCGGATTCCCGGAGGCCGGCGCCGCGTTCGCCGTGGCTGCGCTCACAGCTGTTCCTCGATGCGCGCGCGCAGCAGTTCCAGCAGCTCGGTGGCGGCCTCGAGCCGGGCCGGGTCGATGTCGCCCAGCAGGGCCAGGCGCACGGCATTGGCCTGCTCCTTCACCTGCTTGTACAAGGTGGTGCCGGCATCGGTCAGGTGGACCAGCTTGACGCGGCGGTCGGTGGGCGAGGGCGCGCGCGTGACCAGGCCTTCGCGCTCGAGGCGGTCGAGCATCGACACCATCGACGGGCCTTCGACGCCGACCAGGTCGGCCAGCGCGCGCTGCGACATCGGCTCGCCCGACTTGGCGATCATGGCGATGGTCATCCAGCCGGCCTGGCCGATGCCCAGGTGCTTCAGTTGCTTGTCGATCAGGAGGCGCCAGCCGCGCGCCGTGTTGTGCACGGCGGCGGAGAAGCGCTCTCCGATCGGAGATTCAGGTAGATCGCTCATCGTTAGAATTCGAATCGATAGGAATCTATCGAGTTTAGTTTATGCAAGTTGAGTTGTAAAGAGCGTGTCGTGTCAGAATGGACATAACGATGAGTGAGGAGGGAAGATGCCGCAAGCCGCATTGCTGACCGTCCACGGCATGGGAGAGACGCCGCGCGATTACGCCGAAAAGCTGTTCCAGGCCGTGGCTGCACGGCTGGGACCCTTGTCCGGCCAGGTCGATTTCCGCTCGATCTACTACCAGGACATCCTCAAGCCCAACCAGGAAACCGTGTGGGCCAGGGTCAGCGACACCACCCGCCTGCACTATGCCGACCTGCGCCGCTTCCTGCTGTTCGGCTTCGGCGACGCCGCCGGGCTGGAGAACCGCAAGGAGATCGACGGCTCGGTGTATGAACTGGCGCAGGCGGCGATCGCGCGCCAGCTGCTGGGCGTGGCCAGGCAGGACCCGTCGGCGCGGGTGGTGTTCCTGGCGCAGTCGCTGGGCTGCCAGGTGCTGTCCAGCTATATCTACGATGCGCAGAAGGCGCTGGCGGGCGGCCAGGTCCTGGCCGGGGTGTGGAAGGACGTCGACGCCTGGGCCATGCGCGCGCTGGGGGCGCGCCTGAGCGACAGCGACCGGCACTTCATGGCCGGCGCCACCTGCAGCGCCTTCGTCACCACCGGCTGCAACATCCCGATCTTCTGCGCGGCCCACAAGCAGATGGACATCAAGCCGATCGCGCTGCCGACGCCCGGCTTCGAGTGGATCAACTTCTATGACCCCGACGACGCGCTGGGCTGGCCGCTGCAGCCGCTCTCGCCGGGCTACGCCGAACTGGTCGACGACCGCGCGATCAATGCGGGGCAGGGCGTGGTGACCTGGATCCTGAAGAGCTGGAACCCGCTGTCGCACACGGTCTACTGGAGCGACGCCCAGGTGCTCGACGCGCTGACCCAGCGCCTGCGCCTGGAAGTCACCTGAGCGAACTGTATTCCCGCGCCGCGCCGGCTTCTGTGCGCGCCACGCCGGATGCCGTCAGGCTACCATCGGGCACATGAGAGAATCGATTGCAGAACACGCCGCGCGGGCGGAGCCGGCCGGCTTCCAGCTGCGGCCCATCGTGCGCCACCGCGGCGCCAGCCATGGCGCGGCGCATGACAATGTGGCCGAGGAGATGCCGCTGGCCCTGGTGGTGAACGGCATTTCGCAGGTGGTCATGATGGTCACCCCGCGCGACCTCGAGGCCTTCGCGGCCGGCTTCGCGCTGACCGAGGGGCTGGTCGACAGCCGTGCGCAGATCTACGACATCGAACTGCGCCTGCATGCGCGCGCGGCCGAGGTCGAGCTGACCGTGGCCCAGGAAGCCTTCCAGCGCCTGAAGGGACGGCGCCGCGCGCTGGCCGGACGTACAGGCTGCGGGGTGTGCGGCATCGAAAGCCTGGAACTGCTCGACCTGGCGCCGGAAAAGATGGCGCCGGCGGCGCTGCCGGCGGACCCCGGCGCGGCCATCGCGCGCGCCGCCGCCGAACTGCCGCGCCACCAGACCCTGATGCGGGAGACCGGCGGCGTGCATGCGGCGGCCTGGTGCGGGCTGGACGGCGCCATCGCCGCCGTGTTCGAGGACGTCGGCCGCCACAATGCGCTCGACAAGCTGGTCGGCCACCTGGCCCTGGCGCGCGCCGACCTGCGTGGCGGCTTCGTCTTCATGTCCAGCCGCGCCAGCTACGAGCTCGCACGCAAGACCGCGCGCATGGGCATCCCGATGCTGGCGACGATCTCCGCGCCCAGTTCGCTGGCGATCGACATTGCGGCCCAGGCCGGCCTGAAGCTGGCCAGCTTCTGCCGCCGCGACGGCTTCGTCGAATACACCTGATTGCCCTTCGGCGGGTCCGTTAGAACATGGTCTCCAGCGTGGCGCGCAAGGTCGCCGAACCCGGATAGACCGTGCGACTGCGCTGGGTGTCCTGGCCGGCCACCGTATAGCTGCTGGCAGTGATGCTGTCCTGGCCGAGCAGGTTGGATGCGGCGATGCGCAACTGGCGCTTGGGATCGAATTTCCACAGGGCGTACAGGTCGAGGTTGCGGCGCACGCTCTCGTAGGTCAGCTGATTGTTCGAAACCCGCACTTCGCCGCCGGTCTTGAAGGCGAAGCTGCCGCCGGCCGAGAACGCGCCACGCTTGTAGTCGGCGCCCAGCGTGCTCGAAAACGGCGTCTGGCCCATCAGGCGGTTGTTCGGACCCGGCACGTTGTCGACGCTGGACCAGTTGCGCGACACGCTGGCGCGCAGGTCGAGCGCGGTGGTGGTTTCGAACAGCGCCTTCAGCGGGAACTTGGCTTCCAATTCGATGCTCCTCGCCCGCGCGCTGCCGGTGTTGACCGGACGCGTGACCCAGCGGGTACCGTCGAACACGGTCTGGAGGCGCGTGTTGTTGTCGATGTTGCGCGCCGAGACCGCGGCCGACAGCAGCGCACCCTCGGCCCAGTAGTGTTCGTAGGCGGCGTCGATGCCGAGCGCCAGTTCCGGTTTCAGGTCCGGGTTGCCGGTGTCGTCGGGCTGGGTCTGGTCGTTGTTGACCGAAGTGAAGCGGTGCGGGATCATGGCTTGCAAGTTCGGTGCCTTGTAGGTGCGGGTTAGCGCGAAGCGCAGCTGGTCGCCGTTGGACCCGGGCAGCTTGTACAAGGTCTGGAACAGCGGGCTCCAGACGCTCGATCGCTTATGCACCGTCGCGAAGGTGTTGCCGGCGATGCGGGTCTGGATGCCTTCCCAGCGCGCGCCCAGGTACACCGACCAGCGCGGCGTGACGTTCCACTCGTCCTGGGCGTACAGCGCCAGGCGCGTGAGGTCGGCGATGTAGAACTCGTCGCCGCCCGGCAGAGGCACGGTCGGCCGCACCGAATCGCGATCGCGCCGCGCATCGTTCTCGTGCTGCACCCCGCCATCCCAGCCGAAGGCCAGCGCATGGCCTTCCCAGCTCGCGCTGGTGAACTTGCCCATCGTGTTGACCTCGCGGAAGGTCGCGTTCGACTGGACCAGTTCATGCAGATCCGGATCCGCGGCGCGATAGGTCGCGTTCGCCCCCGCGCCGACGGTCGCGCTCAGCTTCGCATCGAGCTTGGCGCCGGAATCGAATTTGTGCACCCAGTTGCCCTCCTCGCGCAGCATCTTGTAGTCGTTGCTCATGGTCTGCCGGAGGTCGGGATAAAAGGGCGGGCTACCCAGCAGGGCGGCGATCTGCGTACGGTTGTCGTTTTCGAAGCGGCCGACGTTCACCAGCGTTTGCGAGGTCACGGTGTCGCCGTTGTCCAGGGTCCAGATCAGGCGCGGGCTCAGGTTGTAGCTCGAGAAGCGTCCCGATTCGAACTGGCGGCCCTGGCGCAGGCCAAGCAGCTTGCCCGCCGCGTCGTCGAATTCCTGGTCGCTCAGCACGGTGCGGTCCAGATGCTGGTGGGCGTAGTTGGCGGTGATCGACCAGGCCAGTTTGCCGGCCTTGTCGGACATCTGCAGGTTGGCGTTCGGGCCGAGCGTCCAGTTGGCGCGCTCGAAGCCCAGCTTCAGCTGGCGCTGGCCGGCCTTCACGGTTTTCTTCAGCACGATGTTGATGGTGCCGGCGATACCCTGGGTCGAGAACTCGGCGCTCGCGGCGCGCAGCACCTCGATGCGTTCGATCAAGTCGGGCGCCAGGGAGTCCAGCGTGAAGCCGTTTGGCGCGCGTTCGCCGTTGATCAGGATCTGCGTATAGCCCTTGCCCAGGCCGCGCATCTGCACTTCGCTGCCGCGCCCACCACTACCGCTGATCGTGATGCCGGGCACGCGCTTGAGCACGTCGAGGATGCTGGTGTCGCCGTAGCGGACGATCTCGTCATGGTTGATGACGATCCTGGCGGCGGTATCGTCGCGGCGTGGGTCGTAGGCGTCGAACGCGCCGCGTACCTCGACCTGCTGCACGGTGCTGCCCTGCGCTTGCTTGCCGTCGCCGTCGCTCGCGGCTTGCCGGGCATGCGCGGATGCCGCAGCCAGCGCCACGGAAAGTGCCGCCGCCAGTTTTTTCATCTGCATATGAAAGAGGGGTGTTGTATAGTAATTAATGTGCTAAACAATAGCACTATAAATTACTAGCAACAAGAACTTTCGTTGACTACCCTTATGCGCAGGCGCTGAGCAGCACCGGAATCGATTTCGAGGTCGGCGTGCCGGCGCCGGTCGCCACGCTGTCGAGCGGCACCAGCGCATTGGTCTCGGGGTAGTAGGCGCCCAGGCAGCCGCGCGGGATGTCGTATTCGACCAGCATGAAGCGCTCGGCGCGGCGTTCGACGCCGTCATCCCATACGCTGGTGATGTCGACCCACTGGCCGTTCTGCAAGCCGAGCATCTTCAGGTCGAGCCGGTTGGCAAACAAGACCCGGCGCATGCCGAACACGCCGCGGTAGCGGTCGTCCATGCCGTAGATCGTGGTGTTGTACTGGTCGTGCGAGCGGGTCGTCATCAGCACCAGAAGGCGCTCGCCGTGGCGCGCGCGCGCGCGGTGGATCGGCGTGTCCTTGTCGATTTCCTGCACCACGAACTGCGCCTTGCCGCTGGCCGTGACCCATTCGCGCTCGCGCGAGGCGACCTTCAAATGGAAGCCGCCGGGCACCGCCACCCGCGCGTTGTACTCCTGGAAGCCGGCGATCGAGCGCTCGATGGCATCGCGGATGCGCGCGTAGTCGGCCACATGCCAGTTCCAGTCGACCTTGGTGCTGCCCAGGGTCGCCGCGGCCATGCCGGCGACGATCGCCGGTTCGGACAGCAGGTTGGGCGAGGCCGGCTTGTTCATGCCGTAGGAGATGTGCACCATGCTCATCGAATCCTCGACCGTCACGCCTTGCGCGACGCCCTGCTGCAGGTCGATCTCGGTGCGTCCCAGGGTCGGCAGGATCAGGGCGTCCTGGCCGTGCACCAGGTGGCTGCGATTCAGCTTGGTGGTCACGTGCACCGTCAGCGCGCAGGATCGCAGGGCCTGGAAGGTGAGCGGGGTGTCCGGGGTGGCGATGGCGAAGTTGCCGCCCAGGCCGATGAAGACCTTGACCCGGCCGTCCAGCATCGCCTTGATGGTCTCGACCACGTCGTAGCCGTGGTGGCGCGGCGGCTCGAAGTCGAAGGCCTTGCCGAGGCGGTCGAGGAAGGCCTGGGAGGGCTGCTCCTCGATGCCGACGGTGCGGTCGCCCTGCACGTTGGAGTGGCCGCGCACCGGGCACAGGCCGGCGCCGGGACGGCCGATATTTCCGCGCATCATCATGAGGTTGGACAGCAGCTGCACCGCCGCCAGCGAATTCTTGTGCTGGGTAAGGCCCATGCCCCAGGTCGCGATCACGCGCTTGCCCTTGACGTAGACCTGGGCCAGCTCCTCCAGCCGCGCGCGCGCGACCCCGGACTCCGTCAGGATGTCGTCCCAGCTCTCGGCCCGCAGGTCGGCGGCGAAGGCCTCGAAGCCGGTGGTGTGGCGGGCGATGAAGCCGGCGTCGATGACGCGCGCCAGGCCGGCTTCGAGGGCGGCGTCGTCCAGTTCGATCACGCGCTTGGCGACGCCCTTGATCAGGGCCAGGTCGCCGGCCAGCTTCGGCTGCACGAACAGGGTGCCGATCCTGGTGCTGGAATTGGTCAGCATCTCGAGCGGGGCCTGCGGGTCGGTGAAGCGTTCCAGGCCGCGTTCCTTGAGCGGGTTGATCGAGACGATGGTGGCGCCGCGCTTGGCGCAGGCGCGCAGCTCGCCCAGCATGCGCGGGTGGTTGGTGGCCGGGTTCTGGCCGAAGATCAGCAGGGTGTCGGCTTGTTCGAAGTCTTCCAGGGTGACGGTGCCCTTGCCGATGCCCACCGTGCCGGGCAGGCCGCGGCTGGTCGGCTCGTGGCACATGTTCGAGCAGTCGGGAAAGTTGTTGGTGCCGTACAGGCGCACGAACAGCTGGAACAGGAAGGCCGCCTCGTTGCTGGCGCGGCCGGAGGTGTAGAAGGCGGCCTGGTTCGGGTCGGGCAGGGCCTGCAAGTGGCGCCCGACCAGGGCGAAGGCGTCCGCCCAGGCGATCGGCACGTATTTGTCGCTGGCGCCGTCGTAGACCAACGGGTCCGTCAGGCGGCCGTGCTGCTCCAGTTCATAGTCCGATTGCCGCATCAGTTCGGCCACGGTGTGGCGCGCGAAGAAATCCGGACCGACGCGCTTGCTGGTCGCTTCAGCGGCGACCGCCTTCACGCCGTTCTCGCAGAATTCGAAGGTCGATGCATGCGCGCGGTCCGGCCAGGCGCAGCCCGGACAGTCGAAGCCGTCCGGCTGGTTCTGCCTGAACAGCGTCTTGTAATTGCTGCCGCTGACCTTTTCCCTGAACAGGTTGATCGCCACCTGCTTGACCGCACCCCAGCCGGCGGCGGCATGGGTGTAGGGCGCGACGAAACCTTCGTTGTTTTGTTTTCCCACGATTACTCCTGTACTCCTGTATCTGGCGACACGGCCGGCGCGACGTGGTGCCGGTCCGAGTCGAGTCGACAGAGTACGCCCGCTTACCCGACGGCAGCGTGCACACAATCCTCCTGTTGACAGGAGCACAGTACGGAACATGGAACGGCAGCCTCCGGCAGCGCCGCAGCCCTTCGGCTATACTGCCGGCGTGCCCACACTGTATGAAACCCTCGCCGCGGAAATCGAGAGCCAGATCGCCAGCGGCGTCCTGCTCGAAGGCGAAAAAATCCCCTCGATACGCCAGACCAGCCAGCATCACAACCTGAGCATCACCACGGTGCTGCGGGCCTACGTGCTGCTCGAAAGCCGCGGCATCGTCGAGAGCCGGCCGCAATCCGGCTATTTCGTGCGCCCGCGCGTCAAGCCGGCGGCGCCGCCGTCGCACGTCCCTGCGCCGCTGATGCTGTCGTCCGAGGTCGACGTCAGCCGGCTGGTGCTCAAGACCCTGCGCTCGATCCACACCGGCGGCGCGGTGCCGCTCGGATCGCCGTATGCGGATCCGTCCAGCTACCCGTGGAAGCGCCTCAGCCAGTACGCCAATGCGATCGCGCGCCGCCACCAGGAGTGGAGCGTGATGAACGACCTGCCGCCGGGGCATCCGCAGCTGATCCGGCAGATCGCCCGCCGCCACCTCGAGAACGGCCTCGCGGTCGATCCGGGCGAGATCATCGTCACGGTCGGGGCGACCGAGGCGATCAACCTGTGCCTGCAGGCGGTGGCGCGGCCGGGCGACACCATCGCGGTCGAGTCGCCGACCTACTACGCCATGCTGCATGCGATCGAGCGGCTCGGGATGCGCGCCGTGGAGGTGGTGACGGATCGGAAGGAGGGCATCGATCTCGAGGCGCTGGCCGAAGTCATCGCCAGCCAGAAGATCGCCGCCTGCATGGTGATGCCGAACTTCCAGAATCCGCTCGGTTTCCAGATGAGCGACGAGCGCAAGCGCGCGCTGGTCGAGCTGCTGGGGACGCACGGGATCCCGGTCATCGAGAACGACGTCTACCACGAGCTGTATTACGGCGACAGCCATCCGACCTCGCTGAAGTCCTTCGACACCAGGGGGCTGGTGCTGCATTGCGCCTCGTTCTCGAAGAGCCTGACGGCGGCCTACCGGATCGGCTGGTGCCTGCCGGGCCGCTACACGGCCGAGGTGGAAAAGCTGAAGTTCCTGAATACCCTGGCGACCTCCTCGCTGCCGCAACTGGCGATCGCCGAATACCTGCAGAACGACGGCTATGACGCCCACCTGCGCAAGATGCGCAAGGCCTTCGCGCAGCAGGCGCGGATCATGTCCGCGGCCGTGCTGCGCTTCTTCCCGGAAGGAACGCGGGTGAGCGAGCCGAAGGGCGGCTATGTGCTGTGGGTGGAGCTGCCCGGCGGGGTCGATGCGATGACGCTGTATGCGCGCGCGCTCGAAGAGGGGATCACGGTCGGCCCCGGGAATATGTTCTCGGCGCGCGGCAGCTTCGATCATTTCATCCGGCTGAACTACAGCTACCCGTGGAGCGCCCGCGTCGAAGCCGCGGTGAAGCGGCTCGGCCGCCTGGTGGCCGAACTGGCCGGGGACGCTTCCTAGCGTTCGCGCAGCGGCGCCGGAGTCGGCGAGCTGGTCAATCGTCGTGTCGAACATGGTAGAGCTTTCGGATACCGCAAAAGACCGCTAGTGTCGGCGCAGCCGTAACCTGCTCTGCGGTACAGAACTGCTCACATGAAAAGGATACAGTCGCCCGAGCGCTGTGTCCGTCCTGTCCCGATGCATCTGTATTCCTTGCCCCCGGGCTGGCCGCAGTATGCTGCGGCGATGGACATGAGCAATGAACAAATGAACGAGGGCGAGGCGGCCTTGGCCGGCCTGCTCGAACAGCTGTGGCGGATGGCGCAGGAGGCGCCGTCCAGGTCCTGTTCGCTGGCGCGGGCCAGCAAGCGCACGCGGCGCCCGATGAGCGTCCTGACGCGGCAACTGAGCCTGCTGTCCGAGGCCGGCTGGGTGCAGGTGGCGGCGCACGAGGAGGGCGGCGGCAGCGTGACGCTGACGGCGGCCGGGCGCGAGCTGTGCGCCGGCTGGTTCGGCGCCTGAGAGCTCTTATCCTCCGACCAGCGACATGCGGACTACCGGATAGCGTCCCGCACCGCCGTGCCTCCGCAGCGCGCCGCGCTGTTCCGAATAGCGGTCGGCGCGCGTGCTCCAGCTGGCGCGGATCGTCTGCGCCAGCTGGCCGGTCCGGCCGGCACGCAGCCAAGGACGCAAGTCGACCGAACGCGCCGCGAACAGGCACAGGAACAGCTTGCCGTCGGCGCTGACGCGGGCGCGGGTGCAGTCGCCGCAAAACGGCTTCGATACGCTGGCGATGAATCCGACCTCGCCGCCGCCGTCGGCGTAGCGAAAGCCGTTGGCGGTATCGCTGGCATGTCCCGGCTGCGGGACCAGCGCGAACTCGCTGCCGATCAGCGCGCGCATCTCCGCCGCGGTCACCACCTGGTCGAGCCGCCAGCCTTCGGCGCCGCCGACGTCCATGTATTCGATGAAGCGCAGATTGACGCCGCTGTGGCGGAAATGGCGCGCCAGCGGCAGGACCTGGTGCGCGTTGCGGGTCCTGCTGATCACCGCGTTCACCTTCACCGGCGCCAGTCCGGCGGCCTGCGCGGCCTCGATCCCGTCGAGCACCCGGGCGACCGGGAAGTCGACGTCGTTCATGGCGCGGAACACGGCATCGTCGAGCGCGTCGAGGCTGACGGTCACGCGGCCCAGGCCCGCATCCCTGAGCGCGCGCGCCTGCGCCGCGAGCAGGGCACCATTGGTCGTCATCGCGATCTCGACCGGCTTGCCGGCCGGTGTCTCCAGTCGCGCCAGCGCTTCGACGAGGCGCGGCAGGTCCTTGCGCAGCAGCGGCTCGCCGCCGGTGATCCGGATCTTTTCCACTCCCAGGCCGACGAAGGTCCTGGCAAGCGTCGTCATCTCGTCGAAGGACAGGCGCTCTGCCGCGCGCAGGAAAGGGTAGTCGCGCGTGAAGACTTCCTTGGGCATGCAGTAGGTACAGCGGAAGTTGCACTGGTCGATGACGGATAGCCGCAAGTCCTTGAGGGGGCGCATCAAGGTGTCGGTGAGGCCCGTCGCGGGCAGGAATGGATTCATGCGGCGAGGATAGCAGCGCTTGCGCGCACCGCGTGCATACAGTCGGGCCTGGGCGCAGGCAGTACAGTTCCGCTGGCGTCAGCCCGGCTGCAGGGTGAACACGGCGCGCACCTCGCCGGCCGGCATGCCGCGCGCATTCAGGATCGCCGGCGCGCGCCAGGGTTCGAGCAGTTCGCGGCGCTGCGCGTCCAGCAGGCCGAGCTGCTCGAGCGCGCTGAAGGTGGACGGATGCAGGGCGCGCACGGCGCCGTCCGCGACCTTGATCGCGATGCCGATGCCGGCCGAGCGCACGCCGATCGCCTGCACCGCGTCGGCGCCGATCTTCGCCACCCAGTCGCCGCGGCCGGCCGTCATCCAGGCGAGGTCGGTGCGCGCCTCGCCGGACACCAGGTCGGGCCGCTTGGTCATCGCATCGAACAGGTCGCCCAGCACGCTGCCCAGGCGCGCATCGCGGCCGCCTTGCGCCAGGCGCGCATACAGGTGGGCCAGGCGCGCCAGCGGCATCGCATAGTTGGGCGCCGAGCAGCCGTCGATCCCGGTCGGCAGGTTTTCCTCGTTCATCTGCACGGCCTCGGCCAGTGTGGTGCGGATCGCCTGCTGCAGCGGGTGGCCGGGGCCGACATAGCCGGCGGTCGGTACGTCGTGCAGGCGGCACCAGGCCAGGAAGCCGCTGTGCTTGCCCGAGCAGTTGTGGTGGACCGTGCGCCAGCGCCGCCCGGCCGGCGGCGGCAGGCCGACCGCGTCGTAGTATAGCGGGGTGGCGCAGCCGCATTCGAGGTGGGTCTCGTCGAGGCCGATCTTGCCGAGGATGGACTGGACGCCCGCCAGGTGCTTTTCCTCGCCCGAGTGGCTGGCGCACAGCAGGGCCAGTTCGTCGAGCGTGAGGCCAAGGCGCGCCGGGCCGTCGGCCAGCATGAAGGGCAGGGCCTGGAAGGGCTTCAGCGCCGACCGCGTGAAGACCATGGCGTCGGGATCGCCGCTGGAGTACAGCAGGCGGCCGGCGGCGTCGACCACGGCGATCGAACCGAAATGGATGTTCTCGACCGGGTAGCCGGTCTCCGGATAGCCACGGCTGGTGGCGACGAGGGGGACTGGATGCATGGGTGTCGTCCTGATGATCGATTCCGAAACTCTAGCGGATATTCGCACCGGGGCGCGCAGGACGCGAAAACCCATGCATCTGCGGCAATCCTGCTCAGTTCTTGTGCTTGCTGAAGCGGTGTCCCTGGTCGAATGCCGAGCCCAGCGAGAGGATCAGGCCCGAAGCGGCCAGGATCAGGACGACGCCCCCGGTGGCATGGCCGGGCGAGCTGGCGACCATGGACAGCGCCCACAATGGCGCGAGTCCGCCGGCGATCGCGGTGCCGATTTCCCGCGCCGCGCCCATGCCGGTGGAGCGGCTCTGCACCGAGAACTGGCGGCTGAGGAAGGAGCCTTGCGGCGCGAACATCATCGGCGCCAGGATGCCGGTGCCGACGATCAGGGCGGCGTAGATCAGCGAATTCTGGCCGCTGGCCAGCAGCGCCATGAAGGGATAGGCGAACAGTGCCGACAGCAGGCCGCCGACGATCAGCACCTTCTTGCTGCTGTACTTGTCGCACAGCCAGCCGAAGGTCGGCACGGCGACGATGGCAACCAGGCTCGCGAGCGTCACCGACAGCGAGGTCACGTTCGCGGAGACACCCTTGAACTGGGTCAGATAGGCCAGTGAGAAGGTCTTGAAGATGTAGCTCAGGGCGTTGTAGCCGATCGCGACCAGGAAGACGACCAGCAGGCCGGCGCGGTTGGTGCCGAACAGTTCCTTGAACGGCTTTTTCTCGGCGCCGCCGGCTGCAGCCCGGTCAAATTCCGGCGTTTCCGGCAGGCGCTTGCGGACCCAGATGCCGACCATCACCAGCACGGAGCTGAGCAGGAAGGGGATGCGCCAGCCGCCGCTCTGCAGGAATTTGTCGCCGCCGAGGGTCAGCAGGTAGACCGTGAAGGACGACAGCAGGAGGCCGAGGTTCAGGCCGAGCGCCGGCCAGGAGCCCTGGCGGCCGCGCCTGTCGTCGCTGGCATGCTCGTACGAGGTCACGGAGGCGCCGGCAAACTCGGCGCCGGCGCCCAGGCCCTGCAGGATACGGATGACGACCAGCAGCAACGGGGCCCAGAAGCCGATCGTTGCGTAGGAAGGAATCAGGCCGATGGCGGTCGTGCAGACACCCATCAGGAAGAAGGTCACGTAAAGCAGCTTCTTGCGGCCGAAGCGGTCGCCGAAGTAGCCGAACAACACGCCGCCGAGCGGGCGCGCCACGAAGCCGATGGCGAAGGTGGAAAATGCCATCATCGACGCGGTCGACGGATTCGACGCATCGAAGAACACCTTGCTGAAGACGATCGATGCCATCGTCGCGTACAAATAAAAGTCGTACCACTCGAGCATCGAGCCGACGATGGTCGCGGTTGCCACCCGCTTCAGGCGGCTGGCCGCCTGTTCTGGCGTTTCCCAATCGGGTTTGCGCATCTCCATAATGTCTCCTTGGATCCTGGTTGTTATGTGTTATCTGGTATCTGTTGAATAGAATCGCTGGCGGGCCGCGATTCAGCGGCCGGGAATCACTTCGCGCACGATGTACTCGGCAATCGCCATCGACGAGGTGGCGCCCGGCGACGGTGCGTTGCGGATGTGCGTGATATTTCCCTGGCGGCGGATGACGAAATCGTCCACCAGGGAGCCATCGCCCTGCATGGCCTGGGCCCGGATGCCGCGCACGGCCGGGGTCACGCCGACCTCGGACAGGCTCGGTACATACTTGGCGGCTTCGCGCACGAACACCGATTCGCTGAGGACCGTCTTCAGTTCGCGCAGCGTGGCGGGCACATTACGCGATGCAAATTTCCAGAAGCCGGCATAGGTGAGGAAGTCGGCGATATCGCGCGCGCTGAAACGCTTGCCGTCGTAATTTTCCCGGCCGAGCGAGATGAAGGCGTTCGGGCCGATGGTCATCTGGCCGTCGATGCGCTTCGTGAAATGCACACCGAGGAAGGGGAAGCGCGGGTCGGGGACCGGATAGATCAGACCTTTGACGTGCGACTTGAAGGCCTCGTCGATGACGTAGTACTGGCCGAAGAAAGGCACGATTTTCGGGGTCGCCTCGTCTCCGGAGCGCTGGGCCAGGCGGTCCGACTGGAGGCCGGAGCAGGCGATTGCGAAGTCGAAATGCCCGGGATGCACTTCACCGCTCTCGAGTTCGACATGGATCTGGCCGCCGCGTTCGATCAGGCGGGATACCGGTGCATTCAGGCGGATGCTGCCGCCTTTTTCCTCGATCTCCTGGGCGATGCGGCGGGCGATCTGCCCGTAACTGACGATGGCGGTATGCGGCGAATGCAGGGCGCGGATGCCGATGCAGTTCGGCTCGATCTCGCGCAGCTCTTCCGGGCCGACCATGCGCACGCCGGGCACCTTGTTGTTCAGCGATTTCTTGTAGATGGCATCGAGGCGCGGCAGTTCTTCCTCGTTGAGGGCGACGACCACTTTGCCGCACTCGTCGTAGGGGATGGCATGTTCGAGGCAGTAGTTCCTGACCAGTTCGACGCCGCGGCGGCACAGGCGCGCCTTGAGGCCGCCGGGTTCGTAGTACAGGCCGGCGTGCACCACGCCGGAGTTATGGCTCGACTGGTGCTGCGCAACCGCCGTCTCTTTTTCGAATACCGTGACCGAGGCGTCCGGATCGTCCAGCAACAATTGCCGGGCCACCGACAGTCCATTGATACCGCCGCCAATGACGGCATAGCGCTTCTTGCTCATACACACCTTTCGAGAATGACACTCGCATGTTAGCGGCATGAATATCGATGAAAAGCGAAAAATTTCAGATAAACTTGTTTCCTTTTGTCGAACAAATGCTGGCAATGACGTTCAAACAACTCGAGGCTTTCTATTGGGCGGCAAGCTGCGCGAATTTCGCCATCGCGGCCGAGCGCCTGCACCTGTCGGTCTCTTCGCTGTCCAAGCGTATTGCCGAGCTCGAAGAGTCGCTCGGCGTGAGCCTGTTCGATCGCAGCGGCCATCGCGCGGTCATGACGGAGGCTGGGCAAGGCCTGTTGCCGCGGGCGCTGGACTTGCTCGATGCCGCCGCCGGCATCCGCAATACCTTCGCGCCGGGCGCAGGCCTGGTCGGCCGCTGCGCCTTCGGTGTCGGTGAGCTCAGCGCCCTGACCTGGCTGCCCCGTTTCATCGCGCAGGCAAGGGCGCAGTACCCGAAGCTGGTGCTGGAACCTTATGTCGACGTTGGCGCAGTGCTCGAGGCGAAGGTGGATAACGGCGAGCTCGACTTCGCCATCATCGCCGGCCGCTCGTCGCGCCAGACCATGCTGTCGCAGCCGATCGCGCAGGCGCAGTTCGTATGGACGGCAACACCGGCGGCGGCGGCGCAGTATGGGAGCGTGCCCGGGATGATCCGGGCCAGGCAGCCGATCATTGCCTTGCCGCCCGGCGCCGGGACCACGCGCCTGATCGACGACTGGCTGCTGGCGCACGGGATCGCGGCGGTTGAACGGATCAGCTGCAACAACTGGGGTGCGATTGCCGGGATGCTGATCGCATCGGTCGGCGTGGGCATTCTGCCCGAGGCATGGGCGCGCAAGCTGGTAGGCGAGGGCCTCGTGTGCATCCTGAGCGACGAGCACGTGCCGAGGCCGCTCACCTATTCCTTCCAGTGGCGGCGCGGCGATTCGCGCCCCCTGGTCGACCAGATGCTGGCGCGGGCGAGGAGTGCGGTGGACTTTTCCGCCGACGCGCGCCTGCCTTTGCTGGTCTGATTTCTATACATATTGCCAACGCTTTGGCGCCGGTTTTCGGCATTTCATCCCGCGTTTTCGACGCTTCGGCGGATACCGGCTGACGCTTGTCGAGGGCCTGAATACACTTCCATCACTCGCCGCACATTTTGGGATGCGGCGATATGAAAAACGGTGGACCCGTAGCGCGATCATAAATTGTTTTGATGAGGCGCCTTCGGTCCGTGATTTATATCGAATAGTGAATGGGAGCAATCATGCGCATCAAACAAGTCCTGGCCTTCATCGGCGCCGCCGCAGTCTCGACCCTGGCCCTGGCCGAACCCGCACCGGTGGCCGTCAGCGCCGACGGCAGCACCGTGACCGTGTACGGCAATACCAGCCAGCTGATCCACCTGACGCCGGGCCAGGCCGCGGACGCCACCGGCTCCTTCAAGCTGAAGGATGGCCGCATGCTGCGCCTGACCAGCCGCGACAGCAAGATGTTCATGGAAGTCGACGGCAAGCGCGAACAACTGCTCCCCCTGTCGCGCACCGAGTTCGTGGCGAAAAACAGCGGCGCACGGGTGGAGATCGACGAAGAGGCTTTCCCGGACAACGTGCAGCTGACCCAGTTCCGCCGCTGATACCTTGTACGGACACATCAAGCGGCCGGCCTGGCCGATGGGACCGGGCCGGCGATTCATTCCTCAGAAGGGATCCCCGAAGCGTCCCGCCTGGTAATCCAGGATCGCCTGGTTGATCTCTTCGCGGGTGTTCATCACGAAGGGGCCGTGTGCGACGACCGGCTCGCCGATCGGTTCGGCGTGCCCGAGCAGCAGCAGGCAGTCCTTTTCCGCGATGATTTCCAGTTCGTCGCCGACGGTGTCGAATTGGGCCAGGTGGAAGGGGCCGACGGTGTCCGGCGCAATGCTGATGACGCCGCGCACCACGTACAGGAAGACGCTGCGGTCCAGCAGATTGTCGAGGTAGAGGCGGCCGCCCGCCTGCATCTCCACGGTGCTCATGAAGACCCCGGTCAGGGATTCGACCGGGCCCTTGACGCCCTGGAATTCGCCCGACACCAGATGCACGCGCACCCGCCCGGTGTCGGTTTCCACCACCGGGATCTGGTCGCGCTGCAGGCCGACGTAGCGCGGCGCCGTCATCTTCAAGCCAGGGGGCAGGTTCACCCACAGCTGCAAAATCTCGAGCGGGCCGCCGTTCTGCATGAATTCGCGCGGCGAGATCTCGGCGTGCACGATGCCGCGTCCCGCCGTCATCCATTGCACGCCGCCGGGGCCGATCACGCTTTCGTGGCCGGCGCTGTCGCGGTGGGCCAGCATGCCGTCGAGGATGAAGGTGACGGTCTCGAAGCCGCGGTGCGGATGCGGGCCGAAGGGCAGGCCGCCGTTGTGCGGCGGGTAGACCTGGGGACCGTGGTGGTTGAGGAACAGGAAGGGATCGACCTGGTCGATGTGCGGGCCCGGCACCGGGCGCTGGGTGATCAGGTCGCCGATATCGTCGCGCATGGCCGGGTGCAGCCGCTGGATGGTCTTGTAGCTCATGCCTGTCCTTTTTGCTGTTGTTCGTTTCCCCATACGATAACCGATTCCGCGCTGCCGGCGGCGCGCGCCGGCCCGCTGAGGCCGTGCTAGACTCCTTGCGCTTTTGCAACAAGGAGACAAGCTTCAATGAAAACAAGAAAGACCCTGGCCTGCCTGCTGCTGGCCTTCGCCGCCGGCACCGCCGCCGCCGTCAATGCCGTACCCGCGACACCCGCCGCGCCCGCCGTACCGGGCGAGGCCGCGGTCAAGGCCGCCAAGCACGCCGTCACCGCCTACCGCGACGACGTCGTCGACACCCTCGCCAAACTGGTCAGCTACAACACGGTGGCCGACAAGGACCTGCCCGTCGAGCGCAACCCCCAGCACATCGGCTTCAAGAATTTCCTGAAGGCGGAGGCGGCGCGCCTCGGCCTCGATTTCGCCGACTACGGCCACGTGGTCGTGATCGGACTGGGCGCGCCCGACGCCGCCGAGCGCGTGGGCATGATCGCGCACGGCGACGTGCAGCCGGTCGACCCGTCGAAGTGGAAGAAGTCGCCCTTCGAACTGGACCGCACCAGCGAACCGGGCAAGCTGCTGGCGCGCGGCGCCGAGGACGACAAGGGCCCGATCGCCACCGCCCTGTATGCGATGAAGTCGCTGAAGGACCTGCAGCTGCCGCTGTCCAGGCGCATCGAGCTCTACGTCTACATGGCCGAGGAATCGGACTGGGAGCCGCTGGCCGCTTTCGTGAAGACCCATCCGCTGCCGCAGGTGAACATCACCCTGGACGCCGAGTACCCGGCGGTGACGGCGGAAAAGGGCTACGGCACGGTCGCCGTCACCTTCCCGAAGGGCGCGCAGCCGGCGCAGGATTCGCCTGTCGTTGCGCAGTTCGGCGGCGGCTTCTTCGGCAGCCAGATCCCCGAGGACGCGCAGGCGACCATCGCCAACGCCAGCCCGGCGCTCGAAACCCAGATCAGGCAGCGCGCCGCGAAGCAGACCGGCATGCGCTACACCTTCGAACGCAAGGGCGGCGAGCTGGAGATCGCGGCCAAGGGCGTGTCGGCGCATTCGTCCAAACCCGAGGATGGCCTGAACGCGATCAGCATGCTGGCCGACGCGCTGGCCGTGCAGGCCTGGCCCGACACGCCTGCCGGCGCCCTGGTCAACTTCCTCAACGAGATGGTCGGCACCGGCTACTACGGCGAGAAGTTCGGCAACATCGCCTACCGCGACGGCTTCATGGGGCCGATGACCTTCGCCCCGACCGTGATCCGCCAGAAGGGGGACGGTCCCGAGCTGTCGATCAACATCCGCCGCCCGCAGGGCAAGACCGCGCAGCAGCTCTCCAACGAGATCAACGCCGCGCTGGCGCAATGGCAGGGCGCGCACGGCGCGATGCAGCTGGCCGATGTGAAGGTGCAGATCGGCGAGCCCTGGATCCAGCAGGACGCGCCGCAGCTGCCGGTGCTGATGAAGGTGTTCTCGTACTTTACGGGCGTGAAGGATCCGAAGCCGGTCGCGGTCGGCGGCGGCACCAACTCGCGCCTGTTCCCGCGCGCCGTCAGCTTCGGCCCGGCGATGCCGCGCACGGTCTACACCGGCCATTCGGAGCACGAGTTCATCACCCTCAAGCAACTCTTGCTGAACCTCGAGATGTACACGGCCGTACTGGCCGAACTCGCGCAGTAAGAATTCACCATCGCGGTCCCGCGGCGATGCGTCCGGGACCGCTTCCGACCCCCGCCGCCCGCTTCGATCCCGCGTTTTGACATGTAGGCGGAAGCCTCGCCAAAATCTGCGAAATTTTCTAATCGTTCTGTAGGTCTAAGCCTACAAGAGGTCCCGCTTCATAGGGGAAAACTGCCCTCGTTCCACGCTCTCCCTAGGAGAGTGGGCGCCCGAGCCTGTGCTTGCCGGAAGCCTTCCGCATGAGCTTGTTGATGGCCGGAAAACCCTGCACTGACACTTGGAAAATGTGTCGAAAACGCCATGATAGGATCGGTCACTGACCCGACATGACCGCCATCATCGCCATGCACATCCAAGAACTCGTAAAGCCAGACGGACGCCCACTCACCCTCTACAGTAACAAGCCGATCCCGGCCGGCCTGGTTGCGCCGAGCCCATTTCCCGACCCGCAACATGCGAATCCGCACCTGCGCTGGCATCCGCTGCGCGGCGAGTGGGTCACCTATGCGGCGTTCCGGCAAAACAGGACTTACCAGCCGCCGCCGCAGTACAATCCGCTGGCCCCGACCAGCGACCCCCAGCACCCGACCGAGATGCCGGCCGGCGATTACGAGATCGCGGTGTTCGACAACCGCTTCCCGTCGCTGGCGCTGGATTCCCACGATCCGCCGGTGCTGACGGTGCCGACCGCGCCGGCCAACGGCCATTGCGAAGTGGTGGTGTTCACCCAGGATCCGCAGGCCGCGCTGGGCCGGCTGCCGCTGTCGCGCATCGAGCTGCTGCTGCAGGTGTGGGGCGACCGCACCACCCGCATCGGCGGCCGCCAGCACATCCAGTACGTGCTGCCGTTCGAGAACCGCGGCGCGGAGGTCGGCGTGACCCTGCACCATCCGCACGGCCAGATCTACTGCTATCCCTTCGTGCCCTCGGTGCCGGCGCGCCAGCTGGCCCAGGAACGCGAGTACTACCTGCAGCACGGCTCCAGCCTGCTGTGCGACATGGCGCGCGACGAAGCCGCCGACGGCAAGCGCGTGCTGTTCCAGGACGAGCATGCGATCGCCTTCGTGCCGGCCTGCGCCCGCTATCCCTACGAGGTGTGGGTGATGCCGACCGCCCCCTGCAAGGACTTCGCCGCGCTCACCCCGCCGCAGCGCGCGAGCCTGGCGCGCGCCTTGAAGACGGTGCTGCTCAAGTTCGACAATCTGTGGGACCGGCCTTTCCCCTACCTGATGGCGTGGTACCAGGCGCCCACCGACGGCGCCGAGCATCCGGAAACCCAGCTGCACTGCCAGTTCTATCCGCCGTACCGCACCCGCGACCGCCTGAAGTACCTGGCCGGCACCGAGCTGGCGGCCGGCATGTTCGCGATGGACGTGCTGCCCGAAACCACGGCCTACGAGCTGCAGCAGGTCGAAGTGAACCTGGAGGATGGCGCATGAGCGTGAGCGCCGATCCGCTGGCGGTGCGCGGCGCGGAAGCCGCCGCCAAGCTGGCCCTGCTGCGCGAAGCGCTGGCCCAGGCGGGCGCCGGTGCAATCCGCCTGCGCGGCGCCGGCTGGTTCGCCTGGGCGACGGCGGGCGGCGCGCCGTTCGCGCCGGAAGGCTGCGAGGCCTGCGTGGCCGAACTGCTGGTCACGCCCGAGGAAGCCTGCGTGCTCACCGACGAGGTCGAGGCCGAGCGCCTGCGCCAGGAAGAGATTCCGGCCGGCTTCACCTTCCACATCGCGCCCTGGACCGAGCCCGAGCTGCACGAGACCTATGCGCTGGGCGCGGCCGCCGGTCGCGCCGTGCTGTCCGACCGTCCGCACAACGGCGAACTGGCGCTGCCCGCCAGCCTGAAGCTGCGCCGCATGGTGCTGGGCGTGGAGGAAAGTGAACGCTACCGCCGGCTGGGCCGCGAAACGGCCGAGGCGATCGGCGAAGCGCTGCGCGCTGCGCGCCCTGACTGGACCGAATACCGGCTGGCGGGAGAGGGCGCGCGCGCCCTGCTGCGGCGCGGGATCGAGCCGGCGCTGGTGCTGGCCGCCGGCGAACGCCGGATGGGGCAGTGGCGCCGGCCCACGCCTTCGCATGAAACCCTCGGCGCGCGCGCTACGCTGTCCTGCTGCGCGCGCAGGCACGGCCTGATCGCCAGGTTGTCCCGTTCGGCCAGCTTCGGGCCGGCGCCTGGCGTCCAGCAGGAGCTGCTGCGCCTGGAGGCGACCGGACTGGACGCGGTACGCCCCGGGCAGTCGCTGGCGGCGGTGTATCACGCCTTCGACGCCGCCTATCGCCACGCCAACCGGCCGGATGCGATCCGCGAACGGCGCCTGGGCGGCATCGCCGGCTACCAGGCCTGCGAACTCGCCGTCAGCCCCAGCACCGCGACCGGACTGGAGACCGGCATGGCCTTCGCATTCAACCCCGGCTTCGAGGGCATGGTGATCGAGGACAGTTTCCTGCTCGGCGCGAACGGACTGGAAAACCTGACGCTCGACCCGCAGTGGCCGGCGGCGAACATCGGCGGCCGTGTGCGGCCGCTTTGGCTGGAGTTGACATGACAAGTGCAGAAACCTTCTTCGGCGGCGCCCCGGAGGCGTGCGCATCGGCTCCCGGCCGGGTCAACCTGCTGGGCGAACACACGGACTACAACGACGGCTTCATGCTGCCGGTCGCCACGCCCCAGCGCACCTCGGTGGCGCTGGCGCACAGCCAGGACGACCAGCACCACCTGTATTCCGGCACCCTGGACGGCAACGTGACCTTCGCGGCGAAGGGCGGCAGCGCGCCGCAGGGCTTCGGCAGCTATATCGAAGGCTGCATCCGCCTGGTCGAGGCCACCGGGGTCGAGATCCCGCCGCTGCGCGTGTTCGTCACCACCGAGCTGCCGGTCGGTTCCGGCCTGTCGTCCTCGGCGGCGCTCGAAGTCGCGACCCTGCGCGCGTTGCGCCAGCTGCTCGGCTTCCCGCTCGACGACGTCAAGCTGGCCCAGATCGCCCAGCGCGCCGAGATCGACTATGCCCACGTCAACTGCGGCATCATGGACCAGATGGCGTCCAGCCTGTGCGACGAGCGCAGCATGTTGTTCATCGACGCCCGCACGCTGGAGCACCGGCTGGTCCAGATGCCGGCCGGGAGCGAGCTGATCGTCATCGATTCCGGCGTGCCGCGCACCCTGGCCGCCAGCAAGTACAACGAGCGCCGCTCCGAATGCGAGGAAGCCTCGCGCAAGCTGGGTGTCAAGGCCCTGCGCGACGTCACCGACCCGCAGCTCGTCGAGCAGCTGCCCGAGCCGCTGCGCCGCCGCGCGCGCCACGTGGTACTGGAAGACCTGCGCGTGCTGGAAGCTGCAAAGGGCGTATCGGCCGAGCGTTTCGGCGAACTGATGAACGCCTCGCACGACAGCCTGCGCGACGACTACGAAGTCTCGATCCGCGAACTGGACCTGCTGGTGGATGCCCTGCGCGCCGCGCCGGGCGTGCTCGGCGCACGCCTGACCGGGGCCGGCTTCGGCGGCGCCTGCGTGGCGCTGTGCCGCGCCGGCCAGGCGCAAGAGGCGGCACGAACCGCACTCTCCAACTACAACAAAGAGGGACGCAAGGGACGCATCCTGATCCCGGTTCCCGCCCAAGGAAAGGAAAACAATGAGCCAGTTTGAGTACCCCCGCCCCCAGCTGGTACGCGACAATTGGATCAACCTGAACGGCAAGTGGCGCTTCCGTTTCGACGACGAGGTGAGCTGCAGGATGCCGGACGGCGTGACCGGCTGGACCCATGAGATCAACGTGCCCTTCGCGCCGGAAACCGAAATGTCGGGCATCCAGGACACCGGCTTCCACCGCTTCTGCTGGTACGAGCGCGACTTCGAGCTGAAACCATCCGAGCAGCGCACGATCCTGCACTTCGGCGCGGTGGACTACTTCGCCCGGGTCTGGGTCAACGGCCAACTGGTGGCCGAGCACGAGGGAGGCCACACGCCGTTCTCGGCCGACATCACGCAGGCGCTGAAGGCGGACGGCAGGCAGGTCGTGACCGTGTTCGTCGAGGACGATCCGGCCGAGCTGGCCAAGCCGCGCGGCAAGCAGGACTGGCTGCTGGAGCCGCACTCGATCTGGTATCCGCGCACCACCGGCATCTGGCAGACCGTGTGGGTCGAGCAGGTCTCGCGCACCTTCATCAGGAGCCTGCGCTGGACCCCGATCTTCGAGACCTTCGAGATCGGCTGCGAGGTATTCGCCGGCGGCGACATCCAGGAGAACATGTTCGTCGAGGTCAAGATCTGGCATGGCGATATCCTGATGGCGGACGATCACTACAAGCTGCTGCAGGGCGAGGCGAACCGCAAGATCGCGCTGTCCGACCCCGGCATCGACGATTCGCGGAACGAGTTGCTGTGGAGCCCCGAGCGGCCGACCCTGCTGGACGCCGAGGTGATCCTGCGCTGCGGCGACCAGGTGGTCGACCACATCAAGTCGTATACCGCCTTGCGCGCCTTCCACATCAACCGCGACCGCCTGCTGCTGAATGGCCGTCCCTACCCGCTGCGCCTGGTGCTGGACCAGGGCTACTGGACCGAGTCCTTCTTGACCGCACCAAGCGACGAGCACCTCAAGCGCGACGTCGAACTGGCCAAGCTGATGGGCTTCAACGGCGTGCGCAAGCACCAGAAGATCGAGGATCCGCGCTACCTGTACTGGGCCGACAAGCTGGGCCTGCTGGTATGGGAAGAGATGCCCTCGGCTTACCGCTTCAGTCCGCATGCGATCAAGCGCATCGTCAAGGAATGGACCGAGGCCATCGAACGCGACTACAGCCACCCCTGCATCATCGTGTGGGTGCCGTTCAACGAATCCTGGGGCGTGCCGAACCTGACGCTGACCCAGGCGCACCGCAACGCGGTCGAGGCGCTGTACCACCTGACGCGCACCCTCGACGCGACCCGCCCGGTGATCGGCAACGACGGCTGGGAAGCCTCGGCCACCGACATCCTGGGCATCCACGACTACGACAGCGATCCGGAAAAGATCAAGGCACGCTACGAGGTCAGCGACCCCGTGCGCACGCTGTTCGATCAGCGCCGTCCCGGCGGACGCATCCTGACGCTGGACGGCTTCCCGCATCGCGGCCAGCCCATCGTGCTGACCGAATTCGGCGGCATCGCCTTCGATCCGAACGCGACCCCCGAGGACGGCACCTGGGGCTATACCCGTGCCCATACGGCCGAGAGTTATCACTCGCTGTACCAACGCCTGCTGAAAGTGGTCAACGAGACCTTCATGTTCAGCGGCTTCTGCTACACCCAGTTCGCCGACACCTTCCAGGAAGCCAACGGCCTGCTCAACGCCGACCGTACCCCCAAGCTGCCTTTCGAGGTGATCAGCGCCGCAACCCGCAACGTCCCGCTGCACCCGCAAGACCCTGAGAAGGAGGGTAAAGGACAAGGCGGCGCCTGACGTGCTTTACACAGTTACAGGGGCCTCGAAAACCGTCGCGAGCGGCCGCAGAGGGCGAAGGCATGCATGAGCGAGAAGCGCAGCCGTACTTACGGTACGGCGAGCATCGCAGGCCGCCTCTGCAACGCGCAGCAGATTTGCGAGGCTCCCACCAAAGGAGCCATCATGACTACGATCGTCGTTTTCAGCCACCTGCGCTGGGATTTCGTATTCCAGCGGCCGCAGCACCTGCTGTCGCGCCTGGCGCAGCATTATCCGATCCTGTTCGTCGAGGAACCGGAATACGATGACGGCGCCCCGTTCATGCAGCGGTCGAATCCCGCGCCGAACGTGACCGTGTGCCGCGCGCACACCCCGATCCATGCCATCGGCTTCCATGACGACCAGCTGCGCCTGCTCCAGCCCCTGGTGGCGCAGCTGGCACCACCAGGGGAGCAGGTCATCGCCTGGTTCTATACGCCGATGGCCTTGCCCCTGCTGCAGTCGCTCCAGCCCGCGCTGGTCCTCTACGACTGCATGGACGAGCTGGCCTCGTTCAAGAATCCGCCGAAGCAGCTGCTGCAGCGCGAGAGCGCGCTGCTGAACATCGCCGACCTGGTGTTCGCCGGCGGCCCCAGCCTGTACGAGGCGAAGAAGCACCGCCACCCGAACGTGCACTGCTTTCCCAGCAGCGTCGATGTGGTGCATTTCCAGCAGGCCCTCGACCGCAGCCGCAGCCATCCGCAGCAGCGCGAGATCCCGCATCCGCGCCTCGGCTTCTACGGCGTGCTGGACGAGCGTTTCGACCCGGAGCTGGTCGGCGAACTCGCCGACGCCCATCCGGAATGGCAGCTCGTGCTGGCCGGCCCGGTGGTCAAGATCGACGAGCAACGTCTGCCGCGCCGCGCCAACATCCACTACCTGGGCCAGCAGCCGTATGCCGCCTTGCCCGACCTGCTGGCCGGCTGGGACGTCTGCCTGATGCCCTTCGCCATCAATGAGGCGACCAAGTTCATCAGCCCGACCAAGGTGCTCGAATACATGGCGGCCCAGCTGCCGATCGTGAGCACGCCGATCGCCGACGTCGCCAACCCCTATGGCCACGTGGTCGCGATCGCCAGCGGCGCGCGCGAATTCGTCGCCGCCTGCGAAGCGGCCCTTGCCCAGACGCCGGCCCAGCGCGAACACATGGTCGAGGCGATGAAAACCGTGGTGGCTGCCACTTCCTGGGACAGCACGGCCAGGCACATGCACGAGCTGCTCGATTCCACGCCGGTGCGCGGCGAACGCGGGGCCATGCAGCGCACCGCCTCGCACGATGCCGGCCAGCCCGCGCCGCAGGCGGGCAGCGCCGCGCCGAACGTCAATCCGCTGCGCAGCCAGGGTCCGCGCCATGTCGGCACCGTCATCATCGGCGGCGGCCCGACCGGGCTGTCGGCCGCCTACCACCTGGGCGCGGAAGCGCTGCTGCTGGACCGCAACGAGACCGTCGGCGGCTGGTGCCGCTCGATCGAAGACAAGGGCTTCACCTTCGATCACGCCGGCCACATCATGTTCTCGAACGACCCCTATGTGCTGAAGATGTACGAAGTGCTGCTGGGCGATAACGTGCACTGGCAGAACCGCGAAGCCTGGATCTACAGCAAGGGCGTGTACACCCGCTATCCCTTCCAGGGCGCGCTGTACGGCCTGCCGCCGAAGGTCATCACCGAGTGCGTGATGGGAGCCATCGAGGCCCGCTACACCGCCAACGACGCCCAGCTCGACGACGAGGCCCGGGCCATCGACGACTGCTGCGCCGACGGCACCGCCGACGTCTGCAACACCGACCGTTCGGTGCGGGGCAAGGTGAACAACTTCGAGCAGTTCATCTACAAGGTCTGGGGCAAGGGAATCGCGAAGCACTTCGCGATTCCCTACAACCGCAAGCTCTGGACCGTGCCGCTGGCCGAGATGGAGACGTCCTGGCTGGGCGGCCGCGTACCGCTGCCGAACCTGGAAGAGATCGTGCAGGGTGCGCTCGAGCCTTCGCCCAAGCCGGTCGGGCCGAACGCGCGCTTCGGTTATCCGCTCGAGGGCGGCTTCCAGGCGCTGATGAACGGCTTCCTGCCGCATATCAAGGGCAAGATCGAGCTGGGCGCCGAAGTCGTGCAGGTGCTGCCGCGCGAACACATCGTGGCACTGGCCGACGGCCGCCGCTTCCGCTATGACGACCTGATCTCGACCATGCCGCTGCCGGAGCTGATCAAGGCGATCGGCGACGAGGCGCCGGAAGAGGTGAGGAATGCCGCCCGTGGCCTGCGCCATGTGTCGATCCGCTGCGTCAACATCGGCTTAGGAATTGACAATAAGCGCGTCGTCACCGACAAGCACTGGATCTACTACCCTGAAGACACGATCTTTCACCGCATCTTCGTGCAGGGGAACGCTGCGCCCGCATGCAATCCGCCGGGCGGCTTCGGCTTCACCTGCGAGATCTCGTATTCGCCGACCAAGCCGCTGCCGCTCGACGGCGAGGAACTGATCGCCCGCGCGATCGAGGATTGCCGCCGGGTCGGCATGATCCGCGAAGGCGACCGTATCCTCGTCAGCAACCAGGTCGACATGCCCTACGCCTATGTGCTCTACGACCACCAGCGTGCGCTCAATGTCGAGACCTGCAAGGCCTGGCTGAAGCAGTTCGACATCACCCTGGTTGGCCGCTACAGCGAGTGGGAGTACTACAACTCCGATCACGCCCTGCTGGCCGGCAAGCGGGGCGCCGAAATCGTCCTCGACAAGCGCGCCCGCACCCAGAAAGCCAGCGCGGAGTAGGCGATGGGCCCCTTCGCCCGGGCCGGCTTGCCCCTGCTGCTCTTGCCTGATGCGTGAGAACAGCGGGACTTTCGTCGGGCTGGGTATGCTGCCCCGGCTGCTGGCACAGCGGGGCCATCTGGTGGAGCGCGTTTATTGAGCGCCGCTCGTCCGGCCTGGCGCGGCTGTTCAGTGCTTGATCATGCCGTCGGACAGGTTGACCCGGTCTCCGCTGCGGAAATCCGGCGTGGTTTCCTGGGTGATCACCTGGGTGCTGCCATCGTCCATGCGCAGGGTCACGCGGTAGACGCGCTCGGACGAGGAACTGCCGGTGGTGCCGCTGCTGCCGCTGCCGCCCACTGCCGCCGCGCCGACCGAACCCGCGCCCGCCATGCCGCTGGCCGTGCGCGGCACGACTTCGACCGCCATCACGGTGGCGTTCGGGCTCGAGCTCGCCGCCGTGGACGAACCCGCCGCCGAGGCGCCCATGGAACCCTGGCCGGTGGTGGCGCTCGCGGTGCCGCCGCCACCCTCATAGCCGCTGCTGGAGGTGCCGCTGCCCGAGGTGCCCGAGCTGCCCGAGCTGCCGGTGCCGGACATGCCGCCGCTGCCGCCGCTGCTGGTGGAGCTGCCGCTTTCCATGCTGCCCTTGTCGCCCTGCATGGATTTACACGCGGACAGCCCGAAAGCCAGCGTCAGCAAGCCTGCCAGGAGTACGCTCTGGTGTTTTAGCTTCATGATCAACTCCTTCTGATGGGATGGATAGGTCAGGTAGGTGCGTGATGATATCGTGTGCCACTCGAATAAGAGGCGCGTTTGGGAGCGACGTTCCAGCTGACTCGGGTTGGGCATGAGCCACGTCAAGGACGTCGAGGGATAGTGGAATTCGGCGTGGCGTGCGACTCAGCGTTTCGTTGCCAGGACCGATTTCGGCAGCACGGCGCATAACAGTAGGACCGTCAGGATGGCGGCAGTGCAATCGACTTCCCAGTCATGCACGTTGGCGCCGCGATAGGGAAAGAAACTCTGGATGAATTCGTCGCCGGCGCCCATCAGGGCGACCGCCAGCACGGCCTTGACGGCGCGCGCGGCCGGGCTGCCGGTGCTGCCGAGGAAGCACAGGCCGGCCAGGATGGCATACGCGGTCGAATGCAGCACGACGCCGGACGCAAGCTCGCCGATGTCGGCGCGCGCACCAGGAATATTGCCGGTCACCACGATTGCCAGGTACATCAGAACGGCGCAGGCAAGGCAGGCGTAGCGCAGGCGAGGGTGGAGCAGCAACTGGGACAGCATGGCATTCATGGCAAGGAACAACTGGTATCAGGAAAACGCACACCTTACCATGACGCCTGCGAGAACGTCCGCACGGCCGCTGCGCCTTGCCATGAGTGAAACGGTATCAGGAAGGCTTGGCCCCTGGCCTCGGCGAACCGTGTTACGGAACGTCGGCCAAGGGCGGGACCGCGTCAGATCGTGAGCGCGGGTGTCCCGTTGGGGTAATGTGCGTCGAAGCAGCTTTCGCATTCGGCGCAGAAAAGATGGGCGACGCGGACGGTTTGCTGTCGCAGGACGAGCTTGAGCTGGTGTGTCCGGCATTTCGGGCAGATCTCGCGGACGCTGCCGAAGGTCAATACGTGAAGAGGCTGTTCTTCATCGTCGAGGTGGTCGATGACCATGCGCGGGTTGAGTTCGCTGAGGACAAGGTAGTCGTCGGCGAAGTGCTGTCGCCGGCGCGATGGCTGGGATTGCTGCTGCTGGGGTGGGGACATCGCTTCAGGTAAAGTCATAGGACTGGCTCCATGAAAAAACGCAAGCGCGAAATTCATGATAGCGAAATCCCTGACTGGTTCAAGCATTGCGGGACATTTTTATTTGTTGCGTTGCATTCTCGACATTAATCATACGGAACAAAAAAAAATGCCCGCCAACGGAGGACGGGCACAACCCAAGATCAGGGCCAAGAGACGCGGAATTCGGTGCGGCGCACCGCTTTGCGGTACGCCTTTCTGCGATCACGCGTATCGGTTGCGTGTATGCAGATGAACCCAGTATAGGAGGCGAATGTGACCCGGACATGACACGCCTCAAGCAATCGTCGGCTGGCTGAGAACGAACTCGGTTGAGATCGGTCTATTGATAATCCCCGAACGAAACCCAGGCGACAGATAAAAAAAAGCCCGCTTCATCGGCGGGCTTCAAACTATTTTCTTGGAGGAGAATAGTGGAGACAGGTGAGATTATGTTGCGGCGCGATATATATGTCCAATTTTGTTTATGGATATGTGATATTCACATAAATGATAATTGATGGGCTCACCCTGGTCCGCTTCATTCCTTTACCGGTACCGTGTAATTCAGCGCCATCCTGCCGCCGTCCGCGTACAAAGTCTGGCCGGTGATATACGAGGCGTCGTCGCTGGCGAGGAAGGCCGCGATGCCGGCGATCTCCTCCGGCTCGCCGCAGCGGCCCAGCGGCGTGCGCGACAGGATCGTGTGGCGCGCTTCCGGGCTGCCCATCACGGCATTCTTCGCCAGCTCGGTCAGGATGGTGCCGGGGCCGATCGCATTCACGCGGATGCCGTGTTCGGCCAGGGCGATCGCCGCCACCCGGGTCAGCTGGTTCACGCCGCCTTTCGAGACGACATAGGGGATCTGGTTGGGGATGGTCAGCTCGGCGTTCACGCTCGACATATTGATGATGCAGCCGCGCTTGTCCGTGTCATTGCGCTTGACCATCTCGCGCGCCACCGCCTGGCTGCACAGGAACATCGACTTCAGGTTGACGCGCAGCACGCGGTCGAAGTCTTCCTCGGCCAGCTCGAGGAAATCGGCGGCGTGGGTGACGCCGGCATTGTTGACCAGGATGTCGACCTGGCCGAAGGCGGCCAGGGTCGCGGCCAGCATGGCGTCGACGTCGGATTTCTGGCTGACGTCGGCGCAAAAGAAGCGGGCATTGTCGCCGAGCGCTTCGGCCGCCGCCGCGCCTTCCTGGCGCACGTCGACCAGCATCACGCGCGCGCCTTCGCGCACCAGGCGTTCGGCGCAGGCATATCCGATTCCCCGGCTGGCTCCGGTGACGATGGCGACTTTCTGGGCAAGTTTCATGGCTGGCTTTCCTGGGTGGCTGAAAATGCCATTGTACCGGGCGGCCTGAGCCTCGACGCTACAGCATCAGCGGCTTGTCGGGCAATTCGTTAGGCCGCGCGCCGTTCGCCGGGAAGTGCTGGCGCAGCAGCGCATTGACCTGGCCGACGGCATCCAGCGTAGCCTCGTGAAAGCGTCCCTGGGCGAAGCCCGCCGTCATCGTGCGGCAGACCGCCTGCCAGGTGGCCGGCTCGATCCGGCGGTCGATGCCGCGGTCGGCCACGATGTCGACCTTGTGGTCGGCCAGGTTGACGTAGATGAGAACGCCGCAATTCTCCTCGGTATCCCAGATGCCGTAGTCGGCGAACAGGGCCAGCGCGCGCTGGCGGTTCGTCACGTCGGCCCAGACCGCCGCCAGCGGCAGGGATTTCTCGACGATCAGCCGGACTTCGCCGCGGTGGGTCCGCTCGCCGGCCGTGATCGCCTCGGCGATGGCCGTCAGCGTGTCAGGCGGGAAGATGCGCGCCGCCTCGGTCCTGGTGCTGAGCAGGTGGCGCAGGGCGCGGCGCAGGCGGCCGGGTTGATGTTGTGGCGCGTCCATCACCAGTCTCCCGAGGCGCCGCCGCCGTCGAAGGTCCCGCCGCCGCCGGAAAAGCCGCCGCCCGAAAAGCCGCTGTCGGAAAAGCCGCCGCTGCCCGAGAAGCCGCCACCACCGCGCCGCTGGTTTTCCAAATTGCTGAGAATATTGCCGAGGACGAAGCCGGCCGCGCCGCTGTTCCAGCCATGGTTCCAGCCTCCGCCGGGACCCGGCTGCACGAAGCGGCCGCGGCGCCGGCCGAACAGCGAGCGCAGGACCACCATCCCGATGACGATGAAGAAGATGCTCATCACGATGCCGGGGCCGTCGACGCCGTCCTCGGCCTGCTGCTGCGCCTGCCCCTGCTGGGCCTGTGGCGCAGGGAATTTTTCCTGGTTCAGCAGCGCGGAGATGGCGCCCACGCCGGCGACCAGGCCGCCGTAGTAATCGTTCTGGCGGAAGTGGGGCGCGATGGTGTCCTGCAGGATGCGCTTGGACTGGGCATCGGTCAGCACGCCCTGCACGCCGCGCCCGGCCTCGATGCGCAGGCGCCGCAGCGAGGAGGGGTTGTCGCGCGCGACCAGCAGCAGCACGCCGTCGTCGACGCCCTTGCGGCCCAGCTTCCAGGCGTCGGTGACGCGGATGCCGTACTGCTCGATGGCCTCGGGTTCGGTCGACTTCACCAGCAGCACCGCGATCTGGCTGCCGGTCTGGGTCTCGTAGTCGGCCAGCACGCGTTCCAGGTTCTGGCGCTGCTCGGCCGTCAGCATCCCGGCCTGGTCGGTGACGCGCGCCGTCAGCGGCGGCACCGGCTTGAGCTGTGCGTGGGCCTGCCCGGCGAGCAGCAGGACGAAGGCGAGGGCAAGGCCCTGGAACAGGCGCAGCACCGGGTTCATCGCGACGCTCCCGTCACTTGCCGAAGTCGACCTTCGGCGCGGTCGAGATCGAGCGCTCGTTCTCGACGGTGAAGGAAGGCTTGGGCTGGTAGCCGAACATCTTGGCCGTCAGGTTGGTCGGGAAGCTGCGCGCCAGCACGTTGTACTCCTGGACCGAGGCGATGTAGCGCTGGCGTGCCACGGTGATGCGGTTCTCGGTGCCCTCCAGCTGCGACTGCAGGTCGCGGAACTGGGTGTCGGCCTTCAGGTTCGGGTAGTTCTCGGACACTGCCATCAGGCGCGACAGCGCGCTGCTCAGTTCGCCCTGCACCTGCTGGAATTTCTGGAAGGCTTCCGGATTGTTCAGCACTTCCGGGGTGATCTGGAAGCTGGTGGCGGCGGCGCGCGCCCGGGTGACGGCTTCCAGCGTATCCTTCTCGTGCGAGGCATAGCCCTTGACCGTGTTGACCAGGTTCGGAATCAGGTCGGCGCGGCGCTGGTACTGGTTGACGACCTCGCTCCAGGCCGCCTTGGTCGCCTCGTCCTTGGTCTGGAATTCGTTATAGCCGCAGCCCGACAGTGCGGAACCGGCCAGGACCGCGGCCAGCAGCATGCCGGCCAGGCGCGTGAACAGGGAAGGCGTCATAGAGGTGGGCTTGTTCGTCTTTTGCATCGTCGGGTATCCATCGCCAGTTGTCGAATAATAAAAATATACCCGAATTGGCCATGCTGTGGCGTCCTGCCCATATGCAGGGTCGGCAGCGCGGGCGCGGCGCGGTACAATAGTGGGTTTGCAACAAGAGACAAGGGCCTGCCATGAACTTCATCGACAAGCTGAATGCCGCCTGGCGCAGCAACGATTCCCTGCTGTGCGTCGGACTCGATCCCGACCTCGAGCGCTTGCCAGAACAGATGCGCGACCGGCCGGACGGCATCGCCGAATTCTGCAAGGCCATCATCGACGCGACCGCCGACCTGGCCTGCGCCTTCAAGCCGCAGATCGCCTATTTCGCCGCCCTCGGCGCCGAAGACCAGCTCGAAACGGTCTGCCATTACCTGAAACAGCGTTATCCGCACATCCCCCTGATCCTGGACGCCAAGCGCGGCGACATCGGCGCCACCGCGCGCCAGTACGCGCGCGAAGCCTTCGACCGTTACGGCGCCGATGCCGTCACCGTCAGCCCCTACATGGGCTTCGACTCGGTCGAACCGTATATGGAGTGGCCGGACCGCGGCGTGATCGTCCTGTGCCGGACCTCGAACGCGGGCGGCTCCGACCTGCAGTTCCTCGACGTCGGCGGACGCCCGCTGTACCAGCACGTGGCCCAGCTGGTGGCGGACAAGTGGAACCGGCATGGACAGTGCGCGCTGGTGGTCGGCGCCACCTTCCCGCAGGAGCTGGCCCAGGTGCGCGCCCTGGTGGGCGACATGCCGCTGCTGGTGCCGGGCATCGGCGCCCAGGGCGGCGACATCGAGGCGACCGTGAAATCAGGCCGCACGGCCGATGGCGCCGGCATGATGATCAATTCCTCGCGCGCCATCCTGTACGCGCAGCCGCAGGGCGATGAAGATTTCGCCGCCGCGGCGCGCCGCGTGGCGATGGAGACGCGCGACGCGATCAACCAGTATCGCGCGTAACCGACCTTGGCGTGGGCACACCGTGCCCACGCATAACAATCAATACCGCTGCGGCGCAATCGACTCCGCGTAATCGTAGAGCGCCCCCAGGATCTCCTCGGCACGCTCATCCGCCGTCTCCGACAGCGCATCGATCTCGGTGAACAGCTGCTCGATGGTGCGCGCCCCGCCCAGGCCGTCGAACAGCCGCGCCGCGCGGTGCGCTTCCCAGCTTTCCAGCTCATGCTCCTGCAGCGTGTGCGGGAAGTTGCGGCAGCGGTAGCGGAACAGCAGTTGGGCCAGCCTTTCGTCCTCGAAGCTGGGCTGGCGCTGGGCCAGGCGTGCCGGCTGCTCGATGCGCAGCGCTTCCAGCTGGCGGCGGTCGCCCTGCGAGACGAAGCCGCCGTACAGGTCTTCGTCGACATCGACACCGGCACCCGGCTCGGCGCCAGGGCGCTGGAACACCTTCTGCCACACCGCGCTCATGTCCGGCCCGCCGGCCGCAATGCGTGCGTGCGCCAGGCATTGTTCGACGTCCAGCTCCCACTTCGCCGCCAGCACCGGGTTGAGGGTCTTGAGGTTCCCGACCAGCATCGGCGATTTATTCAGGTGCACACTCTTGATCGGCAGCCGGGAGACGCCCTCGGGCATCTCGGCGGCGCGCGTGAAGAGGCGCTCGCGGATCGTGTCCACGCTCAGGGCGAACAGCTCGGAGGGGTCGTGGCGGCAATCCCAGACCAGCACCTCGTTCTTGTTGGTCGGGTGGGAGGCCAGCGGCCACACCAGGCCGAGGCAGCCGCGCTCGGCCGGGAACATGCCGGACACGTGCAGGACGGGGCGGCGCTGGCTGCGCTCCAGGTGCAGGCCCATCTCGCTGGCCACCTTGTCCTTGCGGCGCAGTTCCAGGCAGAAGTCGAACAGCTTCGGCTGCTTGCTGCGGATCAGGCGTGCCATCGCGATGGTGGCGCGCACGTCGGACAGGGCGTCGTGCGCGGCCTCGTGCGCCAGGCCGTTGGCGCGGGTCAGGTCTTCGAGGCGGAAGCTGGGCTTGCCGTCCTCGCGCATCGGCCACTGGATGCCGTCCGGGCGCAGCGCATAGGTCATGCGCACGACGTCCAGCAAGTCCCAGCGGCCGCAGCCGTTCTGCCATTCGCGCGCATACGGGTCGATCATGTTGCGCCAGAAGAGGAAGCGCGTGACCTCGTCGTCGAAGCGGATGGTGTTGTAGCCGACCCCGACCGTGCCCGGCTCGCTGAAGGCGTCGCAGATCTGCCGCGCGAACTCGTGCTCCGGCACGCCATGCTCCAGGCAGTGCTGGGGCGTGATGCCGGTGATCAGGCAGGCCTGGGGATCCGGCAGGTAGTCGGGCGCCGGCTGGCAATAGATCATGACCGGCTCGCCGATCTCGTTCAGCTCGGCGTCCGTGCGGATCGCGGCGAACTGGGCCGGGCGATCGCGACGCGGCACCGCGCCGAAGGTTTCGTAGTCGTGCCAGAGGAAAGTGTGGTTGCTCACGGGGGTACTCATGAATTGCGACGGGCCATTCTAACTTGCCGGCTTGCTCATTCCCAGCCCAGCCGCAAGCGATGTTACGGAACCTTCAGGTGTGGATGCGGTCGCGTCCGGCCTGCTTGGCGCGGTAGAGGGCCGCGTCGGCCGCTTCGACCAGGCTGCGCTCGTCCTGTTCGGGACCCAGGCTGGCGACGCCGAAGGAACCGGTGATGTGGGGCAGGGCGATGCGCATGTCGTCGAACACCACCGCCTCGCGCATGCGCCCGCACAGGCGCTCGGCCACCATTACCGCCAGGGTGCGGTTGGTGTTCGGCAGGATCGCCATCAGCTCCTCGCCGCCGTAGCGCACCGCAAAGTCGGACGGCCGCAGGGCGCTGCGGATCGCGGCGGCGGCGGTGGCGAGGGCGGTATCGCCGGCCATGTGGCCATGGGTATCGTTGAAGCGCTTGAAGTGGTCGAGGTCGATCATCACCAGCGACAGCGGGGTGCCGTCCATGCGGCTGCGGGCGACCAGCTTGGGCAGCATGTCGTTCAGCCAGGCGCGGTTGTACAGCCCGGTCAGGCCGTCGTTCATCGACAGCTGGCGGTAGAACTCGCCCAGCTTCTGGCGCCGCCGCAGCAGGGCGTTGGCGGCGCGGATGCGGAAGGACAGCATGCGCAGCAGGTTGCGGGCGACGCCGTTGGCTTCGTCGATCAGGCGCCACACCATGTCGGGTTCGATCACCAGCAGTTCGCTGTCTTCCAGGGCCGTGATGGCGTCGAGGTTGGCGGCATCGTCCAGCACCGACTGCTCGCCCACGCTTTCGCCGGGCAGGATGCGCTGGATCTCGCCTTCGCCGGCGGCGGTGGCCGGCTGCACGCCGAGCGAGCCCGACAGCACAACGTAGAGGCGGGCGCGCAGCCCGTCCTCGACCGGTTCACCCTTGCTGACGCCGACCACCGGGCAGGCGGCCAGCAGCGTCGCCACCGCCGGGGTGTCGGCGTCGCGGAACAGCTGCAGGTCGCGGATCGCGTAGCGGGATGCGCCGAAGGTGCCGGTGAGGTTCAATGGTAGCCCGGGTCGATGAAGAATATTGACAAGCTCGAAATCATAACCCATTGCAACAACTACGCCGAGACTTGGCGCCGGATAAACAACAGTGTTCCAATAGAGGGATGAATCCATCGAATCCTCTTGTCGACGCACTCGGGCAGCGTCACGACCCCGCGCCGGATGCCCGCATCGTCTGCCTGGTGCCTTCGATTACCGAACTGCTGTGCGAGCTGGGCCTGGCCGGCAAGCTGGCCGGGCGCACCGGCTTCTGCATTCATCCCCGCGACGTGGTCGCCGCGATCCCCAAGGTCGGCGGCACCAAGGACGTCAACATCGAGAAGATCCGCAAGCTGGCGCCGACCCACGTGGTGGTCAACATCGACGAAAACGAGAAGCCGACCGTGGAGCGGCTGGCGGAATTCGTGCCGCACGTGGTGGTCACGCATCCGAATGCGCCGCGCGACAACCTGGCACTGGCGCGCCTGATGGGCGGGATCTTCGGTGCGAGCGACGCGGCGGAGCGCTGGTGCGCCGGCTTCGAAGCCGAATACGCATCCCTGAAGCGGCTTCCTCCCGGACCGGCGCGCACGGTGCTGTACTGCATCTGGCAGGATCCGTGGATGACGGTTTCGAAGGAGACCTATATCGCCAGCATGCTGGCCGAACTGGGCTGGCAGGTGCCGGCGCTGGGGCAGGGCGAGCGCTATCCGCGTTTCGACTGGTCGCAGGGATTGGTGGACGGGCTCGATGCGGTGCTGCTGTCGACCGAGCCCTATCGCTTCACCGAAGAGCATGCCGATGCGCTGGAAAAGCAGATCGGCATTCCGGTGTTCCTGGTCGACGGCGAGATGATGTCGTGGTACGGCAGCCGCGCCCTCGAAGGCCTGCGATACCTTGGAAGCCTCAGGGCGCTGGTGGATGGAACTTACTGATTGTCGGTGAGGCCCTTGTAGGACTCGATCGGAACCTCGGGATCCAGCGGGACGGCATCGCGCTTGTTCTTGTCGTTGAGGCGGCCCATTGCGCTGTCCAGTGCGCGCTTCAGTTTGCCGGCCGCGCCCGAGATCGACAGGTGCAGGTCGGCGGCGTGGGCGTGCACGACCACCGGATCGTAGCCGGCCACGCGCGCTTCCATCATGCAGTAATTGTCGCCATCTTCGTGTTTCTGGTCGTTCTGGTTGCTCAGGTGGACATCCACGCGGCGGACCTGCTCGAAACGGCCGACGCTCGATTCGACGAGGTCGCGCACGCGTTCGTCGAGACCCTGGTGGCGGTCGATGGTGTTGTCGGTATTAACGTTGATTTCCATAAATCACTCCAATAGTTGACACTGTTGAAACGATCTTACACCGTCCCCGGAATTCGCCGCGCCCAGATGGACGCGCTCAGCTGTTTACGAGGCTGGCCGCGATGTTCACCGACAGGCCCAGGATCAGCACGTTGAAGAAGAAGGCCAGCACCGAATGGCCGAGCACCAGCTTGCGCATCGGGCGCGTCATCACCGAGACGTCCGAGGTCTGGACCGCGACCGCGATCGTGAACGAGAAGTACAGGAAGTCCCAGTAATCCGGTTCCAGCCCCTCGTCCGGGAAGCGCAGCGGCCGCTGATGAACGGGCGCGCGGTAGTAGAGGTGGGCGTAGTGCAGGCAGAACAGCACGCCGACCAGCAGCCAGGAACCGATCACCGTGAAGGCGGTGAAGGCGTAGTGCATGGCGATCTTGTTGGCGGGCAGGTGGTCCATGTGCGCCAGTTCGGAGATGATGGCGTACAGGCTCAGCATGGCGCCGACGACCAGCGAGAACAGCACGGTGCCGGCGCTCTCGTCATCCCTGCTCGCGATCCTGCGGACCTTGTCGTGGTCGGCCCGCAGCATCATCCACCCCATCCCCAGCAGGTAGGACCAGACCCCCGTATTCCAGCCGAGCAGGGCGCGCCGCAGCCAGGGATGGGACTCCGGCCACAGCAGGCCGACGGCGGCGCCGAGCGCGATCGCCAGCGTCAGGTGCGGCCGGTTGTGGATGAGGTGGCGGAGGAAGCTCTTGTCCATCATCCGGCTTTCTGTGCGGCGACTTCCGCCTCGTGGTGGGGGAAGCGGTCCATGCGCGACAGCACCGGGAACAGCTTCATCCAGGTGCCGGTGACCACCAGCGTGGCGGCGCCGCCGAACAGGATCGCCCGCACCAGGCCGAACCAGCTGGCGGTCAGGCCCGATTCGAATTCGCCCAGCTCGTTCGAGGCGCCGATGAAGACGGAGTTGACGGCGCTGACGCGGCCGCGGATCTCGTCCGGCGTCTCGTACTGCACCAGCAGGTGGCGGATGTAGACGCTGATCATGTCGCCGACGCCGAGCAGGAACAAAGCGACCAGGGCGACGCCGAAGCTGTGGACCAGGCCCATGGTGACGGTGGCGGCGCCGAACAGGGCGACCCCGCCGAACATCCAGGCGCCGACCCTGCGCGTGATCGGCCAGAAGGCCAGCGCGATCGAACACAGGGCCGCGCCGGCGCCGGGCGCGGTGCGCAGCAGGCCCAGGCTGGTGGGGCCGGCGGCAAGCACGTCGTGGGCATAGGCCGGCAGCAGGGCGGTGGCGCCGCCGAACAGCACCGCGAACAGGTCGAGCGAGATCGCGCCCAGCACGATCGGGCGGCTCCACACGAAGCGCAGGCCCTCGAGCAGGGTATGCCAGCTGACCGGGGCCCGGGTTCTGGCCTGCGGCGCGCTCTCGGTGCCTTTCATCAGCAGCACCGACACCGCCAGCAGGGTGCTCGACACCGCATACACGACGTTCGGCCCGAACACGTACAGCAGGCCGCCCAGCACCGGGCCGAGGATGATCGCGACCTGCATGTTCGAGGAACTCAGCGCGACCGCCTGCGAGAACTCCTGGGTCGACACCAGGTTGCGCAGCACGGCCTGCTGGGCCGGCATCATGAAGGCGCGCGCGCTGCCGTACAGCACCAGCACCGCATACACCGGCCACACGACGGTGCTGCCGGACAGGGTGAACAGCACCAGCAGCAGGCTGCACAGCAGCTGGGTGCCCAGGCACCACAGGACGATGGTACGGCGGTTATGGGTATCGGCGACGTGGCCGGCCCACAGGATCAACACCAGGAAGGGCGCGAACTGGGCCAGGCCGATCAGGCCGAGGTCGAACAGGCTGTGGGTGATCTGGTACACCTGCCAGCCGATGGCCACGCTCTGCATCTGGACCGCGAGCGTGCCCAGGAAGCGGGCGGAAAGATAGAAGGCGAGATTACGGTTGCGCAGGACGCCGAGGCGGCCCGAGGGGGAAATCAGTGACATAAAGTGGAATGAGATGGTGGCAGGAATGCCAACGCTCATTGTGCCTGATGTCGGGATCGTGCGCAGTCATTACGGCCGCGCGCGGCCGCAATGACCTAGGGTGGGCACGGGTCCCCGCCATCGCGGGAACGACGGGCCGTCTACTTCTTGAACCGCAACGCAAACTTGTCGTCCGGCGTCTCCATCTTGAAGAAAGGCTGCTCGCGCGGGTCCGAGGCCACGTGCAGGTAGTCGCTGCGTGTATCGAGCTTGAAGCCGGCCCTGGTGACTTCCTGGACCACGGTGTCTTCGTCGATGCGGTGCAGGGTCTTGGTGGCCGTCAGGCCGGCGCCCTTCTTGGCCGCGTTGTCGATGATGACCAGCTCGCCGCCCGGTTTCAGCGCTTCGTACAGGCGCTTGTTCATCGCCGCGCGGTCGGTCGGGGTGTTGGCGATGTCGTGGTAGGACATGTTGATGGTGATGAGGTCCAGCGGCGGCGTGCCTTTCGGGACCGGATCGTTGAAATCCGCGACCACCGCGTGCAGGTTGGGCAGGGTCGAGCCGCCCACGCGTTCCTGCAGCTTGGGATTCGGCTTCGGGTTCTGGGCCCACACTTCGCCCTTCGGACCCACCGCCGCCGTCAGCAGGGACGCGGTGGAACCGCCGCCCGAGGCGATGTCGAGGGCCTTCATGCCGGGACGGACCCCGGCGAAGGCCAGGAACTCGGCCGGCTTGCGCTTGGCGTCGGTCTTGCGGTCGTCGTCGGTGCGGATCGGGCTGGCGATCGCGGCCTGGTAGCCGGAAGCGGCCGGCTGGTCGGCGGCGTGCACGAAGCCGCCGGCCAGCAGCGCGGCGGAGAGTGCGGAAAAGGCGAGGGCGGAGCGAAGCGGATTACGCATGGTTGGACCCTTCATCGAAGTTGAGAAAGCGCCTCAGGACTGCGCCAGGTCGGCCTCCGTGGTGAAGGCGTCGGCGTAGAATTCTTCGGCCGGCAGGCCGCACTGCGCCACGTAGTCGCGGCGCGCGGAGTCGACCATGATGGGCGCACCGCAAGCATACACCTGGTAGCCCGACAGGTCGGGAATATCCTGCATCACGGCGGCGTGCACGTAGCCGCCGCGGCCCGTCCACGCATCTTCCGGCAGGGCATCCGAGATCACCGGCACGTAGCGGAAGTGCGGCAGCTCGCGCGCCCACTGTTCGCACAGTTCGTGCATGTACAGGTCCTGCGGACGGCGGCCGCCCCAGTACAGGTGGACCGGGCGCTCCGATTTCAGGTGGATCATGTGCTCGACCAGGGCCTTGACCGGCGCGAAGCCGGTGCCCGAAGCCAGCAGCACGATCGGCTTGGCGGATTCCTCGCGCAGGAAGAAGGTGCCGAGCGGGCCTTCGAAGCGCAGGATGTCGCGCTCCTTCATGGTCGAGAACACGTGGTCGGTGAACAGGCCGCCCGGCAGGTGCCGGACGTGCAGTTCCAGCGGACCGCTGAAGGAGGGCGCATTGGCGATGCTGTAGGCGCGGCGCTTGCCGTCCTTCAGCATGAATTCGACGTACTGGCCGGCGCGGTAGGCGAGGGCTTCGTTGGCCGGCAGTTGCAGGCTGAGGATGGCCACGTCCGGCGCGGCGCGGCGGATCGCGGTCACGCGGGTCGGCATCTTGCGCACCGGGTAGTCGGTGCTGCCGCCGACTTCGCGCGCCTCGATCGTCACGTCGCCTTCGGGGACGGCGCAGCACATCAGCGCATAGCCCTGCAGCTTTTCCTGTTCGGACAGGGCGCGCTGCTGGTGCGGCTTGTGGTGGATGGTCCCTTCGACGACCTTGCCCTTGCAGGAGCCGCAGGCGCCGTTCTTGCAGCCATACGGCAGTCCGATGCCGGAGCGGATCGCCGCCGCGAGCACGGTTTCGTCCTGCTCGCATTCGTAGTGGTGGCCGCTGGGCTGAACGGTAATCTGGAACGTCATACAATCCTCGGAATGAATACTTTAAACAATATCAGGTTCAACAAGCCGCGCCTCCTGATCGTGGGCTGCGGCGATGTCGGCATGCGGCTGCTGCCGCTGGTCAGGGAGCGCTTTCGCGTGTTCGCCGTCACCAGCCAGCCGGCGCGCCGCGCCGAGCTGCGGGCCGCGGGGGCGGTTCCCATCGTGGCCGATCTCGACCGGCCGGAAACGCTGCGCCGCCTGGCGCGGCTCGCGCCATGGGTCGTGCACCTGGCGCCGCCGCCGCGGCAGGGCGCTCTGGACTTGCGCACACGAAATTTGACCGCCATTCTACCCGAGGGGACCCATGTCGTTTATATCAGCACCTCCGGCGTTTATGGCGACCGTGGCGGCGCCCTGATCGACGAGACCGCGCCGCGCGCCGCCCGCAACGCCCGCGCCCGGCGCCGCGTCGACGCCGAACAGGTGCTGCGCGCCTGGGCCGTCGGCACGGGCGGACAGGTGTCCATCCTGCGCGCCCCCGGCATCTATGCGGCGGAGCGCCTGCCGCTCGAGCGGCTGCGCCAGGGCACGCCCGCGCTGGCGGCGGCGGACGACGTCTACACCAACCACATCCACGCCGACGATCTCGCCCGCCTGGCCCTGCTGGCCCTGTTCCGCGCCCGGCCCGGCCGCGCCTACAACGCCAGCGACGATAGCCACATGAAGATGGGAGAGTACTTCGACCTGGTGGCCGACGCCTTCGGACTGCCGCGCCCGCCGCGCCTGCCGCGCGCAGAGCTGGAAAAGGCGGTCTCGCCGATGCTGCTGTCCTTCATGTCGGAGTCGCGCCGGCTCGACAACCGCCGCATCAGGCGCGAATTGCGGGCCCGGCTGCATCACCCGCGGGTCGAGGAGGCGGTGCTGGAAATGGCGAAATAAGGTGCTCTTAAGCAAAAGATAACTGGTCCGTGTATCATTCGGGGTAGCTGCCTCGCAGCCATATAAATACTACCTATACCCCAAAACTATCGGATTTTTCACGACCCTATAAGGGTTGTGAAGAATATCCCACGGATTGTTATTTTAGAAAGAAGACCATGCCCATCAGAAGGATACCGGAGGGTTCCATCTACGACCCGAACCGGGTTCTCGACGCCATCATCGGCAAACTCAGGCTCAAGAACGACGCTGCGCTGTCGCGCGTGCTCGAAGTCGCACCGCCGGTGATCAGCAAGATCCGCCACAATACGCTGCCGATCGGCGCGACCATCCTGCTGCGCATGCACGAGGTATCCGATTACAGCATTCGCGAACTGCGCGCGCTGATGGTGCGGGCCGGCAGCGAGTCCGACGCCGGGACCGCCGCGGCCTGAAACGCCGGAAGCCGGGCCGGCTCAAGAACCGGTCCCGGCGCAGATCCGGCGCGGAAGGCCGGATCAGGGTGATGTCATTGGTGGCAGGCTTCGGCTTGCAGCCTGTCGCGCGAAGGGCCTGCGCAGAAGGCGACGGCGCTGGAGATGTCCGTGACGCGTGCTTTCAGTTTGTCGCGCGACGGTCCTGCACAGAAGGCGACGGCGCTTGAGATGTCCGTGACGCGTGCTTTCAACCTGTCGCGCGAGGGGCCCGCGCAGAAGGCGATCGCGCCGGAGACGTTCGTACCGATTGCTTTCAGCCTGTCGCGCGAGGGGCCTGCGCAGAAGGCGATCGCGCCGGAGACGTTCGTATCGATTGCTTTCAGCCTGTCGCGCGAGGGGCCTGCGCAGAAGGCGATCGCGCCGGAGACGTTCGTATCGATTGCTTTCAGCTTGTCGCGCGACGGTCCTGCGCAGAAGGCGGTCGCTTCGGCGGCTTCCACGGACGATCCCGGGTAGGCCTCGCCGAAGGTGGCTTCGTACAGGTCGCGCATGCGGTCGCCGCTGTCGAGGCGGAACTGTTCATCTTCTTCGCTGCCGTCCATGCCGACGTAGGGATAGTGGTGCAGGAAGTAGCCGAACACGCGCTCGCAGTCGGTGGCGTACTTCATGGTATCGAGGATGTGGTAGTGCCAGAACGTATCGACATCGGCCAGGGGCGACGTATCTTCTTCAGGATACAGCTTCATCAGGCACAGGAAGCGCCGGTATTCCTTTTCTACAGCGTTGACTTTCTCCAGGCTCCAGCCTTCTCCCGATTCGACGTGCATCAGCTTCATCTTGATCGGTTCCAGGTCGAGCTCGGTCACTGCTTTGAACAGGTCGTTGGCGTTCATGATCATCCTCAAATTTATTGACAGCATGTTTTGAACAGCTTCCCTTTTGTATTGTAATTCTATCCACTGCAACTGCTGAACTATTTACCAATTGTGCATGATGATTTTTAGCAACGTTTTCAGACTTCTTGATGTGCGTTGCATGTGATTAATGTAATTTAGGAAATAAGCTCAGGCTTTGATATTTGTTAAAGTTTTTTGTTTTTAATTTGACATTTATCAAAGGAAAGTGGTGTACTAAAGCGGGAACCGCTGTGCGCCGATCAGCGCAAGGCCGTGCGCGATGGCGAATAGCGAGCCAAGGCCTCTGGCGCAGAAGAAAGGGAAGAGGGCGATGAGCCGGCCTGCATCGGCGCCGGTTGCTTCAGATGACGGCCGAACCGGCGCCGTGCTCCTGATGTTCCTGCAGAAGATGTTCGGGTGCGTTCACGACCGGTGCCGAGACCGTCACCGTCGTGCCGCCGCCGGGCTTGCTGAACACGGAACAGGTGCCGCCGAGGATGATGACGCGTTCCTCGATCCCGACCAGGCCGAAGGACCCGGACTTGTGATGTCCGCCCGGCGGCAGGCCGCAACCGTTATCCCGCACCATGAGCGACAGCCAGCCGTCGTTCAGGCTCAGCTCGACCCAGACCCTGGTCGCGTTCGCATGGCGCACGACATTGGTCAGCGATTCCTGCAGGATGCGGAAAAATGCGGTTGCGCAGTGGTCGGGCAGGGCGATCTCTCCCTGCTCGTTGCGCAGTTCGCAGGGGATGCCGGTGCGCCGCTCGAACTGGTTGACCTGCCACTCGACGGCTGCCGACAGGCCGAGGTCGAGTACGGTTGGGCGCAGGTCGTTGATGATCTGGCGCACGCTCTTGATGATGGTATCGATCTGCTGCAGCGTCTCGCGCGCGCGTCCATGCAGGTGGCGATGGCTTGCCTTGGTGCGGGCGGCCAGCATCTCGCCTTCGATGCGCAGCGCCAGCAGGTTCTGGCCGAGATCGTCGTGGATCTCGCGCGCGATGCGTTTGCGTTCCAGCTCCTTGATCTGGTAGGCATGATCGGCAAGGCGGCGCAGCTTGTGGTGCGACAGCTGCAGCTTGTTCTGGCTCTCGCGCAGTTCGCTGGTCATCTCCTTCGCCAGTTCGAGAGCGGCGCGGCGCGACGACGTCAACGTCTGCACCAGTGCGAACAGCAGCATCGAGCCGAGAAAACCGAAAGCCATCATCAGGTTCGGATAATGCACGTCGAAGTCGGTGTACAGGGCGGACTTGGGCACGCTGAAGACGGTCGTCCACGGACGGCCGTTGAAATCCAGCGGCAGGGTCACCGTGAACAGGTCGTGCCTGGTGTCGAGCGGAGGGCTGGGACGCTCGAGGGTGCCCTGGCTGTCGTACAGCGTCATCTTGCGCCCCGGATCGTCGCCGGCTTCGTCGTCCACATGGGGGCCGGTCTCGTACAGGGTCATCCTCAGGTCCGGCACCGAGATTTCTTCCATCACCCCTTTCAGCAGCTTGGTGACGCTGAAGGCAATCCCGATCGATCCCAGGTAGGCGGTACGGCGCTGCTCGACGCTGTCGCGCCGCAAGCCTGCCCGGTAGACGGGCATGCGCATGCCGAGATAGACATCGTTCGGACGGGACAGCACCGGGATCGGCGTGCCGGAGGCCTGCACCGTGCCTTCGTCCCGCTCCCGCGACAACATGTCGCCGAAATAGGGATTGCTCATCAGGTCATACCCGTACATGCCGGACAGCTGCCCCTGCGGCTCGATATAGGCAACCGGAAGATAGGCTGGCCGGGTATTCGGCGGCACGATGTCCAGTTGGGCGGCGCGGGCCCCGAGCGCGCTCTTTTCGGCGCGCAAACGGCGCACGAAGTCCTGGCGCTCGCTCGCGCGGACGTACACGGCGAAATTGATGAAGTCGAGGGCGGGATAATCCCTTGCCAGGTTCAGGCCGTTCACGTAATCGTGGAACAGGCGCTGCGTCACGGTGTCGGCGCTCTGCAGGGTGCTGGCGCTGGCGCGCAGCAGGTCGGTATAGGACTTGATCCGGACTGCGATCACGCTCTGGGCGTACTTGCAGTGGTTGAAAAAGCGCTGCTGGGCATCGCTCTCGATCGAACGCGCCGTGAACAGATGGGCGATGCCGCCGATCAGGGACGACAGCAGCAGTCCGGTCCAGAACGAGAACCGGGTGACCGAAAATGCGTCTCTCAGTACCCTCGACATCGGCTATCCCTGAATAGTAACCAACAGCAACTTACGGTCTTTGGAGGGAGGACGTACCTAGCTGTTCGACTAGTTGTGGCCGGGGCGAAAAAAAAGCCCGGCAGGAACCGGGCTTCGGCGGAGGCGGCGCGGGCGGCCGCCGGCGCAGGCGCTTACTTGCCCCAGCTATCCTTCAGCGTGGTCACGCGGTTGAACACCGGCTTGCCCGGCTGGGAATCGACGCGGTCGGCCACGAAGTAGCCGTGGCGCTCGAACTGGAAGCGCTGTTCGGCTTCGGCCGACTTCAGGCCCGGCTCCAGGTAGGCGGTGACGGTTTCCAGTGCGTTCGGGTTCAGCAGGTCCTTGAAGTCGCGGCCGCCGGCGTCCGGATTCGGATCGCTGAACAGGCGGTCGTACAGGCGCACCTCGGCCTCGAGCGCATGGGCGGCGCTGACCCAGGTGATGTTGCCCTTGACCTTGTAGTTGTCGGCGCCCGGGGTGCCCGATTTCGAATCCTCGAAATAGTTCACGTGCACCGCGGTCACGTTGCCGTCCGCGTCCTTGTCGAAACCGGTGCACTCGGCCACGAAGCCGTACTTCAGGCGCACGCGCGAACCCGGCTTGTCGGCGGTCGGCGGGGTGAAGCGGTGGTAGCCCTTGCTCGGCACTTCCATGAAGTCTTCCTGCTCGATCCACAGTTCCCTGGTGAACGGGAAGCTGCGCTGGCCCATGTCCGGATGGTGGGGGTGGACCGGGGCGCTGCACTCGACCGTTTCGCCTTCCGGGAAATTGTCGACGATCAGCTTCAGCGGACGCAGCACGGCGATCGCGCGCGGCGCCTTCGGATCGAGGTCGTCGCGCAGCGAACCTTCCAGCGTGCTCATGTCGATCCAGCCATCGGCCTTGCTGACGCCGATGCGCTCGCAGAACAGCTGGATCGATTCCGGCGTGTAACCGCGGCGGCGCAGGCCGACGATGGTGGGCATGCGCGGATCGTCCCAGCCGGTGACGATCTTCTCGTCGACCAGCTGGCGCAGCTTGCGCTTGGACATGACCACATAGGTCAGGTTCAGGCGCGAGAATTCGTACTGGCGCGGCACCGGGCGCTGGAAGAAGCCGCCCTCGGCCAGGGTCTCGACCAGCCAGTCGTAGAAGGGGCGGTGATCCTGGAATTCCAGGGTGCACAGCGAATGGGTGATGTTTTCCAGCGCATCCGAGATCGGGTGGGTGTAGTCATACATCGGATAGATGCACCACTTGTCGCCGGTGCGGTGGTGATGCGCGTGACGTATGCGATACAGCGCCGGGTCGCGGTTGGTCATGATGGGGGAAGACATCGCGTCTTCGCTCATCTTGGCGCGCAGGATGTGCTCGCCATCCTTGTACTTGCCGGCCTTCATGTCGCGGAAGAGCTGCAGCGATTCCTCGACCGGGCGGTTGCGGAAGGGCGAGTTGATGCCCGGCGTACCGAAGTTGCCGCGGTTGCGCGACATGTTCTCGGCGCTCTGGCTGTCGACGTAGGCATAGCCCTTCTGGATCAGGTACTCGGCCATCGCGTACAGCTGGTCGAAGTAGTCGCTGGCGTAGTGCAGGTGCTCCTGGCCGCCTTGCTCCCACGAAAAGCCCAGCCACTTGACGCTGTCCATGATGGTGTCGACGTATTCCTGGTCTTCCTTTTCCGGATTGGTGTCGTCGAAGCGCAGGTTGCAGCGGCCCTGGTAGTCGCGCGCCAGGCCGAAGTTCAGGCAGATCGACTTCGCGTGGCCCACGTGCAGGTAGCCGTTCGGCTCCGGCGGGAAGCGGGTGATCACGGAAGGCATGCCCTCGCGCTGATGGGTGCCTGCCGCCAGGTCGGATTCGACGATCGCGCGCACAAAATTCGACGACGGCGCAGGTGCCGCCGCCGCGGGGTTCTTCTCGTTGCTCATGAATTAGTTTTAGATGGGTAAGATTGCAGGCATTTTACCGTAGCTATGTGGTAAAGCGCACGGTTTGCCGGGAGGCCGCTGGGCATACTTGGGGATATTGTCTCCCGCCACAAGCCCATCACCGCGGCCAGTCCTGCCTGTCAAGATGGCGTTTTCTATAGGATAATCCCGGTTTGAGGTTTTTACGGGCATCAGCCGGAGAGTTCTAAGTGGAAAATTTATACGCGATCCTCGGCGTCGCGCCGAACGCGACGGACGACGAGATCAAGAAAGTCTACCGCTCGCTCGCGATGCGCTACCACCCGGACCGCAACCAGGCGCCGGGCGCGGAAGCGCGTTTCAAGGCCGTCACCAAGGCCTACGAGGTCCTGTCGGACCCGACCAGGCGCGCCGAATACAACCAGAGCGTCAACCACCGCATCGTGCTCGATGCCGAAGGCGAGGCCTTCGAATTGTGGCGTTCGGTGTTCGCGCTGCACGGCGTGAACCTTCCGCACTGAATGCGGGATTAACGAAAGAATTGAAGCAACCATGAAAAAAGTACATCCGGAATTCGCTTTCCAGTCGCGCGAACTGGAAGGCCAGATCGAAGGCACGCTGGGCGATCCGCCGAATCGCAAGAACTACGACATGATGGTGCAGGCCCTGGTGTCGGAATACGCCAACGGCGACGGCCTGGACGACGTCAACATGATGGCCTTCGCCCTGGTCGACCGCATCCGCTTCACGGATCCGAAGGGCCTGATCCGCGAAGCCATCGATTACGAAGGCGACGATCCGGCGAAAGTCTTTGCCATGGCCAATTGCGACGGCGCCGACGGTAACGACGAGGAAGGCAAGGCCATGTACGCCGCAATCTGCGAGAACCATCCGGAACTGGCGCGCCAAGCCATCGTCACCGCCTTCCTGTACAAGAACCAGGCGCGCTGGGAAGACGACGACCAGTCGCTCGACCAGCTGGCGAAGGACGACGAGGGCGACGACGAGCTGGATGAAACCGCCGCCGGCGACGATTTCACGCAGATCTTCGACCCGGAGGGTGAGCGCGAATGAGCGACGAATCTAAATCCAACGAATCCAAATCCAACCTGCCGGCACTGACCCGGCAGGTCAATGAACTGGTGCTGGCCGGCTCCCTGCAGCACGCCGAGGAAGCCCTGTCCAAGGCCGCCGACGAGCACGGCGACTATGCCGTGGCCGAGGTGCTGTCGACCCTGCCGCCGCAGGTGACGGCCCTGCACCTGGCCGGCTTCGATGGCGCCAAGACCTCGGTGGCGACCCTGCTGGTGCCGCCGAAGGCCTGGGCCGAGAGCCTGGCCTACCTGGCCGCCACCTGGCCGGACGACATGATCGAGGACGATCCCGAGCGTATCGCCGAGAACCTGTTCAACCATATCCACGGCGTGGTTTACGCCACCGACGACGAGGACCGCCGCCACGAGCTGCTGAGCGAGGCCTCCAGCTCCGACTGGGGCGCGACCGCCTTCGCCATCGTCTGGTCGCTGGCGCCGAAGGAGATCCTCGAGGTGGCCGGCGAGATCAACAGCCGCGGCCGCTACGTGACCGGCCAGACGACTTCCGACAGCGACATCGTGCCGCTGGCGATCGACCTGGCCAAGGCCAGCGAGGACGGCTGGGAACGTTCGCTGCTGGAACTGTTCCCGGAATACCGCAATACCGCCGACCTGGCCGACGTCGAGCTGCCGGACGACCCCGACGAGGAGTCGGAATTCCAGCATCGCGGCACCCGCGAACTGCTGCACCGCCTGCGCAAGCAGGTGCCGTCGGTGCGCGGCACGCCCAAGCGCAGCTCCCGCCGCAGCATGGGCACGGACATCTTCTCGTGAGCGGAGCCATCGCAAGCATGCTGCCGGCAATCGTTATCGAAAAGCTGCCACGCCTGATCCGCGCGATCAGGCACCTGGCGGAGACCGCCACGCCCGACGAAGCGATGGGCCTGGCCGACGAACTGGCCGGGATCACCGCGATGGTGGCCGAGAAGTTCACCAACGACCGCACCGCCGAAGGCATCCAGCGCGCGCAGCTCCTGACCGTCGGCGGAATGTCGCTGGGCCTGGAGTACCTGCTGGAAGAGGAAACCGACGACGAAGTCGGCGACAAGGCCGCAGCCGGCATCCTGATCTCGGAAGGCGCGGAGCTGGTGTTCCAGCAGGGCTTCCGTTTGATTCGCGAACTGGCCGCGCTGCCGGAGGACAGCCTGGTGGGCGAGTACGACACCGACCCGGTGTACGCCCAGCGCCGCCTGAAGGAGCTGTTCGTCGACATCTGCACCGCCGATCCGGGCGAGACCTGGTCGGGCTACGAGCGCTACCAGGGCCAGCTCAAGCAGCGCCAGGGGGTGCAGGCGATCGTGCGCGCGGCCCAGTGGCTGCGCCGCCATCACTACGAAGGCCCGGTCAAGGATCCGGACCTGAACGCCGAGGGCGTGATCGCGCTGGCGATCGTGTTCGGCATCGAGGGAGGCGGGCGGATCGTGGCGCGCACCGGCCAGAAGGAATTCGAGCGCTTCGTGAAGGCGGTGCGCAAGAACAAGCCGGACTTCGATACCGGCTGGGTCCAGCTGCTGGAGAATATTCCGGCGCCGCACCACGCCATCATCGCCGAGCGCATCGCCCTGTACCGCAACAGCGACATCATCCGCGACATCGGGGGCAGCACGCCGCTCAAGCAGCTGTTCGTCGAGCTGGAGAATTTTGCCGGTTCCGAGATCGACGCCGAGTACCCGTGATGTTTGCGTAGGGTGGGCACGGCGAGCTCACCCTATATTATATAAGTCCTGGATTCGGCAAATATCTATTCTGAGGCAGCAGGAAACGGCTTCCTGATGCTCAAATCCGGCGAATTTATTGCCGGGTTCGTCAGCTCATCCATGCCGTTCGTGCGCCACGCTCCGGTCAACAGGGCTACCATGCAGCTCTCTTTCGTCAACAAAGCAAGGAGATCGACATGTTGCAAGCACGCGAAATCCAGCAGCGCTTTTCCCATATCCAGCAAACCATCAAGGACGCCGAGCAGGCCTGCCGTTCGCACGACGCTCCCGAGGACCTGAAGGACTGTATCGAGAAAATGGCCCGCGAATCCCAGCAGGCCCAGCAGGTGATGCAATCGAGCGACCAGCAGCGCATGGTCGAAGCCGTCGACAACCTTGAATCGATGGGCGACGAGGCGAAGCGCATCAGCCGCTCGGCATCGAGCATGTCGCCGGAGCTGGAGACGGCGGTCACCAAGGTGCACGCCGAACTCTCTAATCTAAAGCACCAGCTACATTAAAGAACCTTCTTCTCCCTCAGGGCGGTGATCTCCTCGCCGCTCTTGCCCAGGATCTCGGCCAGCACCTCCTCGGTATGCTGGCCGAGCAGCGGGGGCGCCTTGGCGCTGGTGGAAGGCAGCGCCGACATCCGCATCGGGCTGCGCACCAGCTTCACCTCACCCGCGGTCGGGTGCGGCAGGGTCATTTCGATGCCGCGCGCCTTCACCTGCTCGTTCGCGAACACCTCGTCCAGGTTGTTGATCGGACCGCAGGGCACGCCCACGTCTTCCAGCATCGCGATCCATTCGTCGCGCCCGCGCTCCTTCACCATCCCGGCCAGCAGCGGAACGAGGATGTCGCGGTTCTTCACGCGCTGGGGATTGGTGGCGAAGCGTTCGTCGAGCGCCAGCTCGGGGCGGCCGCCGGCCTGCACGAACTTCTGGTACTGGCCGTCGTTGCCGGCGGCGACGATGATGTGGCCGTCCGCGCAGGCGAAGGTCTGGTAGGGCACGATGTTGGCGTGGGCATTGCCCCAGCGCTTGGGGCGCTTGCCGCTGTTCAGGTAGTTGCTGCCGACGTTGGCCAGCATCGCCACCTGGGTGTCGAGCAGGGACATGTCAATGTACTGGCCTTCTCCGGTGCGGTCGCGGTGGGTCAGCGCCGCCAGCACGGCGATGGTCGCGTACATGCCGGTCATCAGGTCGGTCAGGGCCACGCCGGCCTTTTGCGGACCGCCGCCCGGCAGTTCGTCGCGCTCGCCGGTGACGGACATCAGGCCGCCCATGCCCTGGATCAGGAAGTCATAGCCGGCGCGGTGCGCATACGGACCGTCCTGGCCGAAGCCGGTGATCGAGCAGTACACGATGTCCGGCTTGACCGCCTTCAGCGACTCGTAGTCCAGGCCATAGCGCTTCAACTGGCCGACCTTGAAATTCTCCAGCACGACGTCGCAATGGCGCACCAGTTCGCGCAGCAGGGCCTGGCCGTCCGGGCTGGCGATATCGACCGTCACCGAACGCTTGCCGCGGTTCGCCGACAGGTAGTAGGCCGCCTCGCCGGTCGGCTTGCCATCAGGCCCGGGCGCATACGGCGGACCCCAGGCGCGGGTATCGTCGCCGCTGTCCGGGCGCTCGATCTTGATCACGTCGGCGCCAAGGTCGGCCAGGTTCTGCGAGCACCAGGGGCCGGCCAGCACGCGCGAAAGGTCGAGCACGCGGATGTGGTTCAATGCTGCCATTCTGTCTCCAATGGTTGTGTTATCGAGAGATTATATCGGGCGCTAGACGGCGCTGCCGGGCGCGGTCAGGGCCTGGGCGAACTGGTCGCGCTCGCGGTCGACGATGCCGTCCACCACACGCTCGTCCAGCCCCATCGCTTCCAGCACGAAGGCGGACAGCTGCAGGCTGGCTTCCAGCGTCTCCGGCACCACCACGCTGGCGCCGGCCAGCTTGAGGGCGCGCGCATGCCGCTCGTCGCGCGAGCGGGCGAACAGGCGCGCGTGCGGGAACTCGCGCCGGATCCCGCGCACCGCCTGCAGCGCCGACGAGGGGTGGTCCATGGTCAGCACGATGGCCGGCGCTTCGTCCGCGTGCACGCGGCGCAGCAGTTCGGGGCGGGCGGCATTCCCGAAATACACCGGAATGCCCTCGGCATGCAGCTTCGACACCAGCTTGGCGTCGTTCTCGAAAGCCACGTAGGGAATGTGCTGGCTGGCGAGCAGCTTGGCCAGCTGCTGGCCGACGCGGCCGAAGCCGGCGATGACCACGCGGCCGCGCGCCTCTTCCAGCCCGCCTTCCATGTGCCGCGCCTCGAGCTCGCGCGCCTGGCTTTCGGCACGCTCGCCGATCGTGCGCCCGATCCGCGCCAGCAGCGGCGTCAGGAACAGCGACAGGCCCACCGCCAGCATCACGCGGCCGCCCAGGCTGGCGTCGAGCAGGCGGCTGCTGACCGCGTAGCCGATCACGATGAAGGCGAATTCGCCGCCCTGGCCCAGCAGCAGGCCGCCTTCGAGCGCGCGGCCCCAGGGCAGGCCGCCGATCCGCATCAGGGAAGCGATCACGCCGGCCTTGATCAGCACCAGGATCAGCACCGCGCAGGCCAGCCACAGCGGCGCGTGGACGATCTGCAGCGGGTCCATGTTCATCCCGACCGTCATGAAGAACAGGCCCATGAGCAGGCCCTTGAAGGGCTCGACCATCAGCTCGACCTCGTGCTTGAACTCGGTCTCGGCCAGCAGCAGGCCCGCGATCAGGGCGCCCAGCGCCATCGACAGGCCGGCCATCGACGACAGGCCGGCGATGCCGAAGGTCGACAGCAGGATCAGGGCCATGAACACGTCCGGCTGGCGGTGGCGGGCAAAGGCGCGGAACAGCGGATGGACGACCCGTCCGCCGATCAGGTAGATCAGGGCGATCGCCACGGCCGCCTTGCCCATCGCCAGCAGCGCCAGCACAGTCACGCTGTCGCCGGGCGCATGGCCGCCGAGGGCGCCGATCAGGATCAGGATCGGCACCACGGCCAGGTCCTGCAGCATCAGCACCGCGAAGGCGGCCTGGCCCAGCGGCGTGCCGGTGGTCTGGCGCTCGCTCAGCAACTGCATCACGACCGCGGTGGAGGACAGCGACAGCACCAGGCCGAGCACCAGCGACGTCTCGATGCGCTGGCCCAGCAGCAGGAACACGGCGCCGCCGAGCAGCAGGGCGCACAGCAGGACCTGGGACGTGCCGGCGCCGAACACCCAGCGCCGCATCGCCCACAGGCGCGCCGCCGACAGCTCCAGGCCGATCATGAACATCAGGAACAGCACCCCGAGTTCGGCCAGCATGGCGACGTCCTCGTTGTTGGGGAAGGTGAACCAGGCCAGCCAGGGCAGGTCCTGGGCCAGGCGGCCCAGGCCGAAGGGCCCGAACAGGGCGCCGACCGCCAGGAAGCCCAGCACCTGGTTGATGCGCAGGCGCTGTAATAGCGGGATCAGGATGCCGGCGAGACTGAGGAACAGCAGGATTTCCCGCAGAAAGGGAAAGGGGTGTTGCTCTTGCACGGAATACGGCCTTTCATGAAGACGATCCGGGACATTGTATAACGCGTGTTCATGTTGCCGGCAAAACCATTACTTGCCACTTTGCCAGCATTCTTCGTACACTGCGTCATCTATTCCGATCATTCGACCATGGCATCCAGACTCGAACGCAAATGGTGGTTTGCCGCCCCGGTGGCGGTGGTGGCGGTACTGCTGACCCAGTATGTAATGAATGCCGCCGGGATTGCCCACCCCTACAATTTTTCCCAATGGCTGCTGTACTTCCTGTGCTTCGCAGGCTTGCAGCGCGGCTTTTCGTTTGCCGGCTGGCTGCTCGTGCTGTGCCTGTCGCCGGCGAGCGAAGTGTGGGAACGCACAAGGTAAGCGAACATGCCTTATCCGGACTACGAATCGAGCGCGGAAGCGGAAGTATCGAAGGCATTGCGCCACGACGCCTTGAAAGCCCGTTTGCATCGCAGGAGGCCCTCGAAGGCGCTGATCGCAGCTGCGGCGGCGGGTGCGCTGCTGCCCAGGTGGCTTGACCTGCCTCCCGTTTCCGCAAGTATCGTGAGCGGGCTGCTGGCGGCGGCGATATTCATGCTTGTCGAGCGGCTGATCAGGCGGCAACGATGAAATTCGACGCCATGGCCGAAAAACCGTCCAGCCTGCTTTTCCTCCCCGGCGCCCTCGGCCGCACCGAATTCTGGCACCCCGTCGCGGATCTGCTGACGCATCCGGCGCAAAAGCGGCACCTGGGCTGGCCCGGCTTCGGCGGCGTGCCGCCGGATCCGGCCGTCCACGGCATCGACGACCTCGTCACCAGGGTACTCGGGCACATCGACCGGCCCAGCGCCCTGATCGCGCAATCGATGGGCGGCGTGGTCGCCATGCTTGCCGCGCTGCGCAGGCCGGAACTGATCACCCACCTGGTGCTGTCGGTGACCTCGGGCGGAATGCGCATGGAGGAGCTCGGGGCACAGGACTGGCGCCCGGCGACCCGGGCCGCGCATCCCGGTCTGCCGGACTGGTTCGCCGGCTACCACGAGGATCTGACGCCGAAACTGCCGGCGCTGCGGATTCCGACCCTGCTGCTGTGGGGCGACGCCGACCCGATCAGCCCTGTCCGGGCCGGCGAGCGCCTGGCGTCCGTGTTGCCGCTGGCGGAGCTGCACGTCATTCCGGGCGGCGAACACGATGTCGCCGCCACCCATGCGGGCGTGGTCGCGCCCCTCATCAACCGACACCTGTCGAGGTAAACATGGCGCTGGCCCGGATCGTCTTCGCTCTCCTGATCGCCGTGACGCAAGCGGCAAGCGCCAGCGGCGACGGCAAGCAGGACAGGGAGGTCCTTGTCGTTCAACTGCGGGAAGACAGCTTCCTGGGATCGCCGGACGGGCCTTCCGTGCCGCCGCATTACTCGAAGAAGCTGGAATCGATGGAAGGCGTCATCGGCAACGGCATCTATTCCTCGCCCTACCAGGGCTGGCAGATCCGTATCCCGAAAGTGGCGGACAATCCGCGCGTCCATGTCCACCAGGCGCTCATCGCGCGCAGGCCGGACGGCACCGTCATCACGAGCCATGTGCTGTTCCTGCCGGATGGCGGCTTCGGGGCGCAGGCGGTCGTGGTGACGCGCCTGCGGGACGACAGGCCCAAGAGCCGCACCGAGATCCTCGCCCGGTTCGCCCCGGGGAGCGCCGCCGAATTCGCCCAGTACGAGAAACAGGGCGTGAGCTTCAAGGCGGTCGACACCCCGCTGGGACAGGCGCTCCAGCGAACGGTCAGGAACCGTGCCTTTTCATGGCACTTTCCGTATCGCGTCATGATGGATACGGCGCAGGCGAAGGGCAGCCTCGGCGTGTCGCGCTACGTGGTGACAGGCGACTTCCTGTGCGAGTTCAGCATCATCGTCGATGGCGCCGCGGCGCCGACATTCGAGGCGCTGCAGGCGCTCGCCGAACGCGAGCTGGACGCGTTGACCGGCGGGATGCTGAAAACGCCTCAGTAGCTGACGGTCAGCTTCATGTTGAAGGGCACCACGCCGCCGCAGGGCTGGCCGCCGCATTTGCCGGGCGTGTACCCGAGCAGGCCGGCGGCGGTGCCGATCGCACGCTTGACCTCCGGATCGAGGGAGCCCATGGTGGTGACGGTCGTGACCTTGCCGTCCGCATCCACCGCCACGTACAACAGCACATCGTCGTTCAGCCGGAGGCGGCCGGCCAGCTTCGACAGCCCGGCATACAGGTCCTGCGCGCCCCTGAGCGGGTAGGGCGGATCGTCGCCCACCTCCAGCGCCGGATAGTAGGAGCGCACGAAGCGCTGCTGGTCCGGCGTCAGTTCGGCGAAACCCCGGTCCAGCGGCAGCGGTCCATGCGCCACCTTGTTCGGGATATGCGAGCCGACCGGGGCATTGCTGGATGACAGGGAATAGTTGGCGGAGGTCGTGGCACGCGACGGCAGTTCCGGCTTCACGTCGACCCTCAGGCCGTTTTCGAAGCGCACCTCGGCGCGGCGGCCGCTGCCGGCGAAGGTCATCGTGCCCTTGCCGTGGCGCCGGCCGTTCTTCCATTCGCCCTCGTAGGCGCCGCCGAGCATGTAGCTCATCTTGCCGGTGCCGTCGGGCTTGCCGTCCTTCCATTCGCCCTGGTAGCGGTCGCCCTTCGGGAACAGGCCCTCGGCAACGCCGGTGCGATGGCCCATGCGGACCTCGCCCTCGTACTGCATGCCGTCGGCATCCTTGAAATAGCCCTTGCCGTCGGGGACGCCATTGGTGACGGTGCCGATGTAGGTGCCGCCGTCGGGCATCTTGAGCTGGACTTCGCCCGGCGCCATTGCCGGCGCGGACACCGCCTGGGCCCAGGCGTTGGTGGAACTGCCCAGGGCCAGGCCGAGGGCGAGCAGGAAAGCGGCAGACTGCACGGATGGGCTCCTTGATTCAATAGGGATTCAATAGCTTCAGAGGGTTCAGAGCAGGGTGCGCAGGTGCAGGTTGAACGGCACGACGCCCGCGCAGGGCTGACCGCCGCATTGCGCCGGCTTGTACTTGATCAGGCCGGCGCCGGCCGCGATCAGGTCCCTGAGCTTGGGATCCATGGTGGTCATGGTGGTCACCGAGGTCACATTGGCCTCCGCGTCCACCGCCACGTAGACGAGGATGTCCTCCATCAGTTCCATACGGCGGATCATCTGCACCAGCAGCTTGTACAGCTCTTTCCCGCCCTTCAGCGGATAAGGCGGCTGGTCGCCGGCATCCAGCGCCGGATAGGTGGAGCGGACCAGGCGCTGCTGGTCGGGCGTCAGCTCGTCGAAGCCCCGGTCCAGCGGCAGGGTCGAGTAGACCACCTTGTTGCGGATGTGCGAACCGGTCGGCTCGTCGCCCGACAACAGCCAGAACCTGGCGGAGGCCGTGGCGGCGGACACACGCTCCGCATCCACGTCGACCCTCTGGTCGTCCACGAAGCGGACTTCGGCGCGGCGCTCGCTGCCGGCAAAGGTCATGACGCCCTTGCCGTTCCGCTTGCCGTTCTTCCATTCGCCTTCGTACGAGCCGCCCAGCATATAGCTCATCGTGCCGATGCCGTCGGGCTTGCCGTTCTTCCACTCGCCCTGGTACATATCGCCATTCGAGAAACGGGCCTTGGCGATGCCATTGATGATGGGGCCGTTGTAGCTGCCGCGGGCGGGCATCCTGAGCTGGATTTCGGGCTGGTTCGGCGTGTTCGACGCCGCGAGAGCGGCGCCGCACGGCATCGCAAGCCCCAGCAGGGCGGACAGGAAAACTGCGGACCTCATGGACGGGCTCCTTACGAGTTCGGATGTATTAATTTTCAATCAACTTGTTACTTCCAGTCAATAAAAAAATTGCAACGTAGTAAAGCCACGTCCTTACAGTCGGCATCGGGATCAGGAGGCCTGGACCGCCTCCGGTGGCGTCACTTCCATCTGGCGATGCTCGCCGGCCAAAGGCTGGCGGGTTTCCATCGACCTGATCAGGTCCTCCATCTCCGGATCGCCCTGCCGGCGCAGCTCGAGGTAGCGGGCCAGCGCATTGTCCAGCGCCGGCAGCAGGATGCCGCGTTCGCTGGTCATTGCCGTGTAGGTCGGGCGGGCGGCGACGAAGCCGCAGTCCGCGGACGGCTTCGCTTCCAGGCGGCTGGCGTCCACCCCGGCGGCCAGGGCCGCCTTCGCGGCCAGTTCGGCCCAGGTGACGCCGCCGGCGTTGGCCAGGTGCCAGATTCCGGCCTCGAAGTCGATGGCGAGATCCAGGCAGGCGTGCACCAGGTCCGGCACATAGGTCGGCGAGACCGTCATGTCGCTGGCGGCCGTGAAGGCCTCGCCGCGCTCGAGCGCCTGCAGGGCCAGGGTGACGAAGTTGTGCCGGTCCCAGGGGCCGAAGAAGGCGGAGGTGCGTACCACCAGGGCGCCGGGATGCTTGTCCAGCACGCGCTGTTCGGCCTCCGCCTTGCTGCGGCCGTACACGTTCAGCGGCGACACCGTACTGCTCTCGGCGTAGGGGGCGTCCTGGCGGCCGTCGAACACCAGGTCGCTGGAGAAGGTGGTCAGGTGGACGCCGTGGCGGGCGCAGGCGGCGGCCAGGATCGCCGGACCGATCGCGTTCTCGCGCATGCAGCGTTCGACGTCGTTCTCGGCCTCGTCGACGCGCACATAGCCGGCGGTATTGATCACCGCCCACGGCCGGTGATGGGCCAGCGCGCGCTCGACCGAGTCGGGGTCGGTGATGTCCATGTCCTGGCGCGACAGCAGGCGGAAGGCCAGGTGGCGCTTGCGGCAGAGATGGGCGAAGGCGCGCCCCAGGGTGCCGCTGGCGCCGGTGATCAGGATCGGGCGGCTGCCTTTTCCGACCAGGGTATGGCCGTCGGCCGTGATCGAGGTGACGGCGGCCGGGGTCGCCACCGGCGGGCACAGGAAGCGGCCCGCACGGCGCCACCAGCCCTGGCCGCGCAGCACCGGGTGCGACAGCGGCTGGCCCGACGCCAGTTCGCGCATCATGCGCGCCAGCGCGGTCGGGCGCGGCTCGGGCGAGCGGACGTCGAAGGGGCCGGGCTCGTAATAGCCGCGGTTCTGCGTGACCAGGCTGTTCCAGTCGAAGGAGCCGAGCAGGGACCAGACCGTCACGGCGCGCAGGTCGACGCCGTTGGCGCGGACTTCCTTGGCCGCTTCCCAGATCTCCAGCAGCCAGCGCAGCTGGTCTTCGCGGTTGGCGTCGATGTGGGCTTCGGTGACGGCCAGCGGGATGCGGTAGCGGTCCCACACTTCCGCCAGCAGCGGGGCGATGCCGGCGGTCGGCGTCGCCAGCGCGCGCGAGGCTTCGATGTCGGCGCAGGGAATGCCGTCGGCGGTGCCGCGGTGGTGCTGCGGGTAGCGTTCGGGGCGGTGATCCAGCCAGCGTTCGCTGGTGACGTAGTAGTTGACGCCGATGAGGTCGGGCGGGCAGGGGTTCTCGCGGAACCACAGGAAATCCTCGGCCGGGATGCCGGTCCGCAGCAGATAGTTCCACAGGGCGTGGTCGGGGCCGACCATGCCGCACAGCAGGTCCCAGGCCAGCCAGCGGCGTTCGTTGTAGAACTCGGCCACGTGGGCCAGCTCCGGCGTGCTGTAGGTCTTGCCGAGGTCGTCCGTCTGGACCAGTTTGGCGTTCGGGTTGACGGCGCGGATCGCGCGCATGGCCAGCACCACCGCGCGGCACTGGACCAGCAGGGCCTGGATGAAAGTGCGGTCGTCGCGGCCGTGCGGATACCAGACGCCGTAGAGGCCGGCGAAGCGGGCGGTGGTGCAGGGTTCGTTGACCGGGGTGTAGTACTCCAGCCAGGGGTAGCGCGCGGCCACGGCGCCGGCATATTCGGCGAGCTGCTCGGCAAAGGCCGGGTCGACCAGGCTGGTATGGCGCGGGCCGCTGCCGTGGTGGACCAGGCCGGCGATCGGGGTGACGCCGGCTTCGCGCAGGGCGTTCAGGCGCTCGTCCGGCCAGCTCCAGTCGGCATGGGCGATGCCGTCCGGGGCGGTACGCTCCCAGATGATCGGATAGCGGATCGCACGGATGCCGAGGGAGGCGAAACGCTCGATGTCGGCCGGACGGGTGGCGTGGCCGTTGCGATCGAGCTGGTGGAAATAGTCATCGCGGACGCGATTGACGGTGCATTCGAGACCGCCCCAGAGTTGCAGCGGTCGGTTGTGGTGGCTGTTCGTGCTCTTCGTAGAATCCATAAATCACCAATCTATTAAATTTATTGCAACAAAAAATTCATGGAACTCCCTTCCGGTCCAGGATGTCAGGGGTATCGGTAAGCTGGCGGTTGACAGCGGTGCGGCAACCTGTAACCATGCCATCATGAATTTTTCGAATACACATTTCATTCTCGTTTCCTGGTGGCGCCGCTAAGCGCGCGCGGCCAGAGAGTTGAATGTGAATCAATGAACGCCGCCTCGATTCAAGGTGGCGTTGTCAATGGCGCGGCAGGATCGGGGCAAGGATAAAAAGGAACCCCGATGAGTCAGCAAACCCCCACCGCTACCAGCTCTGTCATCCTGACCGGCGACCGTCCCACCGGGCCGCTGCATCTCGGCCACTTCGTCGGCAGCCTGCGCAATCGCGTCACTTACCAGGATCAATATCGCCAATTCATCATGCTCGCGGACGCCCAGGCGCTCACGGACAACATGGATGACATAGGTAAGGTACACCGGAACGTGATCGAGGTGGCGCTCGATTACCTTGCCGTAGGGATCGATCCGGCCAAGTCGACCATCCTGATCCAGTCCCAGATTCCGGAACTGGCCGAGCTGACCTTCTATTACCTGAACCTGGTGACCGTCGCCCGCCTCGAGCGCAACCCGACCGTCAAGGCCGAAATCGTGCAGCGCGGCTTCGAGCGGGACATCCCGGCCGGCTTCCTGACCTACCCGGCCAGCCAGGCCGCCGACATCACCGCCTTCAAGGCCGGCATCGTGCCGGTCGGCGACGACCAGATCCCGATGATCGAGCAGTGCAACGAGATCGTGCGCAAGTTCAACCGCACCTACGGCCAGGGCAAGGACATCCTGGTCGAGGCCAAGGCGATCGTGCCGGAAGTCGGCCGCCTGCCGGGCACCGACGGCCGCGCCAAGATGAGCAAGTCGCTGGGCAACACCATCAACCTGGGCGCCAGCGCCGACGAGATCCGCGCCGCCGTCAAGCAGGTCTACACCGACCCGCTGCACCTCAAGGTGTCGGACCCGGGCCACCTGGAGGGCAACGTCGCCTTCATCTACCTGGACGCCTTCGACACGGACAAGGAAGGCCTGGCCGAGATGAAGGCCCATTACACCCGCGGCGGCCTGGGCGACTCGATCGTCAAAAAGCGCCTCGAAGGCATCCTGCAGGAGATGCTGGCGCCGATCCGCGCCCGCCGCGAGGAATTCGCCAAGGACAAGGGCCAGGTCATGCAGATCCTGAAGGACGGCACCTTCAAGGCGCGCGACGTGGCGGCGCAGACCATGGACGAGGTGCGCAAGGCGCTGGGCTTGTCCTATTTCTGATTCCCGCCGGTAGCGCCATCCGCTACCCCGGGTAGCGCGCGACGGCTGCCGCGGATTCGGGTCTGGTGCGCGTTCTTCGAAAATGGCAAGCTGCGAGGGTTGCCATCCTTAAAAGAGAACTCCGCCATGAACAAAGGCCTGCGCCTGACCGAAACCTGGATGCACCGTGCCCTGTGGCTGGTGGCCGTCATCTTTGCCGGCTTCCTGATCGGCCTCGGCGGCAAGCTGATCGACAACCTGGGCGGACTCGACCCGGCGCCGACCGCGCAGGCCATGCTGGAGCCGGCCGCGGCGGCGCAGATCAGGACGGAAATCGACCGTGCGGCCAAAGTGCGCGAGGAAGCCGGGCGCGCGCTCGACCAGGCCGAGCAGAAGCATGAGGTCGCCCAAGCCAACACGCGCAGCGCGCGCGAGACTTTCCACAACTGGCTCGCCACCCGCCATGCCACCGTGCGGCCGGACCAGGATGCCGAGCTGATAGCACGTACCCGCGCGCTGGACGGCCTGGCGCAGGACGAACGGACGGCGCTGGCCGCGGTGGAAGCCCAGCGCCAGGTCCGGCTGGATGCGGCCCAGGCCGAGCAGAAGGCGCGGCAAGATTATGCGGCGCTGCTGGAACCGGCCCAGAAGCAGGCCGAGCAGGCCGCGCGCCGCGCCGAGCTGCACGTCTTCCTGTACCGCCTGGCGCTGACCCTGCCGCTGCTGCTGCTTGCCGGCTGGCTGTTCCGGCACAAGCGCAACAGCACCTACTGGCCCTTCGCCTGGGGCTTCATCTTCTTTGCCCTGTTCGCCTTCTTCTTCGAGCTGGTGCCCTACCTGCCCAGCTATGGCGGCTATGTGCGCTACATCGTCGGCATCCTGCTGACGGTAGTCTGCGGCCGCTACGCGATCCGCTGGCTGCAGGCCTACCTGGCGCGCCAGAGGGCGATCGAGGCCATGCCGGAACAGCAGCGCAAGACCGGCATGCGCTACGACCTCGTGATGGGGCGCATCGGCAAGGGCCTGTGCCCGTCCTGCGAGCGGCCCGCCAACTACAAGGACGAGACCCTGGCGCATTGCCCGCATTGCGGCTTCCAGTTGTTCGACCGCTGCCCGGTGTGCACGGTGCGCAAGAATGCCTTGATGCGCTTCTGCTTTTCCTGCGGAACGCCGGCGAATACCAGCCTGGCCGATTGAGTTCAGCCGCCGTTGAACTGGCGTCCGTCGATCGGGATGTCGAGGGTGAAGGTGGTGCCGGCCTGTTCCGAACTGTCGAGCACCACGGTGCCGCCGTGGCGCTTGGCGACTTCCTGGACGAAGGGCAGGCCGATGCCCCAGCCGATCTTGTCGGACTGTTCGCCGCGGTTCAGGTATTCGAAGATGTCCTTGCGCCTGTCGTCGGGGATCGGGTTGCCGCAGTTGTGGACCGAGATGACGACGCGGCCGTGGGTCTGGGCGACCTTCACGCTCACTGCCTTTCCGTCGCCGTACTTGGCCGCGTTCAGGGCCAGGTTTTCGAGGGCGCGCCGCAGCGCGCTTTCGTTCCACCAGCCGGTCACGGCTTCGCCGCTCACCTCGCAGTGCGCCGAAGTCGTGTCGTTGACGTGTTCGCCCACCTTCCGCGCCAGCGCCAGGGCATCCACCTGGGCCAGGGGCAGGGCGGCGGTGTGGGGCGCCGGCTGGACGATGGCGTCGAGCTGCTCCTGGATCATCGTTTCCAGGCGCAGGCCGTTGTCCAGGATCTTCCGGGCGATCTTGTCCGACTGGCCCGGACTGGTCGCCAGCAGCAGTTCCGCGCCGGAGACGATGACGGACAGCGGGCTGCGCATGTCGTGCGTGAGCGAGGCGGCGACCCGTTCGCGGAAGGTCCGCTGCAGGGCCGTGAATTCTTCGATGGCGTCGCGGATCGCCTGGTCGAAGGAGGAGCGGATGATGCGGGCTTCCTCGCCGCTGAACTTGATGCCGTGCTGTTTGGCGACCTCGAACAGGACGTCGCGCAGCAGCTGGTATTCGTGGACGATCTCGACGGCCTTGTATTCGGTCGTGCGCGCCCGCTCGCTGCCGTGTCCGGTGGCGGCGGTCGAATCGCTGGCCCCGTTTGCGCGCTCGAATCCCGGACTGAGCGCCTCCGCGATGTTCCCGTAGAACAAGGGGAGGGTATCCAGCAGCACGGGATGGCTGACTTCATCCGCGCCGAGGATCAGGCTGCGCACACGTTTTTCCCATTCGGCAAAAACATCGTCGCGGATGGCCAGTACTTTCCTGGATTGCTCGGATAAGTTCTTGGTGCTGGACTGTTGATTGGTCGAAAGCATCATCAATGGGCCGGACCGGTGCGCGCTGCGCGTCCCGGCCCGGCGGCGTCCTCAGCCCTGCAGATCGGCCGGCACCTTGCCGCCGTTCTGCGCCAGCTTGGTCATGACCTGCTTGTGCAGCCAGATGTTCATGGTGGCCGAGTCGTTGGTGTCGCCGGTGTAGTTCAGCTCGGCCGCCAGTTCCTTGCGCGCCTGCAGGCTGCTGTCCAGGTTCAGCAGCTTCAGCAGATCGACGATCGAGGTGCGCCAGTTCAGCTGCTGGCCCGACTGTTTTTGCATATTCGTCAGGATCTCCTCGACGTCCACCTGCTGGCTCAGGGTGGAAGCCGGAGCGGCTGCGGCCCCGGTGGTGCCGGTGGTCTGCGCCGGCGCGGCCTGTGGCTGCTGGGCCGGCGCCTGCTGGGCCGGCGGCGGCACGTTCTGCTGGCCGCCGGGGGCGCCGGCCTGGGTGGCTGCCGGATGGTGGGACGGGAAGATCTTGTGGAAGATGTCGCCTAGGATACCCATGTAATTCTCCTTTGTTTAATGACGTTGCATGCCTTGCGCCATATGGCCCAGCGCGATCGCCAGCGCGGCGCCGCCCAGGGCTTTTACCAGGGTCGGATGTTGCGAATAGAAATTGCCCATCTGGTCGACGATGCCTGGATTCTGCTGTTCCGCGTGGGCGGCGATTTCCTGCACCTGCTGGGGCGAGAGCTGGGAAGCCTGTTCCGGCGTCACGCTGGTCTGGCCGCCGCCGAGGATATTGCCGAGCGCGCCGCCGGCCACCGACGACAGCAGGGACGGGCCGACGCTGGAGAGCAACTGGTTCAGCATGCCGGCGCGCTGGTCCGGGTTGCTGTTGCCGAACAGCTGGCCGACCATTTGCGGGAAGGGCGGCGTCTGGTCCGAGCGCAGCGCCTGGGTCACGCCGCGCGCCACCTCTTCCTGCGGCGCCTGTTGCGCGACGCGGTCGAAGTCGTCCTCGGCCTGCGCATGGTTGGCGTTGGCGCCGCCGCCCAGGTATTGCTGCAGCAGGTTGCCTAGATCGAATCCCATGATTTCCTCCGGTGTTGAGACAGTCGAAAATGGAGGGTAGGCGCTTCGGCCGGATTTCTCCGTACGTTCATTAACGGACAGTGCGGACAGCCCGGACAAACCGGGGCTTTCGCCAGGAGGGGCATGCTCTCTATAATTGTGTAATTACAACAGCAAGATAGACCAAGAGATCATGCGCTTCAGCACAACCCTGGCGGCCATCGTGACCATCGCCGCCGCCTTCGCCGGCATGCCGCCTGCCGCCCAGGCGGCATCCGTCGCCCAGGCCGGCAGCGCGGCCATCCGGGCCGGCGAACACCAGACCGTCGTCAACGGCGTGCGCCTGTGGTACAAGGTCGCCGGCCAGGGGAGCGCTGCGCCGCTGCTGTTCCTGCACGGCGGCCCCGGCTACAACAGCTACAGCTTCGAGGCCCAGACTGGCAAGGCCCTGGAAGGAAAGCTCAGGATGATCTACCTGGACCAGCGCGGCAGCGGGCGTTCCGAGCGTCCCTGGACCGGTGCCTATTCCATGCCGATCATGGTCGAGGACATCGAAGCCCTGCGCAAGCAGCTCGGGGTGCCGAAGCTGGCGCTGATGGGCCATTCCTTCGGCGGCGCCCTGGCGCTCGAGTACGCCGCCGCCTATCCCCGCCACGTCGACAGGCTGGTGCTGGTCAGCGCGGCGTCGAGCATTCCCGATGCCTGCGCCGCCCGCGTGGCCTTCCTGGCGCAGCGCTATCCGGCCGACCTGCAGAAGGCGCGCGCCGCCGCCGCCGAGCGCAAGGAAACGCCGGACGAGTGCTACTTCGCCTTCAACTCGGTGGCCGACGATATCCGCGAGCGCGTCAACGACGAGACCATGTTCCCGGACATGAAACGGGTGGCCGAGCAGCGCGAGGTCGATGCGAAGAGCGGCCTGCGCAATACCGGCGAACTGGGCGGCGCCTTGTGGAACAGCGGCTTCCTGTCCTATCGCTTCACCCGCTTCGACCGCCTGACCATGCCGGTGCTGGTGATCGCCGGCGCAGAGGATTACGCGATCGGCCTGCCGGCCCAGCGCGCGCTTGCCAGGGCCTTGCCGAAGGCGACGCTGGTCGAGTACGCCGGCGCCGGCCACTTCCCCTATCTGGACCTGTCGCAGCGTTTCAACAACGATGTGGTGGGCTTCCTGAAGTCCGCCAACTAAGGCCCTTTCCGTATGGACACCATGAGCGGCGGGGCGTAAGCTGCCGTTCATGACGCCCTATCTGCCCATCCTCCTGTTCGCCGCCCTGTATGCGGCCGCGACCCTTGCCTGGCGCCTGCCGCCGGTGGTCGGCGCCGCCTATCTGGCGCTGAGCGTGGTCTGTTTCTTCAGCTATGCGCTGGACAAGTCGGCGGCGCGGCGCGGCGAGCGGCGCACCCCGGAAAGCAGGCTGCTGGTGCTGGGCCTGCTGGGCGGCTGGCCCGGCGCCCTGGTGGCCCAGCAATGGCTGCGGCACAAGACGGTCAAGCAGCCCTTCCGCCGGATGTTCTGGGGCACGGTGGCGCTCAACCTGGCGGGTTTCCTGGTCTTGTCGGCACGCGGATAGGAGAACGAAGCATGTGGCGCTACCCGAAAGTCCTGGCGCATCGCGGCGGCGGTACCCTGGCGCCGGAAAACACCTTCGCCGGCCTGAGACGCGGTATGCGCGCAGGCTTTCGCGCCATCGAATACGACGTCATGCTGGCGCGCGACGGCGTGCCCATCGTGATGCACGACCCCTGGCTGGGCCGCACCGTCGCCGGCTCCGGCAAGATCTGCGACTACGACGCGCTGGAACTGGCCGGCATGGACGCCGGTGCCTGGTTCGGCCGCGCCTACGAGGGCGAGCCGGTGCCGCTGTTCGTCGAGTTCGCGCAATACTGCAAGGTCCACGGCGTGTGGATGAACATCGAGATCAAGCCGGTGCCGGGCCACGACACCGAGACCGGCGCCACGGTTGCGCGCATGGCCGCCGCCCTGTTCGCCGAAGAGCTGGCGGCCGGACAGCTGGAACGGGCGCCGCTGCTGTCCTCGTTCAGCCAGGCGGCGCTGGAAGCCGCGCGCGAGGCGGCGCCCCGCCTGCCGCGCGCCTGCCTGATGGATGCGCTGCCGCCCGACTGGGAGCGCCGCGCCGGCGCGGTGGATGCCGTCGCCGTCCACGTCAACCACCGCCACCTTGCTCCGGGGCAGGCGGCGGAGATCAAGGCGGCCGGTTTCGGGCTGTTCTGCTACACCGTCAACGACCCGGGGCGGGCTCGGGAATTGCTGGGCTGGGGTGTGGACGCCTTTTGTACCGATCGGATCGATCTGATTGGGGCGGAGTTTGCGGAAGCTTAGCAGAACCTTCCGTCGTCCCCGCGAAGGCGGGGACCCAAGTTCTGCGCGCGTTTCGTCAGCTCGAACAAACTTGGATTCCCGCCTTCGCGGGAACGACGTGCTAACCGTTGTAATTAGTGCAAGCACACCATTCGCGGCCTGCAATTCCCCCCAACAGCTACGCTATAATCATTTTCTTTATATAGCATGCTGCCCTCACACGCCCCTACGACATGAAATCCACCGAAATACGCGAAAAGTTTCTCAAGTTCTTTGAGTCCAAAGGCCACACGATCGTCCGCTCCAGCCCGCTCGTGCCGGGCAACGACCCGACGATGTTGTTGACCAACAGCGGCATGGTGCAGTTCAAGGACGTGTTCCTGGGCCTGGATACCCGTCCGTACAAGCGTGCCACCACCGTGCAGCGCTGCGTGCGCGCCGGCGGCAAGCACAACGACCTGGAAAACGTCGGCTACACCGCGCGCCACCACACCTTCTTCGAGATGCTGGGCAACTTCAGCTTCGGCGACTACTTCAAGCGCGACGCCATCAACTTCGCCTGGGAGCTGCTGACCAAGGTCTACGCGCTCCCTAGCGAGAAGCTGACCATCACCGTCTACTTCGAAGACGACGAAGCCTACGACATCTGGGCCAACGAGATCGGCGTGCCGAAAGAGCGCATCATCCGCATCGGCGACAACAAGGGCGCCCGCTACGCCTCCGACAACTTCTGGCAGATGGCCGACACCGGCCCCTGCGGCCCCTGCACCGAGATCTTCTACGACCACGGCGCCGACATCTGGGGCGGTCCGCCGGGCTCGCCGGAAGAAGACGGCGACCGCTTCATCGAGATCTGGAACCTGGTGTTCATGCAGTTCAACCGCGACGAGCAGGGTGTCCTGACCCCGCTGCCGAAGCCGTCGATCGATACCGGCATGGGCCTGGAGCGCCTGGCCGCCGTGCTGCAGCACGTGCACTCGAACTACGAGATCGACCTGTTCCAGCACCTGATCAAGGCCGCCGCCCGCGAAACCGGCGCGACCGATCTCAGCAATAACTCGCTCAAGGTCATCGCCGACCACATCCGCGCATCGAGCTTCCTGATCGTCGACGGCATCATCCCGAGCAGCGAAGGCCACGGCTACGTCCTGCGCCGCATCATCCGCCGCGCGCTGCGCCACGGCTACAAGCTGGGCCAGACCAAACCCTTCTTCTACAAGCTGGTCGAAGACCTCGACATCGAGATGGGCGACGCCTATCCGGAACTGCGCGACGCCAAGGCCCGCGTCATGCAGGTGCTGAAGGCCGAGGAAGAGCGTTTCGGCGAGACCCTGGAAAACGGCATGAAGATCCTGGAAGCCCAGCTGGCCAAGGATCCGCAAAACCTGGACGGCGCCACCGCCTTCACCCTGTACGACACCTACGGCTTCCCGCTGGACCTGACCGCCGACATCTGCCGCGAGCGCAACGTGACGCTGGACGAGGCAGGCTTTGCCGCCGCCATGGAACAGCAGAAGAAGACGGCGCGCGCCGCCGGCAAGTTCAAGATGGCCGCCAACGTCGAGTACTCGGGCGAGAAGAACAAGTTCGTCGGCTACGAAATGCTGGTCCACAATACCCACGTGGTGGCGCTGTACGCCGACGGCGTCTCGGTGCAGGAGCTGAAGGCCGGCCAGGAAGGCATCGTGGTGCTGGACACTACCCCGTTCTACGCCGAATCCGGCGGCCAGGTGGGCGACAAGGGCGTCATCAAATCCTCGGACGGCCTGTTCGACGTCGAGGACACCCTGAAGATCCAGGCCGACGTGTTCGGTCACCACGGCGTGCTGCGCTCCGGTTCCCTGAAAGTGGGTAACACGGTCGACGCGCAAGTGGACGAAGCCAAGCGCGCGCGCACCATCCGCAACCACTCGGCCACCCACCTGATGCACAAGGCCCTGCGCGAAGTGCTGGGTTCCCACGTCCAGCAGAAGGGCTCGCTGGTCGATCCGGACAAGACCCGCTTCGACTTCGCCCACAACGCTCCCTTGAGCGCGGAAGAAATCGCCAGGGTCGAGCAGATCGTCAACGCCGAGATCCTGCAGAACCATTCGACGAAAGCCCAGCACATGTCGATGGACGACGCCATCAAGCACGGCGCGATGGCCCTGTTCGGCGAGAAGTACGGCGATACCGTGCGCGTGCTGGACATCGGTTCCTCGAAAGAGCTGTGCGGCGGCGTGCACGTCACCCGCACCGGCGACATCGGCCTGTTCAAGATCGTCTCGGAAGGCGGCGTCGCTGCCGGCATCCGCCGCGTCGAGGCGGTGACGGGCGAGGGCGCACTGGCATGGGTGCAGGCGACCAACCGCAAGCTGCAGGAAGCCGCGGCCAGCCTGAAGACCAGCCCGGACGAACTGCCGTCGCGCATCGGCCAGGTCCAGGACCAGGTCAAGGCGCTGGAGAAGGAAGTCAACGCGCTGAAGTCGAAGCTGGCCGCGGGCCAGGGCGATGAGCTGGCCGGCAAGGCCGTCGACGTCAACGGCGTGAAGGTGCTGGCCGCCACCATGGAAGGCGCGGATGTGAACGCACTGCGCGAGACCATGGACAAGCTGAAGGACAAGCTCGGGACCGCCGCCATCGTGCTGGCCTCGGTGCTGGAGGGTAAGGTCAGCCTGATCGCCGGCGTCACCAAGGACGCCACCGGCAAGGTCAAGGCTGGCGAGCTGGTCAACTTCGTCGCCCAGCAGGTGGGCGGCAAGGGTGGCGGTCGTCCGGACATGGCCCAGGCCGGCGGTACCGATGCTGCTGCGTTGCCGCAGGCACTGGCCGGCGTGGCTGGCTGGGTCGGCGAACGCGTATAAGCCAGGGTGGGCACATCGTGCCCACGCGCTCAGCATGAACGGCCGGGAAATTCCGGCCGTTGTCATTTCTGTCAATGTCTTGCCGTTGTCACAACGCAACATGGATACCAAATTTTGATGCGGCGCGTCATAATCCCGCAATTGGAGTACCATGCGGGCATCTGCCCCCTAAAACCGCAGGCAAATGATGAGCGAAACCATACTCGACACCGGCACCATCGAGGTCCAGAAGGACCTGGATGCACGTGGCTTGAATTGCCCGCTGCCGATCCTCAAGGCCAAGAAGGCCCTCGCAGAACTGGCAAGCGGCGAAGTGCTGCGCATCGTCGCGACCGACACCGGCTCGGTCCGCGACTTCCAGGCCTTCGCCAAGCAGACTGGCAATGCATTGCTGGCGCATACCCACATCAACGGCGAATTCACCTTCTGGCTGCGCCGGAAGTAAGCGCGCAAGGACGGCGCGCAGCGCTGCACGGGGCAGGGCAGGGGCAGCCTCGTGTTTTCCCTATCCGACTTTTCTATCCGGCAAATCGATTTTCCTCAGAATTAGTGGCATCCTTCTAAGTGAAAAACGCACGATCGTGCTTTAATTCTGTGCTGAAGCAGTTTTGCTCTTATAATTCGGATCATTTTTAGTCAGTCACATTCCATTTTTCAAAGGCCCACTATGAAAGTCCTGGTACCCGTCAAACGCGTGGTCGACTACAACGTCAAGGTCCGCGTCAAGTCCGACGGCAGCGGTGTCGATATCGCCAACGTCAAAATGTCGATGAACCCGTTCGACGAGATCGCCCTGGAAG